>NZ_JBHWKX010000001.1:0-300049 GCF_042730885.1 Streptomyces sp. NPDC059909
GAAACAGGGCAAGAACCTGCTCGACGTGGTTACCCAGCTCTTCGACGGCCGAGGAGCCTGGATCCCCATTCCAGCCTGACCACCAAACCAGTCACCCCCGGCCTTCGTCACTCCGGCGCCGCACCGGTCGGCAGTGGCGCGTCCGAAGACGCGCAGGCGGAGGCATCGGGCATGGGATCGGCCGGCGGCCTCGAAGGCGCCGCCTCCACCGGACAGGGCCGGGCGGCTCGGCGCCGGCAGCTGGCGCGTTGGAAGAAGAACCGGCGTCGGGCCCTGGCCGCAACGGCCGTTGCCCTCGTCGGTGGCGGCCTGACCGTTGCCGCGCTGCCGAACGGCAGGCCTTCCACCAGCCACACCCACGCGGCTCCGCCGCCGGAGCCGGTGACCGCCGCCACGCCCGGGACTGCGACCACCGGCTCGCCGTCGGAGCAACCGGACACCCCGGTCACGCGGCATCCCGGCAGTCGCCCGCCCGCGACGACCGGCCGCCGGCAGAACACCACCGCCGCCATACCCCCCGCCGCGACGACGGGCCGGCCGCCGGAAACCGCCGCTGCGGTCCGGCCCTCCGCGTCGCTGAGCGCCGGGCCGCGCACCGCACCCGCGTCGGCCGAGGGGACACACGTCGGCGACGCCGAGGCCCCGGCCACGGCCCCGGAGACGACCGCGCCGGCCGCTGCCGAACACCCCGGCGCAGGTTCATCGATCGTGAACATCCTGCCGACAGCGCCGGTGGAGGCGCCGACGTCACCGACGCAGGTGTGCCTGATCGGTGTGTGCATCGGCTGATTCGCCATCCGTGGGGCAGGCAGGCGCCCTCAGCTGCCGCGATCGCGACGACCTTGCCACCGGGGACGAGCGTGGTGTGGTCCGACGTCGGTTCGGAGCCGCCCAGCGTCTCGGACGCAGCGCACCTGGCCGTGCGCCTCTCGGCCGGATGTGACCCAGGACACTTCACCGAACCGATCACTCTGCTCTTCTCCGTCGGTCCTCCAAGCAACAACGCCGTGGCACCCCGGCGCCACGGCGAACGAAGCGACACTCCGGGATCACTCGGCACCGACGTATGGGACTGCGGACATGACGGAAACCGTGAAGGGCCCGGCCGGCTACTTCCCTTCGATCGAGAAGAAGTACGGCCGCCCGGTCGCGGAGTGGAAGGACCTCATCCGCTCCTCGCCGCTGACCAGGCACATGGAACTCGTCTCCTGGCTCAAAACCGAGCACGGACTCGGCCACGGCCACGCCAACGCCCTTGTCGCGCACACCCTCGCGGAGGGCAAGGGCAAGTGAGCGTCGCTCGCGGCGCCGGGCGGTAAAGGCACACCGGAACGCCCGCGCCGGCCGCCGAGAAGTGGTTTTCGCGGCCCACCGGGCATATGCCATGCTGCCCTCCTCTGGGGAGGGGATCATGAACACATTGACGAGGAGTCGCCGCACACGGCGCCACCGTGCCACCGGCAGAGCCATCGGGACGGCCCTCGCGGGGGCCGTCGCGTGCCTCGCGCTGCCCGCATCCGGTGCGGAGGCCGCGACCACCTGCGCCGCCGGCGTCTGGAAGGCGTCGTACTACGCGAACACCACATTCGCCGGCACTCCGAAACTGACCGCGTGCGACTCCGCGATCAGCGAGAGCTACGGCACCGGGGACCCCGCGGGCGTCACGCTGCCGCGCGACAACTTCGGGGTCCGCTGGACGACGACCCGCGACTTCGGTTCCGGCGGGCCCTTCACCTTCAGCGTGGCCGTCCAGGACGCCGTCCGCGTCTACCTCGACGGCACCCGCAAGATCGATCTGTGGTCCAACGTCTCGTCGACCCGCAGCAAGACGGTCTACGTCACCGTTCCCAAGGGCACCCACACCATCCGCGTCGACTTCGCCGCCTTCACCGGCAGCGCGAACGTCAAGTTCAGCTACGCGCCCAGGACCTCGGCCACCGTCGACAAGACCGCCCCGCTCGCTCCGACCGGCGCGAAGGTCGCGTACGACAAGGCCACCAGCAAGGCCACGTTCACCTGGTCGAGGAACAAGGAGATGGATCTCGCCGGGTACAAGGTGTACCTGCGCAGGCCGGGCACCAGCACCCAGGTGGTGCGGACGACCGCCACTTCCTACACGACGACGCTGCCCGCCACGGGTGCGGTCCACCGCTTCGGCGTCGACGCCGTGGACATCGCGGGGAACACCTCGTCCTCCGGCATCGATCTGCCCGTCACGACCGTCGACCGGACGGCTCCGCAGGCGCCCACGGGCCTGACGGCGGCCGACAGCCAGTGGGACGTGACCCTGGGCTGGAAGGCGAGCGAGGCGGGCTCCGCCTTCAAGGTGTACCGGGCCGACTCGGCCACCGGGCCGTACTCCCTCGCCGGTACGACGAAGGCGACGACGCTGGCCCTCACCGACGTCCCCTACAGCACGGCGCGCTACTACAAGGTGACCGCCACCGACGCGGCGGGCAACACATCGGCGGCGTCCACCGTGCTGTCCTACACCCGGCCCACGGCCGTTCCCGGGCTCTACCACGCCGAGAACAACGAGGCGGACACCGGTATCCGCCTGCTCTGGGAGGCGCGTCTGAACGCCGGGACGACGGGATTCCGCGTCTACCGTTCCGAGCCCGGCTCGGCCGACCCCTCCTGGCACGCCGTCACGTGCGAGGACTTCGGGGAGGGCGGCTCCACCCCGTACGTGCAGGTCCACTACTGCACCGACCGCACGGCGGTCGCCAGGACCGCGTACCAGTACGCGGTGACGTCGGTCGACGCCCAGGGCCGGGAGTCGGAGCGGTCCGCTCCTTATGCGATCACGCGCGTGGACCGGACGCCCCCGCCCGCCGTCACCGGGGTGACGGCCAAGGCCACGCCCTACGGCGTGGTGCTGGACTGGGATCCCAGCACGGCCCCCGACATCGCGAAGTTCGTCATCCGCAGGGAGCCGGTGGAGAAGCTTCCCTGCTGGTGCAATCTGGCCGAGGTCGACGCCGGCACCACGCACTACGTGGACAGGGAGCTGCCGGACGGCGAGACCCTGACCTACTCCGTGGATGCCGTGGACACCTCGGGGAACTCCCTCTACACGCTGTACCTGAACCCGGAGGCCATGACGTTCGCCGAGGTGACGGAGCTGGACCTGACCCCCTCCGTCGACACCCCGGCGGGCGCTCCGCTCGACCTCACCGCCACGGCCGCTGATTCGGGCCAGGCGGTGGAGCTGGGCTGGGACGCGGTCGGGGAGGCGACCGGATACCGCGTCCACCGCTGGAACGGCGACGCCGGGACGTACGAGCCGCTGACGGCGGAGCCGGTCACCGGTCTCTCCTACACGGACACCACGGCCGCCACCGGTACGACCCACTTCTACTGGGTGACCGCCGTCCTCGCCGACGGGACCGAGTCGGCGCCGGGCGACGCCTGGGCGATCCTGCAGCCCGGAAGCTGACGACGCCACCGGCCACCGGGCCGGGCGAAGAGGCCGGACCGTTTCGACGGTCCGGCCTTCGTCGTCACCGTGGACGGCCGGTGGACGACCCCCGCCGCGGCAGGTGACCGCGGCCGTTACGGAACTGTCCCCTTCCCGCGTGCAACTACTGCGTCCCCTCCGCCGTCTACCAGGCGGAACTCGCACCACACTCGCCGCAGGCGCACGGACATGAGGAGTCGACAGCAGTGGGGGACACACGCAGACGAGGGGTCGTCGCACTCGGGATCGCCGCGCTGATGGCGCCGCTCACTCTCGTCATGGGGAGCACGACCGCGCAGGCGGCGACCTCGTGCACGACGCAGACGGGGCCGTACCAGAAGCAGGTCGAGCGGTTCCTCGGGCTCCCGGTGGACGGGAAGCAGTCGGCCACGGACTGCAAGGCGATCCAGGCATTCCAGACGAAGCACTCGATCACCCCGAACGCCGGGCTGGCGGGGCCGATCACCTGGGGCGTCATGGATCTGATGACCAAGCAGAAGGCCGTCGGGTCGAACCCGAACAAGTCCGGCAAGTGCCCGACGAACAAGGGCCGTATCGCCTGCGTCGACCTCACCCTCCAGCTGAGCTGGATCCAGGACGGCACGAAGCTGGTGTACGGACCGGTCCCGGTGCGGACCGGACGTGACGGGCACGAGACCCGCACCGGGCTGAAGAAGATCTACTGGCGGCACATCGACCACGTGTCCAGCCTGTACAACGTGCCGATGCCGTACAGCCAGTTCTTCGACGGCGGCCAGGCCTTCCACTCGGTGGGCATCAGTGTGTGGGCACCGCCCGGGTCGCACGGGTGCGTGAACATGACCAAGGGCGCCGCCTCCACGTACTGGAACCTGCTGCGCAACGGCGACGACGTCTTCGTCTACGGCCGCAAGCCGGGCACCTGAGACACCGGACGCGTCGCCCGCCTCACACCGTGATGACCACCTTGCCGCGTGCGTTGCCCCCCTGGAGATACCGGATCGCCTCGGGGGCCTCGCTCAGCGGGTACGTCGCGTCGACGACCGGCGCGACCTTGCCGGCCTCGATGAGTTCCCGCAGGGTCTGAAGGTCCTCGTGGCGCTCCACCGAGACCAGCCCGCGCAGCTTGTGGCGCACGAACGGTGACAGCATCACCGCCCGCAGGACGCGATCCGTGCCGCCGAACCACCGTCCGCCGCCCTCGCCTCCGACGATGACCAGGGTTCCCCTCGGGGCGAGGGCACGCCGGAGCCGGGACAGCGGGCGGTTGCCTGCGGTGTCGACGACGAGGTCGTAGTGGCGCGTCCCGTCGGTGACGTCCTCCCGGGTGTAGTCGATGACGTCGTCCGCGCCGATCGAGCGGACCAGGTCCGTCTTCGTCGTACTGCAGACGCCGGTGACCTCCGCTCCGAACGCCTTGGCCAGCTGCACCGCGAAGGTGCCCACCCCGCCCGCGGCGCCGATGATCAGGACCTTCTGCCCCGGCTGCACCCGTCCCACGTCGCGCAGGGCCTGGAGCGCGGTGAGCGCGGACATCGGAACGGCCGCCGCCTGTTCGAGGGTGAGGTTCGCGGGCTTCGGTACGAACCTGTCCTCCGGGGCGCTCGCGTACTCGGCGAAGGAGCCCTCGCAGATGCCGAACACCTCGTCGCCGGGCCGGAACCGGGTGACCCCGGCGCCGACGGCCTCGACACGTCCGGCGACCTCCCTGCCCCGGACGCGGACCTTGGGAGCGCGCAACCCGTAGCCCATGAGGCGGAGGAGATACGGCAGGCCGGTCATGAGGTGCCAGACGCCCGCGTCGACGGCGGCTGCGTGCACCCGTACGAGCACGTCGCCCTCGCCGGCCGACGGCTTGTCGATGTCCCTGAGCTCCAGCACGTCGGACGAGCCGTAAGTGTCGTGCACGATGGCCTTCATGGTGCCTCTCCTTCGCTGCGTCCGCTTCCTTCGGCTTCTTCGGCCCCTTGGGCCTCTTCGGTCCCCTCGGCCCCTTGGCGTCCTTCGCCGTCCGGGTACTGGAACACCTCCTCGAGCGGGACTCTGAACACGTGGGCGATCTGGAAGGCCATCTCGAGCGAGGGCGAGTAGCGGCCCTTCTCGATGGCGATGACGGTCTGGCGGGTCACGCCGATCCGGTCCGCCAGCTCCGCCTGGGTCATCTCTCCGTGCGTGAAGCGGAGCGACCGGATCGTGTTCGTGACGCGGGTCGGCTTCACCACGGCTGGAAGCCCCACCTGTAGGCGGAGATCTTCGCCACCGAACCGAGGACAGCCGACAGGACGAAGGCCAGATAGATCGCGTTGGCGATCCAGAAGTGGTCCAGCTCGGCCATCGACATGGCGAGGGCCGCCACTCCCCCGATGACGACGAACGACTGGCCCGTGTACTCGCCGAACCGGGTGATCTCCCTGTCGCGCTGGTCCTTCCTGTGGGTGTCCTTGGGCGAGGCGATCGCGACCACGACCTCGACCGCGATCGCCGCCGCGACCGCGGCGCCGACGGTCCACAGCAGCGTCGGTACGTACGACACCTCGGCGAGCGGGGTGTGCTCAGCCCGGCCGAGAACGATGGCGAGGTAGGCCGTGTACGCCACGACCGCGACCACCCCCATGATCCATGCGCGTTTCTCTTCGAAGGTCACGTCAACTCTCCCCCTGTAAAACAAACTTGACACCGAGAAGGTAAAGCTATGCGCACATGAAGTCAAGAATTCTGTACATTGCCGAGCCATGACCGAGGTCCTGCTCCTGGCTGCCCGGGCGGCTGCTTCGAACGCGACCCCGTCGCCGAACCGCAGACGGACGTGACCGCCGGGGACGAGACGCTTGAGCTCGTCCCGGGGTGCCCTGGGCGACGAGCCCGCCCTGGCTGAGGACCGCGATCCGGTCTGCGAGCCGGTCGGCCTCCTCGGGGTACTGCATGGCGAGGAAGACCGTGACGCCGCCATCCACCAGGTCGCGGAGATCTCCTACATGTTGCGGCGGCTGCACAGGTCGAGCCCGGTGGCGGGCTCGTCGAGGAAGATCACGCTCGGGGCGCCGACCAGGATCATCGCGATGTCGAGCCGGCGGCGCATACCGCCTGGGGTTCGGCGGCCGGAACGCGCCCGGCGCCGCTCAGCCGGCCGCTGTCTGCGGTGATCACCGTGCTTCAGGGACCACGAGGCCCTGAAACCGGGCCACCGGCTCGCGCTCCGCACCGGCCGGAGCGGGCCGGCGGGCGGCACCTTCTTCGCGTACCGAAACCGATGGTTCCGTGACATCCGTCACTTCGATTTCCGGAACTAAGACGACCGAATAGTAGCGATCACCCCAGCCGACATAGTGAGATTTGTCCGTCTTGACGTAGACATATCTCGCACGGGATCCGAGGGTGTTCGATGCCCCCTGCAACGCCGCTCGTTCCTTTTGCAAACAGGGACTTCTGACGGAGCGACAGATGGTTCCGGAGTTCCGCAAGCCGGTCCAGCACGCCTGTGCGCTCTTTTCAAGGGCCGTAGGTCACTACGAAGCCGGATAGTACGAGCGCTCGTTGCCCTGCGCTCCGCGTGCTTCTAACAATGGCGGCCCGCAAGGCGTCCCCGCAGCTCAGGTGCAGTGTCTGGACAGAGCTGGCCGCACCGGGGACGCTCCGCGATCACCAAGTGAGGTCATGCATGAGGAAGCACCGCAGGAAGACGCACTACCGGAAGATAGCCATCGCGGCCGTCGCCCTGGGCGCGGTGGGTGTGCCCTCCGTCGCCATGGCCTGTGTGGATTCGCAGGAGAACCAGGACGGGAAGTCCTGGGGACAGTGGCAGAACGCGGCCGCCGATCAGCGGTGGTCGCACGACGGCGGGGACTGGAAGCAGAAGCACGGCGGCTGGGACTGGAGGCAGAAGCAGAGCGGGGCGGAGCAGTCCGCGCCGGCCTCGAAGACCCCCACCGCGCCCCCGAGCACCTCGAAGCCCACCGCTCCGAGCACCGCCAAGCCGGCCCCGGCCGCCTCCACCACCCCCGCCGCGCCCGCGTCCGGCGCCGTGGCCCGCGTCGTGCAGCTCGTCAACAGCGAGCGCAGCAAGGCCGGATGCTCGCCGGTGACCGTCAACGCGACGCTGACGAAGGCCGCTCAGGCCCACAGCGCGGACATGGCGGCCCACAAGAACATGTCCCACACGGGGTCCGACGGATCGAACCCGGGCGACCGGATCACGCGTGCCGGTTACAACTGGAGCACCTACGGCGAGAACGTCGCGTACGGCTACTCCACCCCCGAGAGCGTCATGCAGGCCTGGATGACCAGCCCCGGCCACAAGCGCAACATCCTCAACTGTGAGTTCAAGGAGATCGGCGTCGGCCTCGCGCAGCCGAACGACTACTGGACGCAGGACTTCGGCACGGCCCGATAACGGTCCCGTCAACGGACCCGTTCTGCACCTGCCGAAAGCCCCGACCGGGATCCCGGTCGGGGCTTTCGTCATTCTCCCGGTCGGCCGGCCCCGGACGGCCGGGCCCGGTCGCCCCGGTTCAGCCTGCCGCCGCCGACTGCGTCTCCGGTACATCCACGAGAGTGGCCGGCAAGGCCACGTACGCCGTGACTCCGGCGGTGCTCCCGCCCGGCCCTCCCGTGGGGCGCAGATCGACCTGGGCGCCGAGCTGGGCCGCGAGAGTGCCGACGACGTAGTGGCCGAGGTAGCGGGTCGGGGCGACCAGGAAGGACTCCAGGCCCGCGAGCCGGGCGTTGGAGCGGGCCAGTTCCTCGGCGGTCATGCCGGAACCGCGATCGACGACTGCGAGGCAGTACTCACCGCCGTCGCGCCAGCCATAGATCTCGACCGGGCGCGAGGGAGGCGAGAAGACCAGCGCGTTCTCTATGAGCTCGGCGAGCAGATGGGAGAGCTCGGCGACGACCCGGCCGCGGATCCGACCCGCCTGTACGTCGACCACGACGACGCGCTGGTATTCCTCGACCTCGGCGATCGCCGACTGCACCACCTCGGCCGCCGTCACCAGTCCCGCCCAGGTGCGCGGGGGCAGCTCCTCCCCCGCGAGCACGAGCAGCGACTCGGCATTGCGACGCATCCGGGTGGCCAGGTGATCGAGTTGGAAGAGCTCGCCGAGTGCGTCCGGATCGACCTCCTGACTCTCCAGCGCGGTGATCAGGCCGAGTTGGCGCGACAGCAGTGCCTGATTGCGGCGGCCGAGGCTGGCGAGCGATTCGGAGCTGTTGCGGCGCAGCACAGCCTGCTCGGTCGCGAGGGCGATGGCCGTGTGCTCGACGTTGTGCAGGGCGGTGGCGAGCCGGACGAGCTCCAGGGCGCTGCCGGGCACCTGGCGGGGCGGCACAGAGACGAGTTCTTCGCCCGCCTCGGCCTCCTGGATACGGGCGACAGCTGCGGGCAGCCCAGTGCGGGCGACCGCGTCGGCCTCTTCGGCGATCTCGACCAGGGGCCGGGTGATCGAGCGGGCGGACAGCACGACGAGTGCGGCGGCGACCGTGAGGATCAGGACCCCAAGTCCGATGAAGCCGCCCAGCTCGCTGGTGGCCTCGTCGCCAATCCGGTCCGCGCGCGTTCGGACGTCGGCACCGATCTCCCGCTGGACGCCGTGGAGCCGGTCGACGAGTGAGGTCATCGATGACCACCAGCGGCCGGGGTCCACCGTGAGGCGGCTGCCGTCGGCTCCGCCTTCGGCCTGCTTCTCGTAGCCGAGTGCGCGTCGGGCGTCGCCGGTGGCGAAGGCGGCGTCGAGCGCGGACTGCTGGTCGGGGGTGGCGAGTTCGGCGAAGTGACGCAGGAAGGCCAGCCGATCCGCCCGTACCTCGGTGAAGTCGAGGAACTCGGTCCCCTTGAAGCGTCCCGCCGCGAAGACCCCGTTGAGGAAGCCACGCTCGAGTGCCACCGCCTCCGTGGCCCTGGCGAGAGTCTGCAGGGCCCCCATCGCCTCGGCGAGAGCGCCGTCGCCGCCGGCCGGTTCCACCGCCACGGCGCCGATCAGTCCGTCGATCGCCTTGGTGTACGCGGCCAGCGTCGCGGCGCGCTCGGCAGTGCCGCTGTCGACCTGGCTGCGCACGGAAACCAGCTCCGAGACCGGGTCGAGCGCGCTTAGTAAGGTCTCGGCGGTGTCCCCGCCCGCGCCATCCGACTCGAGCAGGGAGCCGAACGCGGTGCGGACGGTGTCGGTGCGTGTGCGCTGGGCGTCGACGTCCTCGCGGTACTTCCTGGCACCGCCCAGCAGCCCATTGGTGAGGCCGCGCTCGCGCTGCAGCTCTCGCACCAGGCCCTGGGCCCCGAGCGCGAGCTCGACCCGATCGGCGCTCTCACGTGCCACGGACCAGTCGGCTGCCCGGTCGGCGACACCGAGGCCGGTCACGACCAGCAGGAGACAGGTGGGTACGGCGAGCACGACGGCCATACGGCCGCGGATCGTACTCCAGCCGGGCAGGGTGAACAGTCGCGGCAGAACGCGCCGCCGGGTGCGCTTCATCACGTCCGACGACGATAGGAACCCGCATGCCCGGCGCGGTTTCCCGGCGGTTAGAGGCTGGTTGCTCCCGATTCACAGGAACCCGTTCCGCGCCGAGCACCGCACGCCACTTTCCCGTAACGCAGCGCTGGGCATGTCGCCGGCTGCCGGTGCGGCCGAGTCATGTCACACGTGCAAGGCGGGTTCCCCCACAGATTGTGCCGGGAACCCGGGCACTGCCGGAAGCCTGGCCGACCGCGCGCGCGGCGATCTCGCCCCACTGTGCCGCGAGGTGACGCCACCGGTCTGCGGCGGAACGGGCCTCCCCGGGCAGCGTCGCCCACCATCCAGCCGCGGCCCGTGCCGCCTGGGCCACGGCACCTACGCCATGCAGCAGTAGGGCCGGACCCGGTACGTCTCCGGACCCGGCCTGATGGAGCAGTGGCGGACCGCCGAGAATCGCCGTCACCTCCTGGGCACCGCCCGGACTGGACGGGCCGTCGGCGATGACGAGTTGGCTCATCGTCGCTGCGACTTGGTCGTTGAACACACCTCCGGTTCCGGGCTCGAATACGCCGTTGCCCGGGGGCGATTGTCGCTCTACGGTTGACGCCGTGACTGCCGGGTCGGCCTTGGGCCAAGAGCGAGTGGGGTACCCGGCCCTGGCGTGAGCGCGGGGCGGGCGAGAGGCCCGCCTTCTTCTTTCTTCTCCGTTGCCGTTCGGCGTTTTCGTTCGACCCCCGAGAAGAAAGCAGCGCATGCCCCACGACTTCAATCAGCAGATCATCGACGAGTTCCGTGCCAACGGCGGACGTGTCGGCGGCCCCTTCGAGGGCGGCCGGCTGCTCCTGATCACCACCACCGGGGCGCGATCCGGCGCCCGCCACACCACGCCCGTGGGCTATCTGCCCGACGGCGGCGAGCGCGTCCTGGTCATCGCATCGGCCGGTGGCGCGCCGAGGCATCCCGACTGGTTCCACAACCTGGTCGCCCACCCACGCGTCACCGTCGAGGCCGGAGTCTTCACGTACGAGGCCGAGGCCGTCGTCCTGGAAGGCGCCGAGCGCGATCGCGCCTTCGCCCGAGCGGTCGAGGCCGATCCCGGGTGGGCCGACTACCAGGCGAGGACGGAGCGGACGATCCCCGTGGTCGCCCTCCAGGAGATCCCCGGTCCGCCGAACATCGCCGCGGCGTCGTTCGGGGCGGCCGTCAAGGCCGTGCACGACGGGTTCCGGCGCGAGCTGGCGCTGATCCGCGAGGAAATCGCCGCGTGGCAGTCGGCGTCGCAGTCGGACTCCGAGCGGGGATCCGGCGTCGGCATCGGGGCCCAGCTCCGCGTGAACTGCCTGACCGTCTGCGCCGGAGTGCACAACCACCACACCGGCGAGGACGCCGGGATGTTCCCGCTCCTCGCGCAGCGCCGTCCGGAGCTCGCCCCGGTCCTGGACCGGCTGCGGGACGAGCACGTGCGGATCGCCGAGCTCGTCGAGGACCTGCGGAAGGTCGTGACGGCCGAAGGGACCGACGCGGCACAGGTCCGCGCCGAGGTGGAGCGGCTCACGGACGAGCTGGAGAGCCACCTCCGCTATGAGGAGGAGCAGCTGATCCCGGTGCTCGACCCGCAGGCGCCCTGAGTTTCAGCCGCCGTCGGGAGCGCCGGGTCCGGCCTCCCGGCGGCGGTCCTCGTCCGGGCGCAGGACCAGGGCCAGCAGCCCGGGGAAGCGCGCGTCGAACTCCTCGCGGCGCAGGCGGTTGACGCGCTTGGGTCCCACATCGCGCTGTTCGACCAGGCCGGCCGCGCGCAGGACCGAGAAGTGGTGGCTGAGGGCGGCCTTGCCGACCGGTACGTCGAAGCTGCCGCAGGCGCGCGTCCAGTCGGCGGAGCCCGCGAGCTCGCGCACGAGCTGGATGCGCACGGGGTCGGCGAGCGCGGAGAGGGCGACCAGGACGGGGACCTCGTCGGGGTGCGTGTGCACAGGAGCGGCGCGGTGCCCGCCGCTCGCCGCCGTCCCGTCGGTCATGGCCTGTCCTCCCCGTTCCCTTGCCGAGTGTTCGATGAGGATCATACACTCCGAGTGTTCGACTCCCATTGAACACCTGGCCAACTTGGACTTGGACACCTTGGAAGGGTGTGTGCTCCTGTGCGTGCGGTCGAGATCCATGAGTACGGCGGTCCCGAGGTGCTGAAGGTCGTACGGACCGCCGCACCCGATCCGGGACCCGGTCAGGTCACCGTCGACGTGGCCTACGCGGGCGTGAACTTCGCGGACCTCAAGGCGCGGGCCGAGGGCTACCGGGTGGCCGCCCTGCCCTACGTACCCGGCCTGGAGGTCTCGGGCCGGATCCGCGCCGTCGGCGCCGGCGTGACGGACCTGCGCCCGGGGCAGGAGGTCGCCGCGCTCACCGCCGCGGGCGGGTACGCCGAGGTCGTGGCCGTATCGGCCGCCACCGTGTTCGCGCTGCCCGAAGGGGTGGACCCGCGCACCGGCGCGACGCTCCCCACCGTGCTGCCGACCGCGCACGCCCTGCTGCACGAGGTGGGAAGGCTGCGCGCCGGCGAGACCGTGCTGGTCCACGGCGCGGCGGGCGGCGTCGGCACGGTGGCCGGACAGCTGGCGCGGGCGGCGGGCGCGAAGGCCGTGTACGGCGTGGTGTCGTCGGCCGCGAAGGCCGGGCACGCCCTGGAGCACGGCTACGACGAGGTGTTCGTCGGCGACTCGTTCCCGGAGGAGGTCCGCCGCGCCACCGGTGGCCGCGGCGTCGATCTGCTGCTCGACCCGGTGGGCGGTGACACCCTCCGCCGCGGTCTCGACGCACTCGCCGTCTTCGGGCGCATCGTGTCGTACGGCAACGCGAGCGGGGCCGAGCCCTGGCAGGTGGGCCCCGCCGAGCTCTACGGATCCGGCCGTGCGGTCGCGGGCTTCTCCATCCTCTCGCTCGCGCAGACGGCCCCCGAGGCGCTGCGTGCGCTGGCCGAACGCGCCTTCCGTACCGCCACGGACGGAGTCGTGGCGCTGCCGGTCACCGCGGAGTTCCCGCTGGAGGACGCGGCCGGGGCGCACGCGCTGATGGGCGGGCGGACCTCGACGGGCAAGCTGCTGCTGAAGGTGGCCCCATGAGCGCGACGAATCCCCTGAAGATCACCGTGATCGGTACCGGCGGTGTCGGCGGCTACTTCGGCGGCCGTCTCGCGCTCGCCGGCCACGACGTCGCCTTCGTCGCCCGCGGCCCCCACCTCGAAGCTCTCCGGCGCGACGGGCTCACCGTGGAGAGCGTGGCGGGCGACTTCACCGTGTCACCGGCCCGGGCGACGGACGACACCGCGGAGATCGGCGAGGTGGACTACGTACTTCTGTGCGTGAAGACGTGGCAACTGCCGTCCGCCGTCGACGCACTGCCTCCGCTCCTGGGCACCGGCACCGCCGTCGTGACGCTCCAGAACGGGGTCGAGGCGCCCGCCGAGGTCGCCGAGGCCATCGGCCGGGACGCGGTCCTGCCGGGCACGGCGAAGATCATCGCCCAGCTCGACGGTCCCGGACGGGTACGCCATGCCGGCGGACCGGGTTTGCTGTCCTTCGCGGAGTGGGACAACCGGCCGACGGACCGGGTCGCGCGGCTTCGGGCCGCACTCGACGCGACGGACGGGGTGACGGCCGTGGTGTCCGATGACATCTGGGCCGAGCTCTGGGCCAAGTTCCTGTTCGTGGTGCCGCCCGGCGGGCTCGGCGCCGTGACGGACGTGCCGTTCGGGGTCCTGCGCACCCGGCCGGGGACGCGGCAGCTGCTCGTGGCGGCGATGACCGAGATCCGGCAGGTGGCGCTGGCGACGGACGTCAAACTGCCGGACGATGCCGTGGCGACGGCGATGGCGTTCCTCGACCAGCAGCCCGCCACCGGCACGACGTCGCTGCACCGCGACCTCGTGGCCGGCCTCCCCTCCGAGCTGGAGGCCCTGACCGGCGCGGTGGTGCGCATCGGTGGGCGGACGGGGACGCCTACGCCGGTCAACAGCGTCCTGTACGAGGTGCTGCGCCTGCGGGAGGAGGCGTCGCAGGGCACCTGACGCGAGCATCGCGAAGGCCGCATCGCGAAGGCCGCAAAAAATCTCGCGTGCCATGTCGAGAAACCGTCGTCCGCTCCGACGTCCCCTGTGAGAGTTGCCCACAAGGGGCGGCACCCCACCCGAGGGAGCGGAACCATGAAGTATCTGGTGATGGTCCAGGGCTCGCAGGCCGACTACGACGCGATGAGCGGCAAGGCCTCCGAGCACAGCCCGGCCTGGAGCGAGAAGGACCTGCAGGCGATGTTCTCCTTCATGGAGGCCGTCAACAACGATCTCGCCGAGACCGGTGAGCTCGTGGACGGGCAGGGCCTGGTCGAGCCCGCGCAGACCCGCTTCGTGAGCGCGGGCGAGGACGGCCGGCCGGTCATCTCGGACGGCCCGTACGGCGAGACGAAGGAGCTGCTCTGCGGGTACTGGGTGCTGGACTGCGAGAGCCTCGACCGGGTCACCGAGATCGCGGCCCGTATCGCCCAGTGCCCGATGCCCGAGGGCGCGCCCGACTACCCGGTGGTCATCCGTCCGATCCAGGACGCCGGGGGCGACCTCTGCCGGTGAAGCGCCCGATCGAGGTCGAGGTCGAGGACCTGCTGCGTCTGCACGCGCCGCAGGTCCTCGGCGCGCTCGTACGCCGGTACGGCCACTTCGGCCCGGCCGAGGACGCCGTACAGGAGGCGCTGCTCGCCGCCGCGCAGCAGTGGCCCGACGCAGGCGTGCCGGACAATCCGCGCGGCTGGCTGATCAAGGTGGCCTCCCGCCGCCTCACCGACCAGCTGCGCAGCGACGAGGCGCGGCGCCGCCGCGAGGAGACGGCCGCACAGCTCGCGCCCCGGGACGCGTTCGTCGCCCCGCCGCCCGGTGAGGGCAGGGCGCCGTCCGAGGACGACACCCTCTCGCTGCTGTTCCTCTGCTGCCATCCCGAACTGACGCCCCCCGCGCAGATCGCGCTCACGCTGCGGGCCGTCGGCGGTCTGACGACCGCGGAGATCGCCCGCGCGCTGCTGCTGCCCGAGGCGACGACGGCCCAGCGGATCAGCCGGGCCAAGGCGAGGATCAAGGACGTGCCCTTCCGCCCGCCGGGCCCCGAGGACCGCGACCGGCGGCTGGCGGCGGTGCTCCAGGTCCTCTACCTGATCTTCAACGAGGGCTACACGGCCACCTCCGGCGCCGCCCTGCACCGCGCCGACCTGGCCCACGAGGCGATCCGGCTGACCCGTGCCGTGCGCAGGCTGCTTCCCCAGGAGGGCGCGGTCACCGGGCTGCTCGCCCTCATGCTCCTCACCGAGGCGCGGAGCGCGGCCCGCACCGGCCCGCACGGCGAGCTGATCCCCCTCGACGAGCAGGACCGCACGCTGTGGAACCGCGACGCGATCGCCGAGGGCACGGCCCTGGTGGAGGAGGCCCTCTCCGAAGGGCCCGCGGGCGCCTACCAGTTGCAGGCGGCGATCGCCGCGCTCCACGACGAGGCGGCGCGGGCCGAGGACACCGACTGGCCGCAGATCCTCGCCCTGTACGACGTGCTCGTTAGCCGGGCACCCTCGCCGATGGCCGAGCTGGGGCGGGCGGTGGCCGTGGCCATGGTGGAGGGGCCGGAGGCGGGGCTGACCGAAGTGGCGAAGCTGGAGGACCGGTTGGCGGGGCACCACCGGCTCGATGCCGTACGGGCCCATCTGCTGGAGCGGGCCGGGGACCGGGAGGGGGCGCGGGCGGCGTACCAGCGGGCGGCCCAGCGCACGCTCAGCATCCCGGAGAGCCGCTATCTCCGGCTGCGGGCGGCCCGGCTGAGCTGAGTCCGGACCGAGTCCGGTGCGGACTCTGGTCTTTCATCTGACCCGCCAGTACCTTACCGCGGAGTAAGTTCCTGTCTCCCTCCTGCCCCACGCCCCTGCCCCACACCCTCAGGAGCGCACCGTGAAGACAGCACTGACCCCTGCCCTCACCGCCCTCGCCGCAGCACTCGCCCTCACCGCGACGTCCGCGCCCCCGGCGGCCGCGGCCACGTCCCCCGACGGCCTCCGCGAGGTGCTGTTCGTCGGCAACAACTGGGAAGGCACCGCCGACGTACTCGAGTCGTCCGGAGCCCTCGCGAAGGTCGGCCGGATCAATGTCGTCCCCGACAAGGACGAACGGCTGCTGGAGATCCACCTCAACCCCGTGAAGCTCGCCTACTTCCTCGGGATACGGATGACGGTGGGCGAGGGCCACGACCAGTTCGTGGACGACATGTACTCGACGCCCGACGGGGCGGCCGTCGTCGTCTCCCGGCCCAGCTTCGCCGACGTCGTCTCGATCGACGTCGCGACCAACAAGGTCAACTGGCGCTTCCCCGTGTCCGGCTTCCGCTCCGACCACATGGCCGTGTCCCCGGACGGCAAGCGCGTCGCCGTGTCCGCGTCCACGTCCAACACCGTCCATGTCCTCGACATCGCCACCGGCCGCGAGACCGGCTCGTTCACGACCGGCGACAAGCCGCACGAGAACGTCTTCACGGCCGACGGCAGGTACATCTGGAACATGGCCATCGGCGAGGTCAACACCGCACTCGACGATCCGTTCTTCGACTGGACCAAGGGCGACCGGAAGATCACGGTCGTGGATGCGCAGACCTACGAGACGGTGAAGGTCATCGACATGCGGCAGCGGCTGGACGCGTTCGGCCGCAAGGACCTGTCCGACGCGGTCCGGCCGGTGGCGTTCACTCCCGACGAGTCGAAGCTCTACTTCCAGGTCTCCTTCTTCAACGGCTTCCTCGAGTACGACGTCGCCACCGACAGGATCACCCGCCAGAAGACCCTCCCGAAGAACCCGGCCACCAGTGAGGACCGTACGACCTGGGTCAACGACTCGCGCCACCACGGCATGTCGATCAGCCCGAAGGGCGACAAGCTCTGCATCGCCGGGACGATGGACGACTACGCGACGGTCGTCGACCGGGCGAGCCTCCAGGAGGGGCCGCTCGTCGCGGCGTCGAAGCCGTACTGGGCGACCGTGAGCGGGGACGGGAAGTCCTGCGTCATCTCCGAGAGCGGCGCCGACGCGGTCACGGCGATCGACTTCGCGACCGGCCGGAAGGTGGCGAGCGTGCCGGTGGGCGACCATCCGCAGCGGGTACGGCTCGGCCATGTGGCGGCGGACTGGACGGGTCCTTCCACCACGGGGGAATAGCCATGGCGTGAACACGGACCCTTACCGCCTGGACGGGAAGGCGGTACTCCTCACCGGCGCCACCCGGGGCATGGGGCACGCACTCGCCCTCGCCCTCGCCGCGGCCGGCGCGACCACACTGCTGCACGGGCGGGACGCCGCACGGCTCGCCGCCGCCGCCGACGAGGTGAGGGGCGCCGCTCCCGGCAGCGCTGTCCGTACCTATCGGGCCGATCTCGCGGACCTGGACCAGGTCCGCGAGCCGGCCCGGCGGGTGCGGGAAGCCGAGCCGGGGCTCGATGTGCTCGTCAACAACGCGGGACTCGGCGGCGGCCCCCACACCTCACGGCGCGAGGTGAGCCGCCAGGGCCACGAACTGCGGCTGGCCGTGAACCTCCTCGCGCCGTACGTCCTGACCCGCGAGCTCGTCACCCTGCCGGCCGCGTCCGCGCCGGCCCGTGTCGTCAACGTCGCGTCGCAGGGGCAGGCGCCCGTCGACTTCGACGACGTCATGCTGGAGCACGGCTACGAGGGCATCCACGCCTACTGCCGCAGCAAGCTCGCGCTGATCATGTCCACGATGAGCCTCGCGGAGGAGCTCGCGGGAAGCGGGATCACCGTCAACGCCCTCCACCCGGCCGCCCTGATGGACACCCGGATGGTGCACGACATCGGCCGTGCCCCGCAGGCCACGCTCGACGACGGCGTACGGCCGACGATGCGGCTGATCGGGGACCCTGCGCTGGAGCGGGTGACGGGCAGATACTTCGACCGATTCACCGAGGCCCGGGCCGACGAGCAGGCGTACGACGCGACGGCGCGGGCCTCACGCACGCCTGACGGGCACCCGGCAGGCGCTGACGAGACCCGGACGGGACGTGCGTGGCGACGGCGCCGGAGTCATCATCGGGACATGAGCCCCTCGATTCATCTCGCCCAGCAGCCCGAAGCCGACGAACTCCTCGGCCGCAGCCCGCTCGCCGCCCTGATCGGCATGCTGCTCGACCAGCAGGTCCCCATGGAGTGGGCCTTCTCCGGCCCGTACACGATCGCCCAGCGCCTCGGCAGCGACGACCTGGACGCGCACGAGATCGCCGCCCGCGACCCGGAGGCCTTCGCCGCGCTGCTCTCCGAGAAGCCGGCGGTGCACCGCTATCCGGGATCCATGGCGAAGCGGATCCAGCAGCTGTGCCAGTACCTCGTGGACGAGTACGACGGTGACGCGACGGCCCTGTGGCGGGACGCGAAGACGGGCAAGGAGCTGCTCGCCCGGCTGAACGCGCTGCCCGGGTTCGGCAAGCAGAAGTCGCAGATCTTCCTGGCCCTGCTGGGCAAGCAGTTCGGCGTCACGCCGGAGGGCTGGCGCGAGGCGGCGGGGGCCTACGGCGAGGAGGGCTCCTACCGTTCGGCGGCGGACATCACGGGCCCCGAGTCGCTGGCCAAGGTCCGCTCGCACAAGCAGGAGATGAAGCGGGCGGCAAAGACGGCCAAATGACCTACGTCTACGCCCTAAGACGTACAACATGCTGTCAATGCGGCTAAATATCACGTGAGTTGCGGCACACCTGTTCACAGAACCCTCAGAGATCGCTAACTTCCCCTCAACCTCGTTCGCACCGGGAAGGACCTCTGTGAACGCAACCCATCGCAGAGCCGCGGCCACCCTGGCCGCAGCCGCACTCGCGACCCCGCTCCTGCTGGCATCAGCCTCTCCCGCAACCGCCCACGACCCTGCCGAGGCAGCGGCGCAGGAAGCGGCCAAGCTCTCCAAGCGGCTGGTACGCGAGTCGTCCGCCGAGGACGCCTACAAGCACCTGAAGAAGTTCCAGCAGATAGCCGACAGCGCGGGAGGCAACCGCGCCGCCGGCACGCTGGGCCACGACGCGTCCGCCGCGTACGTGTACCAGCTGCTGAAGAAGGCCGGGTACAACGTCTCGTACCAGGACTTCGAGTTCATCTACACCGAGACCAAGGCCGAGAAGCTGTCCGTGGTCTCGCCCGCACCGCGCGATGTCGCGATATCGGCGATGACGTACACCAAGTCGACGCCCGTGGGCGGCGTGAAGGCGGATCTGGTCGCCGCGCCCGTCGACGCCGACGGCACCAACGGCTGCGAGCCCGGTGACTTCGCCGCCGGCGCCTTCACCGGCAAGATCGCCCTGATCAAGCGCGGCGGCTGCACCTTCGCCCTCAAGCAGCAGAACGCGGCGGCCGCGGGCGCGATCGGCGCGGTGGTCTACAACAACACCGAGGGCGTGCTCTCCGGCACGCTCGGCGCCCCGGAGGCCGGGAAGATCCCGACCGGTGGCATCACGCTCGCCGAGGGCGAGAAGCTCGCCGCGGACCTCGCGCAGGGGCCGGTGAGCATCAACTTCGAGATCCGCCAGCTCCAGGAGAAGCGCACCACCCGCAACGTCATCGCGGAGACCAAGCACGGCAACGCCGCCAACACGGTGATGCTGGGTTCCCACCTCGACTCCGTGGTGGCGGGCCCCGGCATCAACGACAACGGCTCCGGCTCCGCCGGTCTGCTCGAAGTCGCCCTGGAGCTCGCCGAGTCCCACAAGCGGCCCGCCAACAAGGTGCGCTTCGCCTGGTGGGGCGCGGAGGAGAACGGTCTGCTCGGCTCGAAACACTACGTCGCGAACCTCAGCGAGCTGGGCAAGAAGGAGATCAAGCTCTACCTCAACTTCGACATGATCGCGTCGCCGAACTACGGCCTGTTCGTGTACGACGGCGACAACTCGGACGGCGTCGGCTCGCCGGCGGGCCCGGCGGGCTCCGCGCAGCTCGAGCGCGACATCAACGAGTTCATGGACAAGCTGGGCAAGCCGCACGAGGGCACGGACTTCACCGGCCGCTCCGACTACGGCCCGTTCATCGAGGTGGGCATCCCGTCCGGCGGCACCTTCACCGGCGCGGAGGGCATCAAGACCGCTGCGCAGGCCGCGAAGTTCGGCGGCACGGCCGGGGTCGCGTACGACGCGTGCTACCACGCCAAGTGCGACGACATCAAGAACATCGACATGACGGCGTTCGACGTCAACATCGACGTCATCGCCAACGCGGTCGGCACCTACACCCAGGACCTGAGCTCGCTCCGCAAGCCGGTCGTCACCGTCCCCACGGACGGCGACGCGGGCAGCGGGGGCGGCCTCCACGACGGCCACGACCACGAGGTCACGGAGTAACGGGGCTCCGCCCCGGACCCGGTACCGCCTCCGGACGGGCCGTGAAGCGCACCGGTACCGCCCGGTGGGGCGGGTGTCCGTCCTCGATCGCCGGACGGGCTCACGACGAGCCCGTCCGGCACCACGCCCCCGACCCGTCCCCCTATGCCCTGCGGGCGTGGGGACCTTCACCTCGAACGCCGGTAGGACCTCTTCCGAGGCCCCACCGGCGTTTCCCGTACCCCGGGCACCGGCGCACCCCTCGCGCCCACCGGGGACAGCTCGGCGGTACCGGGCCCACAGCAGGGGGCCCGGTCACCCGCCGGCCCCGAGATGGCGTAACCGGCCGCGATAGCTCCGGCCTCGGCGGGAAGCGCCCCGTCCGGGCGGGGGCGGCGGGCGTCGGGGCGGCCGGGAACGGCTCGGGCTCGCTCATGACAGGGCCCCTATTCCGGGTTTGCGCGGTTTTGGCCAGCATCGCACCGGCGCCGCCTGGCTGCGCCGACGGCCGCTTGCCCGGTAGGCTTTCCGTGTGATCTTCAAGCGCATCGGCAACGGGCGGCCGTATCCCGACCACGGCCGGGAAAGCACCCGGCAGTGGGCGGATGTCGCGCCGCGCCCGGTCCGCCTCGATCAGCTCGTGACCACCAAGGGTCAGCTGGATCTCGAGACCCTGCTCGCCGAGGACTCCACGTTCTACGGCGACCTCTTCGCCCACGTCGTGAAGTGGCAGGGCGATCTGTACCTCGAGGACGGACTGCACCGCGCCGTGCGCGCGGCGCTCCAGCAGCGCCAGGTGCTGCACGCCCGCGTGCTGGAGCTGGACTGACCGCCGGTCGCCCCGCCGAGCCGACCTGACGCCCACCGACCTGACGCAGGCCGATCCGACCTGACGGCCGGCCGATCTCCCCGGGTCTGCCTCCGCAGCGTTTTCCGACCCGCACGGGCGGAGTTTCCGACCCAGACGGGCGCAGGGCGATGATCGTTTAGTAGGCAGAGCCGCGCGACCGCACTACGCTGCGCCCATGAGCATGCTCACTCCCCCAGGCATGGGCGGAAAGTACCGCATTACGGGCAACGCCTATCCGCGTATGCGCCGCCCCCGACGCCGCCGCAGGATCGTGCTCGCAGTCGTCGCCGCAGTGGCCGCCCTCGGCCTCGGCGGCTGGGGAACGCTGCAGCTCATCGACGTGTTCACGGGCGGCGGGAAGAAGATTACGGCGAAGGCCGGCCAGGCGGCCTGCAAGCCCCGGGCCGCGGCCTCCACCGCGCCCCTCCCGCCGAAACCGGCCCAGATCACGGTGAACGTCTACAACGCGACCCCGCGCGGCGGACTCGCCAAGGCCACCGCCGACGAACTGCGCAAACGCGGGTTCACCATCGGCAAGGTGGGCAATGCCCCGGTGGAGTACGACAAGAAGGTCCCCGGCACCGCCATACTGCTGGGCGCGGCCGCCGCGAACGAAGGACCGTTTCGGGTGCTCGCCACCCAACTGGCCGGGACCCAGCTCAGGACGGACGCCCGCAGGACCGCGGACGTCGATCTGATCCTGGGCACCGCCTTCAAGTCGCTCACCGCCAAACCGGCGTCGGACAAGGCGCTGGCAACCCTGGCCACCCCGCCGAAGCCGGCCACGACGTGCTGACACCCGGACCGTCCCGGCAGCGCTGAGCGGCTGCTCGCCGAGCAGCCGCCCCTTCGCGCGGCCCAGCCGCTCCGCCCAGCCCTGCCGCCCACGCCCCTCGCGGGAGGAGGGTGGCAGGGCGGCCGGCTGCGCCGGAACTACTCGGCCGCGCCGTACATCCGGTCGCCCGCGTCGCCCAGGCCCGGGACGATGTAGCCCTGCTCGTTTAGCCGCTCGTCGACCGAGGCCGTGACGACCGTCACCGGCGTGCCCGCCAGCTCGCGCTCCATGACCTCGACGCCCTCCGGCGCCGCCAGCAGCACGACCGCGGTCACATCGTCCGCACCGCGCTTGATCAGCTCCTGGATCGCCGCCACCAGCGTGCCTCCGGTGGCCAGCATCGGGTCCAGGACGTACACCTGGCGGCCGGAGAGGTCCTCGGGCATGCGGGTCGCGTACGTCGACGCCTCGAGGGTCTCCTCGTTGCGGATCATCCCGAGGAAGCCCACCTCGGCGGTCGGCAGCAGCCGCACCATGCCGTCGAGCATGCCGAGTCCGGCCCGCAGGATCGGCACCACCAGCGGGCGGGGGCGGGAGAGCTTGACGCCCGTGGTCCGCGACACCGGGGTCTTGATGTCGATCTGCTCGGTGCGGACGTCCCGGGTGGCCTCGTACGCGAGCAGGGTCACCAGCTCGTCGGCGAGCCGCCGGAAGGTCGGGGAGTCGGTGCGCTCGTCGCGCAGGGTGGTGAGCTTGTGCGCCACCAGGGGGTGGTCGACGACGTGGATCCGCATGGGCTCCACAGTAGCCGGGAGCGGCCACCCCCTGGCATCAACGGCCACTTCGGAGGGAAGGTGGGACGTACCCCTTCCAGCACCGAGGTGGTGTGGCCGATGCCGGACCGGGAACAGCAGGACCCGCGGGATCCGCCGGACCCGCGGGCACGGACGGAACAGGAGCGGGAACGCGAGCAGGAGACAGACGCCGACCGACGCCGGCGGCGCGCCCAGTTCCTGCGCGAGCTGAACGAGGCGAAGGCGCTGCGTGAGCGCGTCCAGCCACGGCGGGCACGCGCGGCCAGGATGCGCCAGGCCATGCGGATGCGCACCTTCCGCTGGTGAGTCCCGAGCGCGCGCCTGTGCGGGCTCTTGATTGAACGCGTGCACGACGCAACGCCGGAAGACCTCTCGCGAAGCCGTTGTTTCTGTCACGATTCCGAAAGGGCGGGGCACCAAGCGCACCGCCGGTCGTCACAACTCTGATCAGTGGGAGAGTCACGGTGTACTTCGCCGCACTGCTCGCGCGCACCGAAGACGGGTGGGAAGCGAGCGACACAGAGCTCGACGATGTGGAGACCCTGTCGGATCTGACCGACTTGGCCCGCGAGGCCTCGGTGGACGAGGACACGGTGCTCGTCTTCATCGAGCAGGAGGACGCGTGGTTCGGCGTCGTCCGCGTGGAGGGCGAGGAGGACCCTCGTATCTATGTCTCGGACGCGGCCGCGGCCGCCCGTTCCTCGTACGGGGAAATCCTCACCAGGGAACTACTGGGCGGGGACCAGGACGACGACGACGCCGACCTGGACTCGCTCGACCTCGACGGCACGGAGGACGGCGAGCCCGCCGTCGCGGACGACGAGGAGGAGGAAGAGGAGGAGACGTCGGTCTCGGCGGAGTTCGTCCCGGCCGGGCCGGCCGGCGACCGCGAGATTCTCGCGGATCTGGGCATGTCCGAGAAGGAGCTGCTGGCCCTGGACTCGGACGCGCTCGGCGAGATCGCCGACTCGCTGGGCGCCGCCGAGGTGCTGGAGACCGTCCGCTAGTGACCGAAGCGGCCGTGGACCCCGTACGTGCTCCGTGGGAGGCGCCCATGCGTCTCGCCCTCAAGGAGGCGGCGCGGGCGGCGCAGGCCGGTGACGTGCCGGTCGGCGCCGTCGTCCTGGACCCGGACGGGGCGGTCCTCGCCACGGGCCACAACGAACGCGAGCTGACCGGCGATCCGACCGCGCACGCCGAGGTGCTCGCGCTCCGGAGGGCCGCGGCCGCGCGCGGGGAGTGGCGGCTCACGGGCTGCACGCTCGTCGTGACGCTGGAACCGTGCACGATGTGCGCGGGCGCGCTGGTGCTGGCCCGGGTGGACCGGGTGGTCTACGGCGCGCGGGACGAGAAGGCGGGCGCGGCCGGCTCGCTCTGGGATCTCGTACGGGACCGGCGGCTCAACCACCGCCCGGAAGTGATCCTCGGCGTGCTGGAGGCGGAGTGCTCGGAGCAGCTGTCGGCGTTCTTCCGGGACCGCTGATCGATATCGATTTCAGAGCACGGCCCACCTTGGGCTAAGCTCTCTCCCGGTAGCGTGTCCGAGCGGCCGAAGGAGCTCGCCTCGAAAGCGAGTGTGGCGCAAGTCACCGAGGGTTCAAATCCCTCCGCTACCGCTCTTGCACGAAGGGGCGGACCCGGATCGGGTCCGCCCCTTCGTGCTGTTCCGGCTCAGTTCCCGTCGCCCCTCGGCGACCGGTAGGTGCACACCAGCACGCCCGTGCCGCTGGTGACCGTGGAGACCAGTTCGAGCGCGCGCAGCGCACCGTCGCCCGGGAAGATCGTTTTCCCGCCGCCGAGGATCACCGGCATGATCATGAGCTGGAGCTCGTCGACCAGGCCCTCGTGCAGGAGGGTGCGCACGAGCGTGGGGCTCCCCATGACCAACAGGTCGCCGCCGTCGGTCTCGTACAGCTCCCGGATGCGGGCGACGGCCTTGTCGCCGGGGATGCGCGTGGTGTTGTCCCACGTCAGTTCGGAGTCGCCCAGCGTCTCGGACACGACGTACTTCGGGATGGCGTTCATCCGGTCGGCGAACGGGTCGCCGGCCCGCTCGGGCCACGCCCCGGCCATCGTCTGCCAGGTGCGGCGCCCGAACAGCAGCGCATCGGCCTTGCCCAGCGCATCGTCGAAGACCCCACCCACCATCTCCGGGTCGAAGAACGGGTGCGTCCAGCCGCCGTGGGCGAAGCCGCCTTCGGTGTCCTCGTCGGGTCCGCCCGGCGCCTGCACGACACCGTCCAGGCTCATGAACTCAGTGATGACGATGCGCATGGGACTCGCTCCTCTTCCTCGCTCGGGGCTTACGGCATGGGAGACCGTCGAACCGCTCCGGACTCATCGTTGCCCCTGGAACCCCGTCCGTCCCGGGAAAGGCGGGAACGGGCACGGAAGGGCCCCGGTGCTCGGCACCGGGGCCCTTCCGCGTTGCAGTTGCCGTTCGCCCGCCTCTGCCCGCCTCCGGAGGAGAGAGGAGGAAAGAGGAGGACGGGGGAGCGGCATCGGGGGGACAAGCCGCTCCCCCGACGGGAACCGATCCGCCGGACCCGGGCCGTACTCGGGGGAAGCTCACGGCCCGGGACCCCGCAGTGGGGGCCGGTTCCTCACCCTTCGGATTCCTGCCGGATCCTCCGGGTTCACCTCCCATCCTGCGCCCGTGGGCACCCTTGCCGGGCCGGGCAAAGGGCCCGGATCTCCGGGTCCTTGGTCCATAAAGACTCAGTTAGACTCACGCGACTTGGCAGGGGCCGCAGGGGAGGCAGGACCGATGGTGCAAACGAAGAAGATCGCTCTCTTCATAGTCGTCGTCTTCGTCCTGTACACGATCATCAACTCCCCGGAACGCGCGGCCGACCTGGTCCAGGTAGGCTTCGAAGGGATTTCGAGCGCCGCTCAAGGCGTCGGAGAGTTCATGACGGAGCTCGTCAACTAGCTCGACACGAGGAGCGTCCCCCTTGATCCGCCATCTGGTCCTGCTCAAGCTCAACGAGGGCGTCAGGCGCGACGAGCCCCGCGTCGTCGCCGGCGCGAAGGCCTTCCAGGAGCTCGGCGGGGTCATCCCCGAGCTGGAGTTCTGGGAGTGCGGCTGGAACATCACCGACCGGCCGATCGCCTACGACTTCGCGATCAATTCGGCGGTCGCGGACGCGGACGCCCTGAAGCGCTACATCGAGCACCCGGCCCACCAGGCGGCCGCCGGACAGTGGCGCGAGTTCGCCACGTGGGTGATCGCCGACTACGAGTTCTGAGGCGCCCTCCGACCCCGGCTGCCCGTGCCCCCCACCGCAACGGTGGGGGGCATTTGTTATGTATGCCCCAACTTGCCCTCAACACGGAGTTATACGGTGCTTGCACACAGTGGACATGTCTTGTGATGCTATGACCGCTTTTGATGGATGAGTTGACCGAGATCGATCCGCTGTTCGAACCGTGAAGGGGTGGCGTGACCGTGCCGGCCAGTACAGCGCCTCAAGTGCCGCCCCAGAACGAGAGCGAGGTCCCGACCGCCCGGCCCCAGAGCCGGGGCGCGGACACCAGGGCGCTCACCCAGGTGCTGTTCGCCCAGCTCAAGGACCTGGAGCAGGGCAGCCCCGAGCACACGCGCGTGCGCGCGGCGCTGATCGAGGCCAATCTGCCGCTCGTGCGGTACGCCGCCGCCCGCTTCCGCAGCCGCAACGAGCCGATGGAGGACGTGGTCCAGGTCGGCACGATCGGCCTGATCAACGCGATCGACCGGTTCGACCCGGACCGCGGGGTCCAGTTCCCCACCTTCGCGATGCCGACCGTCGTCGGCGAGATCAAGCGGTACTTCCGCGACAACGTACGGACCGTGCACGTGCCGCGCCGGCTGCACGAGCTGTGGGTGCAGGTCAACGGCGCGACCGAGGACCTGACCACGGCGCACGGCCGCTCCCCGACGACCGCGGAGATCGCCGAGCGGCTGAAGATCTCCGAGGACGAGGTCCTCGCCTGCATCGAGGCCGGGCGCTCGTACCACGCGACCTCACTGGAGGCCGCACAGGAGGGAGACGGGCTGCCCGGACTGCTGGACCGGCTCGGTTACGAGGACCCGGCGCTGGCCGGTGTCGAGCACCGCGATCTCGTCCGCCATCTGCTCGTACAACTGCCCGAACGGGAGCAACGGATCCTGCTGCTCCGGTACTACAGCAATCTGACGCAGTCGCAGATCAGCGCGGAGCTGGGAGTGTCCCAGATGCATGTGTCAAGGCTCCTCGCCCGGAGCTTCGCACGATTGAGATCCGCAAACAGGATCGAGGCGTAACCGAAACGGGTAGACCCCTTTCGGCTCAATTCGCGGAGCGCAAAAGCCGCAGACCCCCTTTTTCCTGCGCTGATCTGACGCTCCGTTGTCGACATGTCACTACAGCGTGTTGCCGACATGTGACATTCTGCGGGAACCGCGTTTGCCGCGGCCCCGCCTCCGGTATTCAGGTGGAGGCTGCGTTCCTCCGATGGTCGCGGCCCACGCGACCGTCCGCGACCTCCAGGGGGTGGCATGTCCGCAGAACAGGGCAGCTCTAAGGTGCTCACGCGTGAGTTGAGCGCTCCCTCGCCCGACGTGCTTCCGGCGCCGGTGCCGCTTCCGGCCCCGGCTGCTCCGGAAGCCCCGGAAGCGTCGGCGGCCCCGGAAGCCATCGACACCCGCACACTCTCCCGCTCCCTCTTCCTGCGGCTGGCCGCTCTGGACCAGGACAGCCCGGAGCGTACGTACGTACGCGACACCCTCATCGAGCTCAATCTGCCGCTCGTGCGGTACGCGGCGGCCCGCTTCCGCAGCCGCAACGAGCCGATGGAGGACATCGTCCAGGTCGGCACGATCGGCCTGATCAAGGCGATCGACCGGTTCGACTGCGAACGGGGCGTGGAATTCCCCACGTTCGCGATGCCCACCGTCGTGGGCGAGATCAAGCGTTTCTTCCGCGACACGAGCTGGTCGGTGCGGGTGCCGCGCCGGCTCCAGGAGCTGCGGCTCGCCCTGACGAAGGCGAGCGACGAGCTGGCCCAGAAGCTCGACCGGTCCCCGACCGTCCCCGAACTCGCCGCGGTCCTCGGCGTGTCCGAGGAGGACGTGGTCGACGGTCTCGCCGTCGGCAACGCGTACACGGCCTCGTCCCTCGACTCCCCGTCCCCCGAGGACGACGGCGGCGAGGGCTCCCTGGCGGACCGCCTGGGCTACGAGGACAGCGCGCTGGAGGGCGTCGAGTACCGCGAGTCGCTCAAGCCGCTGCTGGCCAAACTCCCGCCGCGCGAGCGCCAGATCATCATGCTGCGCTTCTTCGCGAACATGACGCAGTCGCAGATCGGCGAGGAGGTCGGCATCTCCCAGATGCACGTCTCACGTCTGCTGACGCGCACGCTGGCCCAGCTCCGCGAGGGCCTCATCGCCGACTGATCCCGGACCGGTCCCGGAGTGATCCCGGACCGGTCCCGTATGTCCGTCCCCGAGCGCGGGAGGAGCTGGAACCCGGCCCCTCCGGCGCTCGCGGAGTGACGCATCCCCGCCGACGGGTTCCTCATTGACGACGCGTCAGACAAACTGGCGCAATGCGACGGCGACAGGTCGGATACGGGCTTGCGGGGGTCGCACTCTGCCTCGGTGGGGTGCTCGCCGCTTGCGGAGGTGGCGGGGACGGCGACGGCTATGTGGCCGTCGGAGCCGCGGGCGCCGGGCCCGAGGAGGGGCCGGCGGATGCGGTGGCGCCGTCGGGCAAGGTCGAACTGTTCCCCCTGGACGGTACGACGCCGCCCGCGGGGGCGCCCTCTGCCGGCGGCCCGTCGGGCGGTGGCACGAGCGGAGACACGGGAACGGGGGCGGGTGCCGGCACGGGCACGGGCACCGGCGCGGGCACGGCCCCAGGCGCGGGCTCTTCCGCGGCACCGGGGCACACCGAGCCGCCCTCCCGCCCGTCCACGGGCCCGGGCGGCACACCGGCACCGACCGCCCCCGGAACGGACTCGCCCGGTACCCCGTCACCCGGCACCACACCGCCCGCGACGCCGCCCGGGCCCGCCGTGCTGAGCATCGTGGACCTCGTGCGGGACACCACGGACACACGGTGGTGCGAGAAGGTGACGCTGGAGTTCCGGAACACCGGGGGCTCACCGGTGCCGTCGGGCAGCGTCACGTTCGAGACGCACATCATCGGCGCGCTGGGCATCGACTGGGCGACCGTCGAGTCGGCCCAGCCGCTGCCCGCGCCGATCTCCGCGGGCGCGACGAAGACGCGGACGTACACCGTGTGCGTCGACTCCTGGCGCGTGCCGCTCGGCATGCACATCGAGACGCAGGACGCGCGCGCCGAGTACTGAGGTGCGGTACCAGGGGTGTCTTGCCCAGTACTGAAGGGGCGGTACTGAAGGAGCGGTACTAGCCGAGCGCGAGCCAGGCGACCGCGCCGAGGATCGCGATCACGGCGACGACGCCGACGATCAGCCCGACCCGCGGACCGGCCGACGGCGGGGTCGACGCCGCGCGGCCGCCGTGCTGCGGCGCGCCCTCGTCGACGAAGGCGCGGAACATCTGGGTGTTGCCCGCGGGGTCGTAGTTGCCCTCGGGACCCTGGGAGGCTTGGGGGTTGTGTGCCATGGGGCAGGACCCTAGCGAACCCGGGTGACCCGCCCAACCCCCGGCCCGTCGCCATCGCGACTTACCCCCAACTTGTCCGCAGCATGACCTCGCACATGCAAATCCTTTTGCGTTCCTTTACTCCCCCAAGGCCCGTTTTCGTTTGCCTTCAGCAACCAACCTTTCTATGGTTGCCCTAAGCAACAAGATTTGGGGGGTGCCCATGGCCGACCGGAGTCAGTACCAGGAGCTGGCCCGGCAGATCAGCGCGATGGGCGCCGTCAAACGGGTCACCACACGTCTGCTGCCCACCGAATGCCCTGGCGGATCCGCCGCTGTGCTGTCGCTCCTCGGCCGGTACGGAGAGATGCGGATGAGCCGGCTGGCCGAGCTGCTCGCCGTCGACATGTCCGTCACCAGCCGGCACGTGGCCCATGTCGCGGACCGCGGCTGGATCGAGCGCGCGCCCGATCCGGACGACCGGCGCTCCCGCATCCTGCGGCTCACCCCCGCAGGCGAGGAGATGGTCGACGAGCTCGGGCGGCGCGTCACGGACATGTTTGCCCATCACCTCAGCGACTGGTCCGACGAGGACGTCGGACAGCTGAACGCGTTGCTGGCCCGCCTCCGCACCTCCGTCGGAGACTGCCGGGCCGCCCACACCTCCACGTAACAGACAAGGAAGTCCATGGCTACGACCACACCGACCGGTGTGCGGGGCGGCCACGCCAAGACCCGTGACGACGGTGGCGCCCCGATGACCCACCGACAGATCATGGAGGCGCTGTCCGGGCTGCTGCTCGGCATGTTCGTCGCCCTTCTGTCGTCGACGATCGTTTCCAACGCCCTGCCGGAGATCATCACCGACCTCGGCGGCGGCCAGTCCGCCTACACCTGGGTGGTCACGGCGGCCCTGCTGTCGATGACCGCGACCACCCCGCTCTGGGGCAAGCTCGCCGACCTCTTCTCCAAGAAGCTGCTCGTCCAGATAGCCCTGGTCATCTATGTGGCGGGCTCGGTCGTCGCCGGCCTCTCCCAGAGCACCGGCATGCTCATCGCCTGCCGCGTCGTCCAGGGCATCGGCGTCGGCGGTCTCACCGCCCTCGCGCAGGTCATCATGGCCGCGATGATCTCGCCGCGGGAGCGCGGCCGGTACAGCGGCTACCTCGGGGCGACCTTCGCCGTCGCGACGGTCGGCGGCCCACTGCTCGGCGGCGTCATCACCGACACCGAATGGCTGGGCTGGCGCTGGTGCTTCTACGTCGGCGTACCGTTCGCGCTCATCGCGCTCCTCGTGCTCCAGAAGACCCTGAAGCTCCCGGTCGTGAAGCGGCAGGTGAAGGTCGACTGGGCCGGCGCGTTCTTCATCAGCGCCGCCGTCTCGTTGCTGCTGCTGTGGGTGACCTTCGCGGGCGACAAGTACGACTGGGTGTCGTGGCAGACGTACGCCATGACCGGCGGCGCGGTCGCCCTCGGCGTGATCTTCCTGATCGTCGAGTCCCGGGCGAGCGAGCCGATCATCCCGCTGCGGCTCTTCCGCAACCGCACCATCACGCTCGCCTCACTGGCCTCGCTCTTCGTCGGTGTCGCGATGTTCGCCGGCACGGTCTTCTTCAGCCAGTACTTCCAGCTGGCGCGCGGCGAGTCGCCGACGATGTCGGGCGTCATGACCATCCCGATGATCGCGGGCCTCTTCGTCTCCTCGACGGTCAGCGGCCTGGTCATCACCAAGACCGGCAGGTGGAAGGCGTGGCTGGTCAGCGGCGGTGTGCTGGTGACGGGTGGCCTCGGGCTGCTGGGCATGATCCGGTACGACACCGAGTACTGGCGCATCGCGGTCTTCATGGCCGTCATGGGTCTCGGCCTCGGCATGATGATGCAGAACCTGGTACTGGCCACCCAGAATCAGGTCGCCCCGCAGGACCTCGGCGCGGCCTCGTCGGTCGTGACCTTCTTCCGGTCCCTGGGCGGTGCGATCGGCGTCTCGGCGCTCGGTGCCGTCCTCGCCAACCGCGTCACCCGTTACGTCGAGGACGGTTTCGCCGAACTCGGTCCGCGGGGTGCGGCGCTGGGCCACGGCGGCACGGGCGGCGGAGGCATCCCCGACCTGGACACGCTGCCGGCGCCGGTCCGCACGGTCATCGAGAGCGCGTACGGCCACGGTGTGGCGGACGTCTTCCTGTGGGCGGCGCCGTTCGCACTGCTCGCCTTCCTGGTGACGCTGTTCATCAAGGAGGTCGCGCTCAAGAGCAGTTCCACGGCCGTGCCCGAGGCGACGTCCGGCGAGCCCTCGGCCGTCGAGACCGCCACGGTCGCCGCGACCGCCGAGACCGCCGTTCTTGTCGGCACCCCGGTGCGCGGCGTCGTACGCGGCGCGGAAGGCGCCCCCGTCGGGCGGGCCGCGGTCACCCTGATCTCGCTGGGTGGCCGCCAGTTGGGCCGGTCCGTGGCCCAGGAGGACGGCTCGTACGCGCTGGACGCGCCGGGCGCCGGTTCGTACGTCCTGATCGCCTCCGCCGACGGCTTCCAGCCGCAGGCGTGCACCGTGGTCGTCGGGGACGGGCCCCTGGCGTACGACATCGCGCTCGCCGGTACGAGCGGGCTGGCGGGTGTCGTGATCGCCGCCGACGACCGTGCCCCGGTGGAGGGCGCCATGGTCATCGTCACCGATGTCCGCGGCGACGTCCTGGCCACCGGCAAGTCCACGGCGGACGGCGGCTTCGCCTTCGCCGAGCTGGTCCCGGGCGCGGTGACCGTCGCCGTGAACGCGGCGGGCTTCCGGCCGCTGGCCCTCTCCGTGGAGATCGGCGGCCAGGGCGTGACCCGGATCGAGGCGGCCCTGCGGGCCGGCGCGGTGGTCCAGGGCACGGTACGGGCCGGCTCCGCACGCAGGCCGCTGGCCGACGCGCGGGTGACGCTCGTCGACGCCGCCGGGAACGTCGTCGCCACCGCCACGACCGGCGAGGACGGGGCGTACGCCTTCGCCGACCTGGACACGGGCGCGTACACGGTCATCGCGACCGGCTACCCGCCGGTGGCGGAAGCGCTCACCGTGGCCGGGCACGGAATCGACGGCCACGACATCGAACTCGCCCACCCCGGCGACACACGCAAGGAGAGACATGGGGCTTCGCGCACAGGTAAGGACCCGGGACGGCTGGGCGGTCCAGCACGCGGTCGTGACCCTGACCGACACCGTGGGCGCTCAGGTGCTGCGGGCGGACGCGGACCCGGACGGGGCCGTACGCACGGACGCGGCGCTGCCGCCCGGCCCGTACACGGCGATCGTGACGGCCGTCGGCTACGCCCCGTACGCCTCCACCGCACTCGTCACCGCGAGCGGCCGGGCCGACATCGGCACCGTCGTGCTCGCCCGCGCGGGCGGTGCCGAACTCCCGCCGCCCGGCGTCTGGTCGCTGGACCCGGCGCACTCGTCCGTCGGCGCGGTCGCCCGGCATCTGGGCATTTCCAGCGTGCACGGCCGGTTCACGGACTTCGCCGGCCGGATCGAGATCGCGGAGGACGTGTCCCGGTCGCGCGTCGAGGCCGTGATCGACGCCGGCTCGATCGACACGGGCAACGGCCTGCGGGACAAGCACCTCACGTCTCCGGACTTCCTGGACGCCGAGCGCTTCCCGCGGATCACGTACCGCAGCCACGCCCTGACGGCGGCCGGCCCGGACCGCTGGACGGTACACGGCCGGCTCTCCCTGCACGGCGTCGAGCGCGAGATGGATCTGTCCCTCTCGTACCTCGGCACGGGCCCCGACCCGTGGGGCGGGGTACGGGCGGCCTTCCAGGCCACCGCGGAACTGCACCGAGAGGACTTCGCGATGACGTACAACCAGGTGGTGGAGGCGGGGATCGCGGCCATCGGCACGACACTCAAGGTGGAGCTCGCCATCCAGGCCGTCCAGGGCGAGACCCTGCCCTAGGGTGCGGACATGGCACCCAACATCGCGAGCAACACCCCGGTGGACCTGGAGCAGTTGCTGGACTTCGTCCGCCCCCGCCACCGCGCCGTCCTCCTCACCCGCCGCGCCGACGGCTCCCCGCAGGGCTCCCCGCTCACCTGCGGCGTCGACGACTCGGGCCGGATCGTCGTCTCGACCTACCCCGAGCGGGCGAAGACGCGCAACGCGAAGCGCGACGAGCGGGTCAGCGTCATCGTGCTGAGCGACGACTGGAACGGGCCGTGGGTGCAGATCGACGGCACGGCGGAGGTCATCGACGCGCCCGAGTCGGTGGAGCCGCTCGTGGAGTACTACCGCAACATCGCGGGAGAGCATCCGGACTGGGCGGAGTACCGCGAGGCGATGGTCAAGCAGGGCAAGTCGATCATCCGCATCACCCCGGTGCGGTGGGGCCCGGTGGCGACGGGCGGCTTTCCAGCGAGGCCGGCCCCGGAGGCGTGACCGGGCCCCGGATGCCTGACCTCTCCCCGCCGCAGGCGCGTCGCCCCTACGCCCGGGCCACCATCGTTTCGATGCCGGCGATCACCAGCTCCAGCGCGTACTCGAAGTCACGGTCGAGCATCTCCTCGACCGTGTCCCCGCCCCGCGCCTCCATGACCTTCTCCGCGTCCTGGAGCATCTCCGCGAGTTCCGGCATGCTCCGGGTCGCGCCCATGGCCTCCGCGTAGAACTCGTCCAGCGTCATCCCCGCGTCGGCGCAGCGCTTCTTGAAGTGGCCCTCGACCGTGCCGAGGCCGTAGACGAACTGGAAGACCGCGGCCATGCCGGCCGCCTGCCAGTTCAGCGGCAGTCCCGTGTTGCCGATGAGCCCCTGCACGGTGCGCGAGAAGGCCAGCGAATGCGGGCCGATGTTCAGGTACGTACCGATGAGCGAGGACACCCAGGGGTGCGTGACCAGCAACTTCCGGTACGCGACGGCGACTTCGCGGAGCTGGTCGCGCCAGTCCGCGCCCTCCTGCGCCGGGTCGGGCAGCCGCATCTCGCTGTGGACGGAGTCGAGGGCCAGTTCCAGCAGGTCGTCCTTGGTGTCGACGTACCAGTAGACCGACATCGCCGTGACGCCCATCTCCGCGGCGAGCCGGCGCATCGAGAACTTCGCCAGCCCCTCCGCGTCGAGCAGCCGTACCGTCATCGCGGTGATCTTGTCCCGGTCGAGTCCTGAAGGCTGGTCGGCCTTACGGTCCCGGGGGGCCTTGCCCTCCAGCCATACGCTCGTCACCGCCCGGCGCTTCGTGCGGTCGGCTGCCGACACCATGGCGTACCCTCCTCGCTCCCGCCGGGCGGTCCGCCCAGTTCAGATGCTATTCCGCCGCTCCGTCGGAGTCTGCCCGCCCGGCCCGGCGCAGCAGCACCGCGGCCGGCACCCCGCCCGCCGGCACCGTCACCGCGCCGACGAGCCGGCTCGTCTGCGGGCTGGAGGCGAAGGCAGTCGGCGATGCGCGCCCGCTCCTGCGGGTTCTCGGCCGCAGCGAGCGCCGCCGGGAGCGAGGCCGCCGAGACGGCGACGAGGGAGGCGAAGCGGGAGTTCAGTACGGCTCCGAGGACGGCGACGCCGAGGCCGTTGCCGAACTCGGCCGGCGTGCCGTTGACGCCCGCCGACTCTTTGTACGGTGTACGGGGCTCGGCCTCGTACACCGTACAAGGGTTTCTCATACGCTGTATAACGCTATTTCCGGGCGGTCAGGTCGTAGAGGGTGGTGCCGCCCACCGTGACCTGCGTGAAGTTCTCCTCGACCCAGGTGGAGATCTCGCTGTTTCCGCCGGGGCCGCCGCCCTGGCCGCCGCTCGCGACGAAGTAGTGGATCCTCCCGGCGGCCACGTACTGCTTGAACCGGGCCAGGGTCGGGGACGGGTCGCTGCCGTTGAAGCCGCCGATCGCCATGACCGGCTTCTCGGTGGCGAGCTGGTAACTGGCGGCGTTCTGGGAGCCGATGGCGGCGGCGACCCAGGTGTAGTCCGCGGCGTTCTGCTCCAGCTTGGCAGCGACGGCGGAGCTGACGTTCGCGCCGTTGAGGAGGCCGCCCATGCCGCCGCCTGCGCCCGGTCCGCCTGCGCCTTCACCCTGGGCCTGGCCGGGCATCTGGCCTTGAGCCGGGAGCTGCCCCTGGCCCGTCTGTCCCTGACCCGTCTGCCCCTGGCCCGCGCCCGGCAGTTGGCCCTGGCCGCCCGTCGGGGGCGTGCCCTGGCCGCCCGCGCCCTGACCGCCCTGCCCACCGGCCATCCCCGGCGGCATCATCCGCGCGCCGTCACCCCCACGCCCACCCGGAGCGCCTCCGCCGGGACCGCCGCCGCCGGGGCCACCCCGCATGCTCGCCGGGCCCGCCGTCACGATCGAGCCCTGATGCCCGGTGTCCACCGTGGAGAGGGTGTACGCGACCGGCCCGGCAAGCGCCGCCGCCAGCCCGAGACCCGCCGCCCCGAGGGCGAACCGCCGCCCGAGCCGCCCCGCGAACAGCAGTCCGGCCGCCGCCACGAGGCCGCCGGCCGCCACCGCCGTGCCCAGCCAGGACACGAAGTCCTCGGTACGGCCGAGCAGGACGTACGCCCAGACCGCCGACACCGCCACGGTCGCCGCCAGCGCCGCGCGGGCGGCGAGCTGCGCCCGCTCCTCCCACAGCACCGTCGCCCCCATGCCGACGAGGGCGGCGATGTACGGGGCGAGCGCGACCGTGTAGTACTCGTGGAAGATCCCCGCCATGAAGCTGAACACCGCGAGGGTGCTCAGCAGCGAGCCGCCCCACACCAGGAACGCCGCCCGGGCCGTGTCCGCCCTCTTGCCGCGCCAGGTGACGACGATGCCCGCGACCAGCAGGATCAGCGCGGCGGGCAGCAGCCAGGAGATCTGGCCGCCGATGCTGTCGTTGAACATCCGTCCGATGCCGGTCTCGCCCCAGCCGCCGCCCTGCCGGCCGCCGCCGTCGCCGCCGCCTCCGACGCTCCCCGTCTCGTTGCCGTTGATCCGGCCGAGGCCGTTGTAGCCGAAGGTGAGCTCCAGGAAGCTGTTGGTCTGCGAGCCGCCGATGTACGGGCGCGAGGACGCCGGCCACAGTTCGACAACGGCCACCCACCAGCCCGCCGACACGATCAGCGCAACCCCCGCGAGGGCGAGTTGGCCGAGCCGTCGGCGTACGGTCGTCGGCGCGCACACCGCGTACACCAGCGCCAGCGGCGGCAGGATCAGGAACGCCTGCAGGGTCTTCGTCAGAAACGCGAACCCGACGGCGACGCCCGCCCACACCAGCCACTTCGTCCGGGCGCCTTCGAGCGCGCGGAGCACGCAGTAGACCGTCACGGTCATCAGCAGCGCGAGCAGCGCGTCCGGGTTGTTGAACCGGAACATCAGCGCGGCGACCGGCGTGAGCGCCAGCACCACCCCGGCGATCAGCCCGGCGGCCGCACTGAACCGCCCGCGCACGGCCGCGTACACGACGCCGACCGTCGCCACGCCCATCAGCACCTCGGGCACGAGGATCTGCCAGGACCCGAGCCCGAACAGCCGCACGGACAAGGCCATCGGCCAGAGAGCGGCGGGCGGCTTGTCGACCGTGATGGAGTTCCCCGCGTCGGACGACCCGAAGAAGAACGCCTTCCAGCTCTCGCTGCCCGCCTGAACGGCCGCCGAGTAGAAGGAGTTGGCGTACCCGGACGCGCTGAGGTTGTACAGGTACAGCACCCCGGTGAGCAGCAGCAGCGCGAGCAGGGCGGGTCGCACCCATGCGGGGTCCTCGGCCCTTCCCCGCCACAGCCGGCCGATCCGCCCGCGGGGCGGAGCGGCGTGCGCGGCGGCGGACGACGGCGGGATCGCGCCGGGCACCGGATCCACGGCCTCGCCCGCGGCCGGCGCGGCGGGTGCCGGGCCCCTGGGCACATCCTGCGCGAGTCGCGCCGTGGTGCCGCCCACGGCCGCCGCAGGCGCCGGGCCCGGGGCCGTCCCGTGCGCACTCGGTGCGGCGCTGCCCGCGGGCCACCCGGCCGTGGAGCCGGCCGTCGGCCATGGCGGCGGAGCCGTCGCGGCGACGGGCAGCCCGTCGTGGTTGTCGTGAGGCGTCGTGGTCATCGTCGCGTCCTCGTCGTCGTGGCCGTCATGTTCGCTGCGGCCGTCGTGTTCGTCGGGTTCGTGTCGTCGCCGGAAGGCGCACCGCGCAGTTGCACGGTCGCGTCGCCGCTCCAAGGGCCGGAGACGCCTGAGCGGCCGGACGAGCCATGTCCGTCCGCGCAGGGGACGGCGGGTCCGCCCGCCGTGAGGGCGTCACCGCGCCGGTCCGGGAAGACCCAGGCGCGGAAGAGGAGGAAGCGCAGGACCGTCGCCGAGAGGTTGGCGACGATCAGGACCGCCAGCTCCGTCCCGTGCGAAGGGCTGCCGCCGACCGTGTCCAGGGCGGCCAGCGAGCCGCTGGTCAGCGCGAGGCCGATGGCGAACACGACGAGCCCCTGGGCCTGGTGGCGTACGGCACGCTCCGGGCCCCGTACCCCGAAGGTGAGCCGCCGGTTCGCCGCCGTGTTGGAGACGGCGGACACGAGCAGCGCCGCGGCGTTCGCCGCCTGCGGCCCCACCCCGGCCCGGAAGACGGAGTACAGCAGCAGATAGAAGAGCGTGGACAGCGCCCCGACCACGCAGAAGCCGACCAACTGCCGTGCCAGCCCGCCCGGTACGCCGCTGAGCTGCCGGTCCCTCGGGTCGTCGCCGAACGGCCGCGCGAGCCGGTCCAGCGGCAGCGCCCCCACCGCCAGCGCCCGCCCGACCCGCCACACGCCCTTGAGATCGTCGACCGCCGTGCTCACGATGTGCACCGTGGAATCGGGGTCGTCGACCCAGTCCACCGGCACCTCGTGGATCCGCAGCCCCGCCCGCTCCGCGAGCACGAGCAGCTCGGTGTCGAAGAACCAGCCGGTGTCCTCGACCATCGGCAGCAGCCGCTCGGCCACATCACGCCGTATCGCCTTGAACCCGCACTGCGCGTCCGAGAAGCGCGCCGCCAGCGAGCCGCGCAGGATCAGGTTGTAGGCCCGCGAGACGAACTCCCGCTTCGGGCCGCGCACCACGCGCGACGACCTGGCCAGCCGCGAGCCGATCGCCAGGTCCGAGTGCCCGGAGATCAGCGGTGCGACCAGCGGCAGCAGGGCGTTGAGGTCGGTGGACAGATCCACGTCCATGTACGCGAGCACGGGTGCGTCGGACGCGCCCCAGACGGTCCGCAGGGCTCGCCCGCGGCCCTTCTGCTCCAGCCGGTACGCCCGCACCTCCGGGAACACCGCCGCCAGCGCAGCCGCCACCTGCGGCGTCCGGTCGGTGCTCGCGTTGTCGGCGACGGTGATCCGGAAGCCGTACGGGAAGGTCCGCGCCAGATGGCCGTGGAGCCGCCGTACGCACGGCTCCAGGTCCTTCTCCTCGTTGTAGACGGGAATCACCACGTCGAGTACGGGCGTGCCCGCCGCTCCGACGGGCAGATGCTCCCGTGCCGGCAAGGTGCCGGGTGCGGTGTCGGTGTCGGTGTCGGTTCGCATGCCCCGACTCTCGCCAGGGCCGCTGTCACGGCCTTGTGGTGAGCCTGTGCGCCCTCTGTGAGTCGCGTGCCTCGAGAGGCAGGCGTACGGAGAAGACCGTGCGCCCCGGCACGCTCTCCACGCCCACCGACCCACCGTGCGCGGCGACGACGGCATGCACGATCGCCAGGCCGAGGCCCGTGGAGCCGGCCGCGCGCGAGCGCGACGCGTCACCGCGGGCGAAGCGTTCGAAGACGTGCGGCAGCAGCCCGGGCGGGATGCCGGGCCCGTCGTCCTGGACCTCGACGGCGACCGAGGACCCCCGGCCCAGCGGGCGGACCCGTGCGGTCACCGTCGTCCCGGGCGGGGTGTGCGTGCGCGCGTTGGCCAGCAGATTGACCAGCACCTGGTGGAGGCGGGCCCCGTCCCCCCGTACCGTCACCGGCTCGTCCGGCAGCTCCAGGCGCCAGACATGGTCCTGCCCGGCCGCGCGGGCGTCGCTCACCGCGTCCACCACCAGCATCGAGAGATCGGTGCTCCCGTACGAGAGCGGGCGTCCCGCATCGAGCCGCGCCAGCAGCAGCAGGTCCTCCACGAGGCCGGTCATCCTGGTCGCCTCCGCCTCGATGCGCCCGAGGGCGTGGCGGGTGTCGGGTCCGGTCTCCTCGCGGCCGCGCCCGCGGCGCGTCAGCTCGGCGTACCCGCGGATCGAGGCGAGCGGCGTCCGCAGTTCATGGCTGGCGTCGGCGACGAACTGCCGTACCCGCGTCTCGCTCTCCTGTCGCGCGTGCAGCGCGGAGTGGACGTGGTCGAGCATCCGGTTGAGCGCCGCACCGACCTGCCCGACCTCGGTGCGCGGATCCGCCTCCGCGTCCGGGACCCGCTCGTGCAGCGCCACCTCGCCGCTGTGCAGCGGGAGTTCGGAGACCCGGGTCGCGGTCGCGGCGACCCGGCGCAGCGGCCGCAGCGCGACCCCGACGAGCGTCCCGCCCGCCAGTCCGGCGGCGACGAGACCGGCGCCGGTCACACAGACCTCGACGACGACGAGGGTGCCGATGGTGCTGTGCACCTCGGCGAGCGGTACGCCGACCAGGAAGGTGCCCTTCCCGCCGTCCGCGTACGCGACGCGGTAGGCGCCGAGTCCCGGCAGCTCCACCGTGTGCGGGTCCTCGTCGCGCGGGACGCCCGCCAGCGCCTCCTTCTCCGCCCGCGACAGCGCGTGGTCCGTGACCTCGGGGCCCAGACCGTCCGTGTCCTGCTGCGTGGAGACGGCACCGTCGCCGAGCGTGCCGTCGGCCGCGACCTCCACGCCGACCGTGCCGAGGGGCGCCCCGCCCCCGGTGACGAACCGCAACTGCTCCTCGGGCGGCGGCGGGCCTGCGGCGAGGGCGGCGTCCGGCGGGGGCCCTGCCGCCCGCCGGGCCAGGGCGGTCAGCTGCTCGTCCTTCTGCCCGTACAGATAGCTGCGCAGGGCGAGCGTCGTCACCGTACCGATGACCGCCGCGACGACCGCGATCAGTGCGACCGCGGACACCACCAGCCGGGTCCGCAGCGACCACCTTCTGCCCATGCGCTAGTCACCCGGCTTGATCAGATACCCCGCACCGCGCCTGGTGTGGATCATCGGAGAGCGGCCGGCGTCGATCTTCCGGCGCAGATAGGAGATGTAGAGCTCGACGACGTTGGCCTGGCCGCCGAAGTCGTACGACCACACGCGGTCGAGGATCTGCGCCTTGCTGAGCACGCGCCGCGGATTGCGCATCAGATAGCGCAGCAGCTCGAACTCGGTCGCGGTGAGATGGATCGACTCGCCGCCCCTGGTCACCTCGTGGCTGTCCTCGTCGAGCGTCAGGTCCCCGACGGCGAGCACGGACTCGCTGCGTACGGCGGCGGCCGCCCCCGAGCGCCTGATCAGCCCGCGCAGCCGCGCCACGACCTCCTCCAGGCTGAACGGCTTGGTGACGTAGTCGTCGCCGCCGGCCGTCAGCCCCGCGATCCGGTCCTCGACGGCGTCCTTCGCGGTGAGGAACAGCACGGGCACGTCGGGGAGTTCGCGCCGCAGCCTGCTGAGGACCGCCAGCCCGTCCATATCGGGCAGCATCATGTCCAGGATGACGGCGTCGGGCCTGAAGGCGCGCGCCGAGCGCACGGCGCCCGCGCCGTCGCCGGCGCTGCGCACCTCCCACCCCTCGTAGCGCAGCGCCATGGAGAGCAGCTCGGCGAGGGACGCCTCGTCGTCCACGACGAGCACGCGGACGGGGCCGCCGTCCGGCCTGCGCAGTTCGGTACGGCCTTGCGGAGAGGTGGTCGTCGTCATGGTGTCCCACCCTGGGACGGCGCGGTGAGAGCGACCTTTCCCCCACCTGTGAATTTCCTGAGAACCGCCTCAGGGCCCCATGGGGAAGACGCCTCAGGGCCTCACGGAGAAGAGCCGGGCTCCGTTCTCGTAGCAGACCGCTCGCAGCCAGTCGTCCCCCAGCTCCAACCGCTCCAGCGCCTCCAGCTGATGCAGGTACGGATACGGGATGTTGGGGAAGTCCGTCCCGAGCAGCACCCGGTCCCCGAGCTCCGCAAGGCGTCCCCGCTCGCTCGCCGGAAACGGGCTGAACCGCTCGCTGAAGTCCGTGAACGCCATGGTGGTGTCCAGCCGCACCTCGCCGTACCGCTCGGCGAGCTTCAGGAAGTCCGTGCACTCGGGCATCCCCATGTGCGCCACGATCAGCGGCAGCCTCGGATGCCGCACGAGGAGCCGGCCGATCGGCTCGGGCCCGGTGTACTTCCCGGGCGCCGGGCCCGACCCGCAGTGCATCACCACCGGGATCCCCGCCTCGGCCAGCAGCCCCCACACCGGGTCGAGCAGCGCGTCGTTCGCGTCGTACGCCCCCACCTGGAGGTGCGACTTGAAGACGCGCGCGCCGGCCTCGACGGCCCGGCGTACGTACCGCTCGACCCCCTCCTCCGGGTAGAGCGTCGCCGTGTGCAGACAGTCGGGGGTGCGGGAGGCGAAGTCGGCGGACCAGGCGTTGAGCCACTCGGCCATGCCCGCTTTGTGCGGATAGAGCATCGACGTGAAGGCTCGCACCCCGAACTCCCGGAGCAGGGCGACCCGCCGCGCCTCCTCCTCCCGGTACGTGATGGGCCACTCCATACCGGTCAGCGGCCCCACGGCGTCGAAGTACGCCCAGACCTTGTCGAGCACCCTCTCGGGCATGAAGTGCGTGTGGACGTCGACGAGTCCGGGCAGCCCGAGCCGCTCCCAGAACGCCCTGACGTCGTCAGCCTCGGTCAAAGCCGTAGCTCCGCTCGACCCGGCCGACATGGACGCTGTACCGCTCGTACCAGTCGGCGCGTCCGCGCCGCTGTGCGTCCTGGTGCTCCAGGTTGCGCCGCCAGGCGGCGATGGCCTCCTCGTCGCGGAAATAGCCGACGGTGATGCCGATCCCGCCGGGCGTACGCGCCGACTCGTACCCGAGAAAGCCGGGCACCTGCTCGACCAGCTCCTGCATACGGGCGGCGGTCTCGCCGTAGCCGCTCGGATCCTCCCGCATCAAGGAGGTGAACACGACGGTGAAATAGGGCGGTTCCAGCCCCGCCACGAGGTGATCGCTCATGATGAACACCCTCCGACGTGCGGTGATGCGGTGTCCAGGCTCCCGGTCGAAAGGGGTCCAAGTCTTGACCATCGGCGGGCGGAGCGGTCAGAAGAGCCCGTCCTGCACGCCACGCGGAAGGTCCTCGACAGGTACGGTCACGGCGGCCTGCGGATCGGCTCCGACGAGCTCCCAGCCGGACAGCAGGCGCGTGTCCACGACGATCACCCGCCCGTCATGGGCGTGCAGATGCAGATCGGGCCCGGCGGCGGCGATCAGCCGGCCCGCGACGGTGCCGCCGTCGACCAGCTCCCGCACCACGCCCGAGACCGCCGGGAGCCCTTCGAGCCCGAACACACCGGCGTGGTCGACCGCCTCGAACCCGACCCGCTCCAGCGCCTCGGGCCAGCCCTCCAGCGCGACGGCCCGCGCGTACAGCTCGGTGATCTCCCCGGCCCGCTCGGCCGCCCCGGCCGGCAGCACGGCACGCACCGCCCGCTTCTGCGCGTACGCAATCCGGTCCGGCACCCCGAGCGCGGCCCGCAGCAGCTCCTCCGTGCGCCGCGCCGACATCAGCGGCCCGCGTCCCAGCCAGGTGAACACCACGGCACCCTGCTCCAGCAGCCGCGCCGGGCCCCGCTCCTCGGCGGTGATCCCCACCTTCACCATCCCGGGCCCGAACCAGGCCAGATACACCCGGTACGGCCGCGGGTCGTCGGCGACGGTGTCGGCGGCCACCGAGTGCGCCCGGTCCAGCCGCGCGCACTCGGGACAAAGCCCGCCGGTGCTCCGCCCGGGTAGGACGGCACCGACCGGGCACACGTTGCCCCGCGCCCCGGCACACCGTCGCTGCCCGACGGCACGGAAGGCGATCTCCTGACCGTACACAAGCGGACTGACCCGCGAGGAGGACCCGGACGCCCACCGCAGCCCAGGCGGTGTGGTCGCCCAGGTCAGGCCCTTGCACTGCCAAGGCATGGGCGGGTTGCCTTACGCGTCCGCGTCGCCGGCGGGCTTCCCGGGCTGCTCAGCGACGAAGGAGCCGAGGCCTGGCTCCGTATAGGTCAGGCCCTCCTCCCGGAGCGCTCGGAGCACCTTGTGCGCTGTCGCGTTGGCGATTCCGAACTCCTCGGTGAGCTGCACGACAGAGGGGACACGCGTACGCGGCGGGTAACTGCCGTCCGCGATGCGGCCGCGGACGACTTCGGCCACCTGGCGCCAGCGCGGAATGTCGGGAACAAATTCGATCACCGCTCCAGCATGCGCATGCTTAGAACTCCACGCGATTCATAGAATGCCTAGCATGCCTGTATTGCCATGGGTATCGTGAGGCGCAGTGAACCCCGGCGACGGAGTGCAGCCGTCCCGGGGCACGGCCATCAGCCAATCCATCTACAAGGAGCTGACGACATGACCGACCTTATCCGTCGCCTCTTCGTCTTACTGGGCCTCCCACTTAAGCCGTACGACGCACCGCACCCCGCCACCCGAGGGCAGGCCACCCCGCCCACCCTCCCCGCGCACTGCAGCCCGTACGGGATCGTCCCCGCGGCACTGCTGGACGCGGAGGCGGGCGTGCTGGTCCGCCCGTATCTCGGGGCGGGTTCATGCTGGGCGCACGGCGTGGAGGCGGCATGACGCAGCCGCGTCCGGAACACGCGTCGACGCACGAGGCACGCCTGCTGCCCTGGTCCGGCCCCGAGGGCAAGCCCTGCTTCCTGATCACGGACGACCACGGCGGCCCCGTGTCCCGCCTCGCCGACGCCACGGAATCCATCCACCTCGGCATGGGCGCGGACCTTCTGACCCACGCCCGCCGTCTGCTCCCCGAGACACCCACGGGCGAACTGCGCTACCTGGCCGAGCGGTTGGCCGATGCGCTGGACGCCGTACTCCGGGTGGCGGAGAGCCGCGGCCGACGGCTGCGCTGACGAGGATGCGGACGAGGGCCCGCCCCGGCGCGGCGGGCGCCTCTCCGTCCTCAAGACGGGACCGCAGGCCGGGACCGTCCTGGAGGCGCCGGATTCCTTGTGGCCCGCATTACCTAAAGCTACTATGCATTGCAGTCCTAGGTATGGGACGCAGGGAGGTCTCGTGAAGGTCACCAAGGATCTCGTTGCCGCTTCGGCGACACCGATGGTGCTGGGCATCCTGGCCGACGGGGAGAGCTACGGCTACGCCATCCTCCGAAGGATCAACGAACTGTCCGGCGGAGAGCTGGACTGGACCGAGGGGCTGCTCTACCCGTTGCTGCACCGGCTGGAGCGCCTCGGACATGTGGAGTCGAGCTGGCAGTCGGTCACCGGGGAGCGGCGGCGCAAGTACTACCGCATCACCGACAGCGGCCTGGCCGAGCTTGCCGAGCAACGCCGCCAGTGGGACACGGTCGTGGACGCGCTCAAGAAGGTCTGGCTCGGCCCCGGCGATCTGAAGACATTGACAGCGCTGAGAGCGATCCCGCTGGAGGGCCGGGCATGACAGCAGCAGACGGTCAGGACGAGTTGGAGGCCCAGTTCGCTCAGTGGCGTCACTATGTGCAGCGCCGCCCGGAGCTACGGCAGTCCGACGCCGAAGAGCTCGAAGACCATCTCCGGGGTTCCGTCGATGAGCTCATCGGCGTCGGACTGCGCGCCGACGAGGCGTTCCTGGTCGCGGTCAAACGCATGGGCGGCCTGGACGACTTGTCCCGCGAGTTCGCCCGGGAGCACTCGGAACGGCTGTGGAAGCAGCTGGTACTGACCAGCGAGATCGACAGTCCGGCGGCGGACACCCGGTCGCGGCGTGACCTGCTCGCGGTGGTCATCTGTGCGGCGGGCGCGGCGGCATCCATCAAGGTTCCGGCGCTGTTCGGAATGGACCTCGAAGAAGATGCCGCGCTCTATGCGCGCAACCTCAGCCTGTTCGCACTGCCCTGGCTGGCGGCCTTCCTGGCCTGGCGCCGTCAGGCCGGACAGGCGCTGATCGGGGTGATGCTGGCGCTGTTCGCGCTCGGCGCCGTGGCGGCCAACGTCTATCCGCTCACGGATGAATCCCAGTCGCTGGTCCTCACCGGCATCCATCTCCCCATCGCCCTGTGGTTCGCGGTCGGTCTGGCCTATGTGGCCGACGACGTGCGGTCGTCACGCCGGCGCATGGACTTCATCCGCTTCACCGGCGAATGGTTCGTCTACCTCTCCCTCATCGCCTCCGGTGGCGGTGTGCTGATCTCGTTCGTCTTCGGGATCTTCGAGGCCATCGGGATCGTTCCGGAGGAGTTCATCGTGCGCTGGCTCCTACCCTGCGGTGGCATGGCCGCGGTGGTGGTGGCCGGGTGGCTCGTCGAGGCCAAGCAGAGTGTCGTCGAGAACATGGCCCCGGTGCTCGCGCGGCTGTTCACCCCACTGTTCACCGCGGTGCTGCTGGCCTTCCTCGTCGCCTTCGGCTGGACCAGCGCCGGCATCGACGTCGAGCGGGAAGCGCTGATCCTCTTCGACGTGCTGCTGGTCGTGGTGCTGGGGCTGCTGCTCTACTCGCTCTCGGCCCGCGATCCGCTGGCCCCGCCCGGTCTGTTCGACAAACTGCAGCTCGCCCTCGTGGTCAGCGCGCTCATCGTCGACGTGCTGGTCCTGCTGGAAATCACCGGGCGCATCACCGAGTACGGCACCACGCCGAACAAGGCGGCGGCGCTCGGCGAGAACATCATCCTGCTGGTCAACCTCGCCTGGTCGGCGTGGCTGCTGCTGGGTTTCGTCCGCCGGCGCACACCGTTCGCGACGCTCGAGCGCTGGCAGACCGGCTATCTCCCGGTCTACGCCGTGTGGGCGTGGATCGTGGTCCTGGCTTTTCCCCCGTTGTTCAGCTACCTCTGACCGACCGGTCTCTCGGGGCCGCCGGAGCGCCGGCCGGGCGTCCGGGTGGGCGGCCGCACCGACCCTCCGATCACACCCACCGCAGATGAACGGCCCCTGACCAGGCAACTCGGTCAGGGGCCGTTCCCATGAGCGTTGCCCGTCAGCGACCACTGTTCCCCACTGTTTCCCGACCGAACGGGCACGGGGAGGCCAGGCCACGGCTGCTTCTGATCCGTAGCTCTGCGTGGATCGATCGCCGGCGGTCATACCGGTCGCGCTATGGGCCTAGGAGGACGCCACCGGACGTGATCGGCCTTGGGCCGCCGACCACGGGACGGCCGGCCGCGGGCACCACCCGGGCCCGCGGCGGGTGTTCCGGCTACCTGTTCAGCCAGTCGGTGGGGGTCACAGCCTGGCCCGTGAGGACCTGGAGATTCTTTCCGTCGGCGGCGTCGACGACGTAGGTGCTGTGGGTGTAGTCGAAGTCGTCCATGGCGGAGAAGGCGATCCGGGTGCCGTCGGGCGAGAAGACGGGGCCCTGGATGCTGCTGAGGGGGGTCGTCCAGTTGCTCTGCAGCTCGGTGACGGCTCCGGTCGCCACGTGGACGGCGCTCAGGCCGTTCTCGGTGAGATAGACGATGCGCTGCCCGTCGGGGGACCAGTCGACGGGCGTGGACAGCGCGTGGCGAGCGGTGCTGATCTGGTGCACCTGCCGGGTGGTGATGTCCATGACCCAGACGTCTTTGCCGTACTCCCAGCCGTCGGCCGTCTCGTACGTGGTGGCCCTCACGAAGGCGATGCTCTGGCCGTCGGGCGAGAAGGTGCCTGCGCCGCCGTTTGTCGTGAGCACCTCCTGTCCGGTGCCGTCGCTCTTGATCCACTCCATACCGCGCGGGCTGTCGTAGACGATCCGCTTGCCGTCTGGGGACCAGTCGGGGTGCCCGACGTACGGGGCCTCATTGGTTTCGGGCGCGATACCCCGGACCAGAACGTGCTGGTCACTGCCGTCGCCGTCGGCGATCACCAGGTTCCGGGCGTACATACAGCCTTCGGTCTGGGGAATGCAGGTGTCGTCGCGCTGGATGTACGCCACGGTGGAGCCCTTCGGAGAGAGGACGCCGTCCTGGGCGTTCTGCGCGAAGGTCCGGATGACGTCGCCGCTCACTGGGTCGAGCGAGACCAGAGCGGGGGAGCCGGAGGAATAGCCAGTGGCGGTGATCCGGCCGGCCGCCGTCCCCTGCTCCGCCGCGGCGGTCCCTGCTGTCGCCAGACCAGCAGTGACGACGATCCCTACGGCCAGCACGGCGCGTTTGATGAGCACTTGAGCCCTCCTAGGGCAACCGGCGTTTCCGGCCCCCGGTACAAGAGCGCAACCGGATCAAGAAACATCACGGGGGGGGGCGTCAGGCACGTCGGCTCCTGGACCACCGTGTCAGCTTGGGAAACTGCGGTGATCAAGGGCCGGTGCTGCGGCTGAGCCGGGCGAGCGGCCGGTTCGTGGCTTCGGAGCGTGCCGCCGGCGGTACCGCAATTCCAGGCTGTTCCCCGCTCGTTCTGGCACGGAAGTGGTGCACGGACCTCTTCGTCCCGAAGCAACTCGGGTGGGCCCTCGACCTTGGGCCGGTCCGCCGCTCACCTGCTGCGATGGTCCGCAGACGTGCGCGCTTGTTCGCCGCTGTCTGTCGGCGTCGTCACGCAGTTAGGCACTCACCAATGGGTGTCACCGGCGGAGCATCTGCGGATACGGGCAAGGCTCCAATGCATCGCCGGGCCGATCCGACCAAGTCCACCAGACGTGCCGATCGGCGCACCCCAGCAACGTGCGGCAGACCGGGCCGGTGGCGCGGCGAGGGAACCTGCTCCGGGTTGCCGACGTCTACTTGGCGCGAAGGTTGTCGACTTGCCTGGGCAGGTGCTCAGAGGGGGACACGCATGAGCTGGACCGGGCGATTCGCGGGCGGGCATGGGCGGCACCGGCTGAGCCACCCACGGCCACCGCATCGAAGTGCAGAAGACCCCGAGGAGTGTCCCCGGGGTCTTCGCCGTGCGGCTGGCCTACTCCGATGAGGCCGCGACAGTCAACGCGTAGTCCACACCGGTCGAGAAGTCACCTGACTGTCCGCGGATCTTCAGTGAGTGCTTCCCGGGAGCCAGGGAGGGCAACTGGACCCACAAGCCGCACCCTGTAGCTGTGAAGCGCTCTTCCTCCCCGGTGACTGCGTTGCCCTGAGCGCTTTGCACCGTGATCGAGTCGCCTTGGTAGGTCTCCGGCTCGACTGCCTTGCCGTCCAGGACCACGGTCCCCTGCGCGCTGCTCATGAAGGCCGCACAGTCCGAACGGTCTCCGAAGAGATTCACGAGAGGGAAGGCGATCGGCCGACCGCCGGGGACCTCGCACGCGCGCTCGACCTGACTACCGAAGGTGCCGGCCAGGAACCACACGTCTTGCGGTTGGTTACGCTCGCACGCACTTCCGTCCTGGTCGGCGACAGGGTTGGTCTCCTCGGGCTCCGACGCTGCCCATGTCCACCATCGGCCCTGTAGTTCCGCAGCAGAGAGGCGCGCGTTCGCCGTCGCCGATGAGGTGAGGGGAGAAGGCCTCGCCGATGCCCGTCCTACCGCGTCCTCCGAGCCTGCAGTTGCCTGTGTACCGCACCCCGCCAATGCGGCCAGCACAACGGCGGTCAGCCCCGCCGACACCGTTCCGGCTCTGAACCTCATACGAGCCCCTCCCCACCGGGCGCGCCGCCTTGTCTCCACAGCCGGCGCGGCATGAGCGGACACCCTATCCACGGGGCGGGACCGGGTTGCCGGTGTACCCCGTTGCATTACTTCGTTGCTGTACGGCACGACAAAGCCCCCTGCGGGATGATCCCGAGGGGGCTTTGATCTGTGTGCACTCGGCAGGATTCGAACCTGCAACCTTCTGATCCGTAGTCAGATGCTCTATCCGTTAAGCTACGAGTGCTTGGCGTTTCGGGCTTTTCTGCCCGGTCGGCGTTGCGGGAACAACATTACATGACCTGCGCCGTCAGGTGAAATCCATTAGCCAGACCCTCTCTGACCTGCACAAATGCCCGTACGGCGGTACGGGCGGGCGCAGTCAGGGCGAGTGGGCCGGCTTCGGGAACACTCTCTGCGGGCGACCGCCGGGCCCCTGCGGACAACCTCCGGGAACGACCGAAGCCCCGGCCGTCGGGCCGGGGCTTCGGTGTTGGGGCGGAGGCGGAGGGATTTGAACCCTCGATGGGCTTTAAGACCCAAACCGCATTAGCAGTGCGGCGCCATAGACCGGACTAGGCGACGCCTCCAGCACACCCGCGCGGGCGCGGGTGGTGCGTGCAGATGATGACACAGCCGGGTGGGGTGTCACCAATCGCTCTCCACGGTACTAGGCGCGCGGGCCCCGGGGCAAAGAGCCGCCCGGGCGCGGCCGGGGACGATCGCCGGCGACCCGGGACGGGCGGCGGCGTCCGCGCACCCCGGGCGGCTCAGTCCGGGTTGCGCAACGAGCGGGCGCGCGGAGCGTTAGAGATGCCGGAGCGGATGCCGCTCCCGATCCTTCACTCTCCAGGAGTACCCATGCTGCGCCGCTTCGCCTTCACCGCCGTCGCGACCGCCACGGCATCAGTCGCCGCGCTCGTCGTCGCCGCCCCGGCCTCGTCCGCGTCCGTGCTCGGGCCGCTCCCGCTGCCGCTGCTGCAGCCGGAGGAGCCGCAGGACCGGCTCACGTTGATCACCGCGGACACCGGCAACCCGATGGCGGACGGCACGTACGAACTGACCTGCGGCCCGGTCGGCGGCACGCACCCCGAGGCCGAGGCCGCCTGCGACCGGCTGGAGGAGCTGCGGCAGGAGGGGGAGGACCCGTTCGCGTCCGTCTCCCGGGACGCGATGTGCACGCAGATGTACGGCGGCCCCGCGACGGCCCACGTCACCGGCACCTGGCGGGGGCGGACCGTCGACGCCACCTTCGACCGCAGCAACGGCTGCGAGATCGCGCGATGGCAGACCCTGGAGCCGGTCCTGCCGACCGCCCGGGTCTGAAGCCCGGTCCTGACGCGTACCCGAGCACCCGAGCACCCGCGTGCCCGCGTGCCCGCGCACCTGCGTACCGAGCCACCGAGCCACCGAGTACGGAGGCACCGAGCACCACGGTCTGGGCGCCGGTCGCGCGCCGCAGCGCCCAGGTCACCGGCCCTGTCAGGGGGCACGGGACTACTCCGTGTACACAGAACCTTGGTGAGAGCTCCCCCTCATCCGCCGCCGCACCCCTGTCTCCTGCCTTTAGACTCCCTCCAGTGACAGGCCGCGGCCCGAGGGGCAAGATGGGGCCGGCCGTCCGCAAGATGCTGTATGTCAGGGAGGAAGCGTCGTCGTGAGCAGCAGGCCATCCCGAGGCGCTGCTCGCCTCGCAGCCATACTCGACGCCCTTCCGGACGGGCTCGTGCTCGTCAACGCCAACGGCACGGTGGTCAACGCCAACACCATCGCCCTGGAGCTGTTCGAGACACCGGGTACGGCCCTGGTGGGGCGAGGGCTGCTCGATCTGCTCCCGTCCTTCGACTCGAAGCTGATCCCGGGCTCGATGCGGCGGCCCGAGGCCGCCGACGAGCGCGGCCGGACGAAGCCGACCCGCATGATCGCCCGGCGCACGGATGGCGGGGAGTTCCCCGTCGAGGTCACGAGCGCGAACCTGGAGGACGGCCGCGAGGCCTACGCCTCGTACGGCGGCGGCAGTGGCAGCAGCAGCTACACCGGCGACGAGCTCCTCATGCTCGTCGTACGCGATCTCTCCGGCACCGTCGACACCGAAGCCGAACTCGCCCGCTCCCAGCGGCAGACCGAGATGATCCTGCGGGCGGCCGCCGAGGGCGTCGTCGGTACGGACACCGAGGGCCGGGTCGTGCTCGTGAACCCGGCCGCCGCCCAGATACTCGGCTTCCGTGCCAGCGATCTCGGCGGCAAGGAGCTGCACCCGCTGATCCTGCACTCGCGACCGGACGGCGAGCCGTTCCCGTACGACGACTCGCCGCTCGCCGACACCCTCAGGTCCGGGCGCAAGCACCGGGTGCGCGGGCAGGTGCTGTACGCGAAGAACGGCAAGAAGGTGCCGGTCGACCTGACGACCGCGCCGGTACGGGACGGCGAGCAGCTCGTCGGCGCGGTGATGACGTTCACCGACCGGCGGCCCTACGAGGAGCTGAAGGAGCGGCACGCCACGGAGCTCGCGGAGCGCGAGGAGCGGCACGCGGCCGAGCTGGCGGAGCTGACCGAGAAGCACACGGCGGAGGTCGCCGACAGGTCCGAGCGGCATGCAGCGGAGTCCGAGCAGCATGCGGCGGAGATCAAGGAGCGGGACGAGCGGGAGGCCTCGCTGGCCGCCCGGCTCGACCAGCTGACCGCGGTCCTCGGTGAGGCGCTGCGCGGGCCGCTGGAGGAGCTGCGGGGCGAGCTCGGCAAGCTGGCGGCCGACCCGGCCGGTCAGCTGTGGCCCGAGGCCAACCAGATCCTGCACCACCTGGCCGCCGGCTACGCCCGGATGACCACGCTCGTCGACAACGTGCTCGGCTTCCAGCGGCTCGACGCGGGCGCGGAGACCCTGCACCGGGCGAAGGTGCTGCTCGACGGGGTCGTGGCGGCCGGCGTCGACGGTGCGGTCGAACTGATCGGCCCGGGGCGTGCGCAGTTCGCCGTCCACGCGCCGCCCATCGAGGCCGAGGTGGACGCGGCCCGGCTGGCGACGGCCCTGGCCCATCTGGTCGCGGACGTGGCCGGCGTCGACTCGACCGGCAAGACCCGGGTCGTGGCGGGCGCGGCCGGCGGGTACGTCGACTCGACGATCGTGGTCGCGGCGGCGCAGCGCGGGGACGTCGTACGCATCGAGGTACGCGGTCCGTATCCGGGGGGCGACCCGGTGCACGAGCCGATCGTCCGCGGGATCGTGACCGCGCACGGCGGCGTGCTGCAGACGCACGAGGTGCCGGGGATGAGCGGCAGCGCGTACGTGCTGGAGGTGCCGCTGGGAGAGGGCGCAGGGATGGTGACGCCCCCGGCAGCCGAGGCCCCCGCCGCCGAATCGTCGGAGGCTGCGCCGGTGCTGCCTGCCCAGGCGACGGGCGGCGGCGGGCGACGACGCGCGCGGCGGGCTTCCACGGACGCGTTCCTGGAGAGCCCCGTGTCCGGGAACGGCACGGGTGGTGACGCGCCCAGTACGGGCGGTGGCACCGGTCGGCGGCGCGGACGGCCCAGCCCGGCCGAGGTGGGCGCATCCGCCGCACCGTCATCTGCGTCCGCACCCGTTGCCGCACCTGCATCCGCGCCGGCGGCCGAAGGCGCCGTGGTCACCGCCGCGGAAGGCGCGGCCGGTGCCGGACGACCGGCGCTCGGGGACACGGTTCCGCCACAGGGAGTGGGCCCGGAGGCGGCGGCCGCCCCGCAGCCCACGGGCCGTCGTGCCCGCCGTGCCGCGGCGGCCGTGCCCGCCCTGTCGTCGGGGGCGCCGGAGCTGTCGGCTCCCGTAAGCGCGGCCGTGCCCGCAGCCCAAGGGACGGAGGCGGCGTCCCCCGCAGTCTGGCCGGCTGCCGGGCAGGGTGGCGCTGCACCCGGCTGGCCCGTGCCCGGGCAGGGCGACCCTCAGCCACACGGCGCTGCCGCCACGGCACAGTCGGACCCTCAGGGCACCGGCGCCTTGGCGCTCGAGCCCGCCGGAGCCGGAGCCGGTGCTGTGGCGCAGCCCGGTGGGCGGCGCGCGCGACGGGCCCTCGCCGGGGCCCAGGAGCGGGCTGTGGGCGATGAGGCGGAGGAGGTGCGTGCCGCGTTCGCGCTGCCGCCCGCCGACGCCGATCGCGTCGCCGCGCCCGCGGCGGCCGCTCAGGGCGACGAGGGCCGCCACGATTCCGTGCACACCGAGCCGGGCGCCGATCACACCCCGCCGCAGCCGCATCCCGTGTCGACCGGACGTCGCCGGGCACGTCCGGAGGCGGCGACGCCGCCGGGGCCGGAGTGGGCCGAGAGCGGGACCTCCGGGCAGGGTCTGGCGGCGCTCGCCGACGCCCCCGCGCCCGGGCGGACCGAAGGCGGCGACACCGGCTCCGTACCGCTGCCGCCCGCTGCCCCCACGGTGGCTCCGGCCACCGCCACGGGAATCGCGGCCACGCCGCCGCGCGCCGCGCAGCCCCTGCCCGCGGAGGCGCAGCTGCCCGCGGACGCCTCGCAGGGCCGGTCGTTCAGCGTGCGCACGCTCGGCCAGGGCGTGCCGTTCGCCCAGCAGGCCGGGCTGGCCCAGCACCCCCTGGCGTCCGCGCAGGCCAAACAGCCGAGGCCGCTCCAGCAGTCCGCGCCGGCCCAGCAGCACGCGCAGCCCCAGCAGCCCGCATCGCCCGCCGCGAACCAGACGCTCGGGCAGAACCAGTCGCTCGGGCAGAACCAGTCGCTCGGTCAGAACCAGACCCTCGCCCCGGGGCGCCGGCGCAAGCTGGCCGCCCCGCCCGAGGGCGACAGCCGTGGCGAGCGCGCCCTCCCGGAAACGGCCGCACGGCCGCACCCGCAGCCGGCGCAGTCGCAGCCCGCTCAGCCCCAGCAGCGGCTCGCCGCCGTTCCCACCGAAGGCCGGTCGTACGCGATAGGAGCACCCGACGAGGGCGCCGAAGGGCCCGAGCCCCTCGACGGCCCCGGCGGTGCCGTCGAGGTGGCGAACCAGCCGGCGCCCCTCCCCATCGACGATGAACTGCCCCCGGAGCCGCTGGACAACCCGCGCAGGCTGCTCGTCTGGCCCGCGCCGGACGTCGCCACGCAGCAGGCGCTGAGCGACCGCGGCTACCGGCCCGTGATCGTGCACTCGCGCGAGGAGGTGGACGCGCAGATCGCCGCCTTCCCCGCGGCGCTGTTCGTCGACCCCCTGACCGGACCGATCACGCGTACCGCGCTCCAGTCGCTCCGCCAGGCGGCGGTCGCGGCCGAGGTGCCGGTACTGCTCGCGGCCGGCCTGGGGCAGGCGACGCGCGAGGCTGCGTACGGGGCCGACCCCGCTGTACTCCTCAAGGCGCTGGCGCCGCGCGACAGCGAGCAGCACCCGTCCCGTGTGCTGCTGATCGAGGAGCACGACGACATCGCGACCGCGCTGACGGCGACGCTGGAGCGGCGTGGAATGCAGGTCGCGCGGGCGGGGGCCGACGCGGACGCGGTCTCGCTGGCCCAGCAGATGCGGCCGAACCTGGTGGTGATGGACCTGATGCAGGTACGTCGCCGGCGCGCCGGGATCATCGACTGGCTGCGGGCGAACGGCCAGTTGAACCGCACCCCGCTCGTCGTCTACACCTCGGCCGGCCTCGATCAGGCCGAACTGCCCAAGCTCTCCTCGGGCGAGACGGTCCTCTTCCTGGCGGAGCGCTCCACGAGCCCCGAAGTGCAGGGCCGGATCGTCGACCTGCTCGCGAAGATCGGTACGAACTAGCACCAACTCGTACGAGTCAGGACGAACTTGGGGCCCGGTGCGCATCCTGCGCGCCGGGCCCCAAGCCGTTCCCCTGCCTACTGCGTGTCTGCTGTCTGCGTGTCTGTCCGGCCGCCTGCCCGGCTACCTGGCTACCGCAGTTCCGTGACGTCCAGTTGGCCGTCCGCGTACTGCCTGCGGATCACCTTCTTGTCGAACTTCCCGACGCTCGTCTTCGGCACCGCCGGGATGATCGCCCAGCGCTCCGGCAGCTGCCACTTCGCGATCTTCTCGGCGAGGAAGTCCTTCAGCGACGCGTAGTCCGCGGTCGCGCCGTCCTTGAGGACGACCGTGGCCAGCGGGCGCTCTCCCCACTTCGCGTCCGGGACGGCGACGACCGCCGCCTCCGCGACGTCGGGGTGCGCCATCAGCGCGTTCTCCAGCTCGACGGAGGAGATCCACTCGCCGCCGGACTTGATGACGTCCTTGGCACGGTCGGTGAGGGTGAGGAAGCCCTCGGAGCTGATGACGCCGACGTCACCTGTCTTGAGCCAGCCGTCGTCGCTGAACTTGTCCTCCGGCCTGAGGTCGCCGCCCGCCGCACCGCCGTAGTACGCCCCCGCGATCCACGGTCCGCGCACCTCCAGCTCACCGGCCGACTCGCCGTCCCACGGCAGGAACTCGCCGCCGGGGCCGCGCAGCCGGGCCTCGACGCCGGCCGGGAAGCGGCCCTGGGTGAGGCGGTATCCGAGCTCCGCCTCCGTGCCGACGGTGTGGGCCGGCGGGCGGGCGATCGTGCCGAGCGGGGAGGTCTCGGTCATGCCCCAGGCGTGGCAGACGCGCATGCCCAGGCTGTCGAACGCCTCCATCAGGGACGGCGGGCAGGCGGAGCCGCCGATGGTGACCTGGGTGAGGGAGCTGACGTCGCGCGGCTTCGCCGACAGCTCGGCGAGCAGGCCCTGCCAGATCGTGGGGACGGCTGCCGCGTGGGTCGGGCGCTCGGTCTCGATCATCTCGGCGAGCGGTGCGGGCTGAAGGAAGCGATCCGGCATGAGCATGTTCACGCCGGTCATCAGGGTGGCGTGGGGGAGTCCCCAGGCGTTGACGTGGAACTGCGGGACCACGACGAGGCTGGTGTCCGCGTCCGTGAGGCCCATCGACTGCGACATGTTGACCTGCATGGAGTGCAGGTAGACGGAACGGTGGGAGTAGACGACGCCCTTGGGGTCACCGGTGGTCCCGGAGGTGTAGCACATGGCCGCGGCCGCGCGCTCGTCCAGCTCCGGCCAGTCGTAGCTGGTGGGCTTCCCGGCGAGCAGCTCCTCGTACTCGTGGACCTGCGCCTGCGCCCCGGCCAGCACCGAGCGGTCGCCCGGGCCGGAGACCACGATGTGCTCGACCGTCGGCAGCTGCGGGAGCAGCGGGGCGAGCAGCGGCAGGAGGGAGCCGTTGACGATGACGACGCGGTCGGCGGCGTGATTGGCGATGAAGACCAACTGGTCGGCGGGGAGCCGCAGATTGAGGGTGTGCAGAACCGCGCCCATGCACGGGATCGCGAAGTACGCCTCGACGTGCTCGGCGTTGTTCCACATCAGCGTCGCGACGCGCTGGTCGCCGTCGACCCCGAGGTCGTCGTGCAGGGCGTGCGCCAGCTGGGCGGCGCGCTCGCCGACCTCGCGATAGCTGCGGCGCTGCGGCTGACTCTCACCGGTCCATGTCGTGACCTGTGAAGTGCCGTGAATCGTCATCCCGTGCTTCAGGATGCGGGTCACGGTCAGTGGTACGTCCTGCATGGTGCTCAGCACGGCGTCCTCCCGGTGGGCGCGCGGCAGTAAGGGTGTGCAGATTCTGCGCACATACCATGCGGTATGTCACTACCCCCGGGTACGAAAACGAGGACGAAAACTCTGTGCCGGTGCCACCTGCCTGGCGGCGGACAGGCAGGGACAGGGCGGCGGACAAGCGCGTTGGGGCGCGGAGGGGCGCGGACAGGCGGCGCTCGGACGGGGGCCAGGGGTGCGGCCGGCGCGTGGCCGGCCCGCGGCACTCGGTCAGCGGACCGGCGCGAGCTCCGGGTCCTCGCGGAGCTTCCCGAGCGCCCGCGAGACCGCGCTCTTGACCGTACCGACGGAGACCCCGAGCACCTCGGCGGTCTGGGCCTCGCTGAGGTCCTCGTAGTACCGCAGCACGACCATGGCCCGCTGCCGGTCCGGGAGCTTCATGACGGCACGCCACATCGCGTCGTGCAGCACCTGCTGCTCGGCCGGGTCCGGCGACGGCAGCCCGGACGGCTCGGGCAGCTCCTCGCACGCGAACTCGTCCACCTTCCGCTTCCGCCACTGCGACGTCCGCGTGTTGAGCAGCGCGCGGCGGACATAGCCGTCCAGCGCCCGGTGGTCCTCGATGCGCTCCCAGGCGACATACGTCTTGGTGAGCGCGGTCTGCAGCAGATCCTCGGCGTCGCACGGGTTGGCCGTGAGGGACCGGGCGGTACGCAGCAGCACGGGCCCCCGCGCCCGTACGTACGACGAGAACGACGGGTACGACGGGTAGGAGGGCTTCGGCGATGCGGCCCTGGAAGCGGTCGCGCAGACTGGCGTGGTCATGCCTCCACGCTAGGAGCGGCCCCCGCCCCGCGGGATCGGCCCCAGGTCCCGAAACGGGGTCCGCCTCAGGTTGTAGGGGTGGTGAAATCCCCATCTCCTGAAGGTGGAGGGCAGCGGACCCGTGCGTAGGGGTCGCGACACCCACTACTGCGGGTACCCCGTCCTGCCGGACTGCTCGCACCCGCTCCGAGCAGGGCGCTCTCAGCCGTCCGCCGCCAGGACGAGCCCGGAGGTCGGGACCCCCGTGCCGGCCGTGACCAGGGTCGTCGCCGCGCCGGGTATCTGGTTCACCGAGGTCCCGCGCAGCTGCCGGACCGCCTCGGCGACGCCGTTCATCCCGTGCAGATACGCCTCTCCCAGCTGGCCTCCATGGGTGTTGAGGGGCAGGGCGTCCGCGGCCACGAAGTCGGCGGCCTCACCCGGCTTGCAGAAACCGAACTCCTCCAGCTGCATCAGCACGAACGGCGTGAAGTGGTCGTAGAGGATGCCCACATCGATGTCGCCGGGGCCGAGCCCGGAGGTACGCCAGAGCTGGCGGGCGACGACCCCCATCTCGGGCAGCCCGGTGAGCTCGTCCCGGTAGTAGCTCGTCATCTGCTCCTGTGCCCGGCCCGCGCCCTGCGCCACCGCGACGATCACCGCGGGTGGCTGCGGCAGATCCCTGGCGCGCTCGACCGATGTCACCACGATCGCCTGGCCGCCGTCCGTCTCCTGACAGCAGTCCAGGAGCCGCAGCGGCTCGACGATCCACCGCGAGGCGGCGTGGTCCGCGAGGGTGATCGGCTTCCCGTGGAAGTACGCCGCGGGGTTCCGGGCTGCATGGCGGCGGTCGACCACGGCGACATGGCCGAACGCCTCCGGGGTCAGTCCGTACGTGTGCAGATAGCGCTGGGCGGTCATGGCCACCCAGGAGGCGGGCGTGAGCAGTCCGAACGGAATGTTCCACCCGAGCGCCGCGCCCTCGGCCGACGGCTCCCGCTGCTGCACCCCGGAGCCGAACCTCCGGCCCGACCGCTCGTTGAACGCCCGGTAGCAGACGACGACTTCGGCGACGCCCGTGGCGACGGCGAGGGCCGCCTGCTGGACGGTGGCGCACGCCGCGCCGCCGCCGTAGTGGATCCGGGAGAAGAACGACAGCTCCCCCATGCCGGTCGCCTGGGCGACCGTGATCTCGGGGCTGGTGTCCATGGTGAAGGTGACCAGGCCGTCGACGTCGGCGGGGGAGAGCCCTGCGTCGTCGAGGGCCGCCCGGACCGCTTCGACGGCCAGTGTGAGCTCGCTGCGCCCGGAGTCCTTGGAGAACTCGGTCGCCCCGATACCGACGACCGCCGCCCGCCCACCGAGCGAGTCGGCCCTGCGCACGCTCATGATCCTGCCTCCGCTCCGGCCGCCCGCCCGGGAACCGTCACGGTCACCGTGCCCGTGACGTGGTGCCCGATGCCGTTCGCCCCGAGGACCCGCACCTGGGCCGTGTCCCTGTCCACCTCGGTGACCGTGCCGGTCAACGTCATCGTGTCCCCCGGGTAGTTGGGCGCGCCGAGCCGTATCGCGACCTTGCGGAGCACGGCAGTCGGTCCGAAGTGGTCCGTGATGAACCGCCCCACCAGGCCGTTCGTGGTGAGGATGTTCATGAAGATGTCCGGGGAGCCCTTCTTCCGCGCGAGCTCCGCGTCGTGGTGCACGTCCTGGTAGTCCCGGGAGGCGATGGCTCCCGCGACGATCAGAGTGCGGGTGATGGGGATGGTGAGCGGGGGCAGCTCGTCACCGGCCTTCATGACACAGGTCCCTCCTCCGTCTCGGTGAACGCGATCACGTCGCCCAGTTCTGCCAGGACTTCACTGCCGCAGCCCAGATACGCGTCGAGCTGGCGGCCCCACAGGAAATGCCGGTGGACCGGATGATCGAGGTCGGCGCCGAGGCCACCGTGCAGATGCTGACCGGTGTGGACGACCCGCTTGCCCGCCTCGGACGCCCACCAGCCGGCGGTCAGCGCGTGCGTGGCGCACGGCAGCCCCTCGTCGTACCGCCACGCCGCCTCGTACGCCGTGACCCTTATCGCCTCCGTGTCCATGTACGCATCGGCCGCGCGGAGTTGGACGGCCTGCTTGGTGGAGAGGGGACGGCCGAACTGCTCCCGTACCGACGTGTACGCGACGGCCCGGGCGAGCGAGCCCGCGCACACACCCGCCTGGAGTCCGGCGAAGGCGACCCGTGCGGCGGCGAGCACGTCCTCGTACGCCCCGTCGCCGCCCTCGTACGCGCTGTCGCCGCCGATCCGCTCGCCGCGCGCGCCGTCCAGCACCAGCCGGCCCGCTGCCCAGGGGGCCGTGGTCTCCACCGGTGGCGTCTCCGCGTCCGCGGCACGTATCAGCCACAGGCCCCGGTCGGCGTCCGGCACCAGGACATGGGTGGCGTCCCTCAGCCACGGTACCCATGTGACGATCCCGGTCAGGTGCCCGTCCCCGTCGGCCCGTATCGCGCCGCGGCCCGGGAACGCCGCGGTCGCCACGGCGGTCCCGTCCCGGAGGGAGGGCAGGAGCCGGTCCCGCTGCTCGTCCGTGCCGTGCCGGTCCACCGCGAGCAGCCCGTACACACAACTCGCGGCGAACGGCACCTGGGCGGTCGTACGGCCCTGCTCCTCCAGCATGAGCACCAGGCCGAGCAGCCCGACGTCCTCCACAGCCGCGGGCAGCCCGGCCGCGCACAGCGCCTTCCACAGCTCGGCGTCCGTCCCGGTCCCGGCGGCGGCCAGCCGCTCGTGCGTGGACAGGTCCCCGAAGATCCTTGCGGCCAGGTCGCGGGCCGCGGCCTGCTCGTCCGTGGGCGTGAAGTCCATGTCAGCCCACGCCCTCTGCCGGCTGTGCCGACTCTGCCGACGCCTCCGGATCGCTCGGATCCCTCGGATCACCGGGATCCCTCGGGTCCCCCTGCTCTGCCTGCTCTGCCGACACTTCGAGCACTTCGAGCACTTCGAGGGCCCGGAACACCGGCAGCTCCAGGTCCTCGTCCACCCGCAGGAACTCCAGCCGCACCGGCATCCCGATCCGCACCTTGTCGTACGGCACCCCAACCACGTTGCTGACCATCCGCACGCCCTCGGCCAGCTCGATCAGCCCCACCGCGAAGGGGGGATCGAAAGCGGGGAACGGAGGGTGGTGCATCACCACGTACGAGTAGACGGTCCCGTCACCGCCGGCCTCGACCGTGTCCCACTCGGCCGAGCCGCACGCCCCGCACCCCGGCAGCCAGGGGAAGCGCAGCGTCCCGCACCCTCCGCACCGCTGGATCAGCAGCTTGTGCCCGGCCACGCCGTCCCAGAATCCGGCGTTGTCCCGGTTGATCACCGGACGGGGCCGCCGCGGCCCGGCTTTCCCGGGAGAGGCGGCCGGTGCGTACTTGAGGATGCGGAAGCGGTGCGTGCCCGCGAGCTCGCCGTCCGCGCGGATGTCCATCCTGGTCGTGACGAAATGTCCCGTCCCCAGCTTGGTCCTCTTGCGCGGCGACACCGACTCGATCACCGAGTCGTAGGTGATCCGGTCGCCCGGCCGCAGCGGTCGCAGATACTCCTGCTCGCAGTCGGTCGCCACCACCGAGGTGAATCCGGCGCCGTCGAGCAGCGCGGACAGCTCGTCGTACGCGCCCGAACGGTCCGAGTGCCCGGACAGCCCGCCCATCGTCCATGCCTGGAGCATCGTCGGCGGAGCGATCGCGTCCGCCCCCTGGTACGCCGGGTTCGTGTCCCCCATCGCCTCGCACCAGTGCCTGATCATCGGCTCGTTGACGAGGTCCTTGCCGGTGCCCGCGTTGGCCGCGACCCGCCGCCCCTCGTACGTCCTCAGCAGCCCGTACAGCTCGTCCGCGCCCGTCTCCCCGGCGCCTGTCTCCCGCGCTGTGCCCGTCTCCCGCGCAGTCGTCTTCCCCGCGGTCACCGTCCCCGCGGTCACCTCCTTCGCGCTCACCGCTTCCCCCTCCTCATACCGAGCCGCATCGTCGCGACGATCTCCCGCTGCACCTCGCTCACCCCGCCCCCGAAGGTGTTGATCTGCGCCGCCCTGTTCATCCGCTCCAGCTCCCCGTCGCCGAAGCCGCCCGGCGAACCGGCCCTCACCAGCCCCGCTTCCCCCGTGATCTCCTGGCACATTCGATACACCTCAACGGCCGATTCGGTTCCCATGAACTTCACGCCGCTCGCATCGCCGGGGGCGGGCCCGCCCGCCCCCACATCTCCCACCAAACGCCAGTTGAGCAGGCGCGTTGCCGCGAGCCGGGCATGCACTTCGGCGATCCTGGACCGGACCCACGGCTCGTCAATCGGGCGGGCACCCGTCACCGGATCGGGGGTACGGGCATGCTCCAGCGCCGCGGCCGCGAAGTCCTCTGCCTGCATGCCGATCGCCGCGAGCGCGACCCGTTCATGGTTGAGCTGGTTGGTGATCAGCCCCCAGCCGCCGTTCTCCTCACCGACCAGATTCGCGGCTGGGACGCGGATCGCGTCGTAGTACGTCGCCGTCGTGGTCAGCCCGCCGACCGTCTCGATCGGCGTCCACGAGAAGCCGGGCGCATCGGTCGGGACCAGGATGATCGAGATGCCCTGGTGCTTGGGCGCCTCGGGGTCGGTGCGGCAGGCGAGCCAGATCCAGTCCGCGTTCTGCGCGTTCGAGGTGAAGATCTTCTGCCCGTCGATCAGCCATGAGCCGTCCGGTCCGCCGTCGTCGCGCACCGCCTTCGTCCGCAGCGACGCGAGATCGGTCCCGGCCCCGGGCTCGCTGTAGCCGATGGCGAAGACGACGTCCCCGCGCAGGATCCGCGGCAGGAAGAAGGACTTCTGCTCCTCGGTGCCGTACTTCATCAGGGTCGGGCCGACGGTGTTCAGCGTGACCATGGACACGGGCGCGCCCGCGCGGTACGCCTCGTCGAAGAAGACGAACTGCTCGTCGGCGCCGCGCCCTTGGCCGCCGTACTCGACCGGCCAGCCGAGGCCGAGCATGCCGTCGGCACCGATCCGGCACAGCAGCCGGCGCTGCTCCGCCATGTCGTCGGCGGCCGGGCGCCCGTCCGGCATCACGTCGCGGAAGTACGAACGGAGTTCGGCGCGCAGCCGCTGCTGGCGCTCTGTCGGGGCGAGGTGCACGGCGGGGGCCTCCCGGGCGCAGGATGGGTTTCTGACTGTCCGTCAGTTAACAAGTGCCTGTCAAGGTCACGAGCGCGGCCCGGTCGCCGCACCACCCGGGAACGGCCTGCGCCGCCGCACCACACAGAGAGCGGCCTGCGCGCCGATGCCGTAGCACCGCCGCGCAGGCCGCTGTTCACCCCTCAGCCAGGACCCCCCATCGGGCCGCGACCTACCAGAGCTCGAAGAAGTTCACCGTGACGGTCTCGTTCGACTGGTCGATCGCCGTGAAGGCCGAGCCGTTCACGCTCGCCGTGTTGTTCTGGTTGGACGCGCCGGCGCCGGTGGCGACCTGCTGGGTGGTCGTCGAGTTGCCGTAGTTGTCGTTACCCACACCGCTGCCGCTGATCGTGGCCACGGACGCGTTCGATCCGTCGCCCGCGAAGGCACCGTTGTCGGCCTGTGCGACGCCCGAGAAGAGTGCGACGGCGAGGGGCAGCGCGGCGACAGCGGCGAGGGCACGGGCGGTACGGATGCTTGCCATGTCAATTCCTCCAGGAACCGTAGGTGCACCTGAGCGCACCGGAAGTGCAGAAGTACGGCTGAAACCCAGGCAGTTGGCCGACCGCCTCGGTCGTACGTGTTCACGACGTCGCGCTTCCAGAGTTGCCCACCGAATCCCCGGCGAACCACTGCGGACGCCTCGATTCCACCTCAAGCGTGAGGACATGTCGATAAACCCCCTTCACGCCATCAATCACCCAGCTCAGACCCATACGGACCCCCGAAACCCGCTGCCGGCAAGGGGAAAACCGTTCCGGCACATTTTCAGCCAATCCTCCGCAAGACCCCTCCCTCCCCCCCTTCCCTTATTCGAACACTCGTACGAACATAGAGGCATGGCCACCACCGACCGGCACAGCGCCACCCTGGCCCTCGCCCACGCGCTCTCCGCCGCCGAGCGCGGGCTCCCCGTGATCCCCCTGTCCCCCACGAAGCTCCCCGCGCTGCCCTCGCCCCACCGCCGCGACCCGCAGCCGGTCCTCTGCCGCGGCGAGTGCGGGCTCCCCGGGCACGGTGTGTACGACGCCACGACGGACCCCGCCGGCGTGCGGGCACTGTTCGCCGCCGCGCCCTGGGCCACGGGGTACGGCATTGCCTGCGGTCGGCCGCCACACCACCTGATCGGCATCGACCTCGACACCAAGAACGCGGCGACGGGCGGCACCGACTCCGTCGCCGCCCTGCAGCAGCTGGCGCTGCAGCATCTGTTCACCGTCCCGGAGACGGTCACTGTGCTCACGCCCAGCGGCGGCCGCCACCTGTGGCTGACCGGCCCGCCCGACGTCGTGGTGCCGAACTCGGCCAGCCGTCTCGCGCCCGGAATCGACGTCCGGGGCAGCGGCGGCTATCTCGTCGGCCCCGGCTCGGTCTCGGCTCACGGCGCGTACCGGCTCGCGCCCGGCACCGCGGACCTGCCGCCCGCGCCGTGCCCCCGCGCACTGCTCCGCCTGATCGCGCCCCCCGCGCGCCCCCAGCCCCACGACCCCACGCCGTCATACGCGGCCGACCAGGTACCCCGGGGCGAAGGACTGATCCAGTTCGTGCGCGCCGCTCACGAGGGCCAGCGGAACACCCGGCTGTTCTGGGCGGCCTGCCGCGCGTACGAGAACGGCATCGGGGACGCGCTCGCCGACGCCCTCACCGAGGCGGCGGTCCGCGCCGGGCTCACCGAGCGGGAGGCCCGCGCCACGATCGCCTCGGCGGCACGGCTGAACGCGGGGCGGCGCGAGTAGCCGGTGACGTGAGGCGGCGCGACCAGCGGCACCCCGCCCGCCGCCCCGCCGCCCGCGGCACCCCGACGTAAACAGCCCATGCCAAGCGCACCTACGCGAAATGACATGGATCACAAAAGAGGCCCGGGGAGGGAAAGCAACTACCCCTTTATGCGGCATTTGCTCGCCCTGCGAGCGCGCCGTACCGAACCCCTCATCTCCCTAACTTGCTTCCTACGACGGCATTTGCGGTCATACGATCACCGAACAGCGGCCCTGCGTGGGTGCTACCGCAGCGGCTGCCCCAACACTTTCGAACCCCGCCTTTCGGACCCCAAAAAAGGACTCCGTTGAAGATTCGCCGCACTCTGGCCACTGCCGTCGTCGCCGCCGTGACCACCCCCGCCGTCCTGCTCTCCGTCACCCCGGCGCTCGCTGCCGCCCAGCCGGCCGCCGCGTCGCAGGCGCAGCTGCGGGCCGCGCAGGACAAGCCCTCCATCGAGGAGCTCGAGAAGGCCGCCGAGGCGGCGCAGAAGGCGTACGACGACGCCGTCGCCGCGGAGAAGGTCGCGCGGGCCACCCTCGATGCCGCCCTCTCCGATGACGCGCCCCTCACCGTCGCCGCCGAGGTCGCCGAGCAGGAGGCCGCCGCCGCGGCCGTCGCCAAGGAGAACGCCGACAAGGCGGTCGCCGACGCCAAGGCCGCGCTCGCCGCGCTGCCCGAGACCGCCACGGCTGAGGAGAAGGCGGCCGCGGAGAAGGCCGTCACCGACGCCGAGACCGCGGCCGAGGCCGCCGAGGCCGCCAAGGCCGCCGCCGACGAGAAGGCGGCGACGGCGCGCCAGGTCGCCGAGGACGCGCGGGTCGAGGCCGCCAAGGCGTATTCCGTGGTCAAGCAGGCCCTGAAGGACGCCCTCGAGGCGAAGGAGGCCGCCGACAAGGCGCTCGCCGACGCCAAGGAGGAAGCGGAGGAGGGTGAGGAGGACTGCGTCTTCGAGAGCAAGCTCACCACCGTCGTCAGCGGCCTGCCGTCCAAGATCGTCGCGGGCTCGACGACCGACTTCTCGCTGCGCGTGACCAACGGCACCGACAAGACGCTCGACGAGGTCTTCCCGTTCGTCTACTTCCACGCGACGGACAAGAGCGGCTACAACGTCATCGACGACGCCTTCCACCTCCAGTGGTCGACGGCCGCCTCCCCGGCCTGGAAGAACGTCGAGGAGGACGGCGGCTACGCCGGCTCCGTCAGCCCGCTGAAGGCCGGCGCCCACGCCGACGTGAAGCTGCGCCTGAAGGTCGACGCCAAGGCCCCGGCCGGTGACGGCCTCGCCTTCGTCGCCGGTGACTACATCAACGACGACGAGTCCTGCGGCGGCAACGACTTCACCGAGTACGCCTTCGAGCTGCTCGCCGCCGGCAGCGACGCCGGCAAGGTCGACGACGCCAAGCCCGGCAAGACCACGCCGCAGACCCCGGACAACAAGCCGCAGGGCGTCACGTCCACCACCCCGGTGAACTCCGGCTCCCTCGCCAACACCGGCTCCTCCTCGGCCCTCCCGCAGCTCGCTGCCGCGGCCGGCGCGGCCGTGGCCCTCGGCGCCGGCGCGGTCTTCGTCGTCCGCCGCCGCAAGGCCGGTTCCGCCGCCTGACGCACCCTCACGCAGGCGCGTTGTCGTACGTCCAGGAGAGGCGCCCCCGACCACGGGGGCGCCTCTCTCTGCCTTCTTCTCCGACTTCTCCGAGGTGCTTGCGCACACGAACCCGTGCTTATGGTTCCGCCATGCCAGTCCCCGACCTCATCCCGATCGCCTACGAGCCCGGCCATCGGACCAAGGCCATCGCCGGTACGGCGGAGGGTGTGCGGAAGCGTCAGCCGGCCTGCGACGGGGTCTGCTTGATGCCGTCGACGACGGCTCGGTTGATGATGGCGCTGGTGAACTTCACCGTGCCGGGCTTGATCAGGGCATCCGGTCCACTGAGCCGCTTCACCTGAACACTGCGCTCGCCCAGGAAGACGTAGGTCTTCTTGTCGAAGATCCATTCCTCGCGCGCGCCGCTGGTCTCGTCCAGCCGGGCCACCGCGACACCGTGCCGGCCGACCGCGTCCACCGCGTCATCGACGACCACGACACCGGGGATCTTCGCGGCGGCCTTGAACAGCGCCGAGTAGAGCTCCGCCGGCGGGTAGCTCTCGCCGAGCAGGTCCCCGATGGTGGTGAATGCCTCCTGGTCGGGGGAGTTGCCGTGGCCCTTGGTCTCCTTGTAGATCTTGGCCAGCAGTTCGTCGGGGTCGGTGGTGAGCTTGGCCAGGTAGTCGTACGACGGAGCGTTCAGGTGCGCCGTTGGGGTGTTGCCTTGCTCGTCGGGGAGGCTCAGGGTCTCGCCCTCCGGACTGTCGTTGACTGCGGGGTCGATCAGCCAGCCCTTGGCGCCGTCCGGGGACTCCCACACCTGCCGGCGGTGCAGCTCGTGACTGGCCAGGGTGGTCTTGTCGTCGACAGTCTTGAGGAAGGTGTCGGCCGTCTTGGACTCGATGTAGACGTACTGGCCGGGCATGACGGCCGGGCGGGACCCGTCGGCCGCCGCCAGCGAGATCTGGTCGAGCAGCTGGGGCACGCCCTCGGTGGTCGCGGCACCGATCTGTGTGGTCAGGGCCGGTCCGGTGGCGACACCGCCGTCCCTGACTCCGCCACCGCCGGACGACATGATCCCGGCAACGACCGCCCCTGCCAGGGCCACCGCCATTGCGGGCAGCGCGATCGCCGGACGTGGCAGCCGGAAACGCCGCGCCTTCGCGGGGTCTGCCGTCGCCGTGCGCTCTTCCTGCTGCATGTCGTGAATCTGGGCCATCAGACGCTCCTTGTGGAACTGGTGACGGCCCGTCGGCAGGTCTCGCGCCGTCCGGGACAGGAGCTGTGCGCTCTCATCCCACTCGGCCGGGTTCTGCCGGGACGTGTTCGCGTTCATCGGTTTCCTTCCTGCGCGGGCCGGATCGCGTTTGCGTGATCGCCTCTTATCTGTCGACCGGGGCAGCCGCCTTCCCGTTTCCTGGCCACTCTCTTGCGCGCCATGTCGGTTGCGGGGCAGGACGGTTCGGTTGCGGGGCGGGCTGTTTCGGCAATGGGGCGCGCCAATTCGGCCTCGGCCAGCGCACGCAGCTTCCTGCGGGCCCGGGAAAGCCGGGAGGCGACCGTGCCGACCGGAATCCCGAGCGCTTCCGCCGCGGCCTCGTAGTCCAGGCCCTCCCCCAGGCAGAGCGCGATGACCTCGCGCTCCGGTCTGCGCAGCGCGGCGAGCGCGGTGAGGGCCGTCGCGAGTCGCCGCCGGTCGTCGAGCCGGTCGGCCACCTCGTCGGCGTGGTCGGGAACCGACAGCTCGGCCGCCGCTGCGGCGTTGGCCGCCGCCCGGTACCGCCGGTTGCTCCGGTACTGGTTGCGCGCGGTGTTGGTGGCGATGCCCAGCAGCCAGGGCCGCAGGGAGCCGCCCTCGGGGTCGACCTTGTCGCGCAGCCGCCATGCCTCCATGAATGTCGCGGCCATCACGTCCTCGGCCGTCGACCAGTCGGCGGTCAGACGGAAGGCATGGTTGTAGACCGCGCGGGCATAGCTGTCGAAAAGCTCCGCGAACGCGCTCGAATCCCCGGCCCGTACCCGGGTACGCATATGAGTGCTCACGCCAATGAGCTGTCCGGCACCCCACACCGCCTTCCCGTGACCTGCGCCACACTCGGCCTCCATGCCCGTTCCAACACCGACGGGCCCCGCCGCGAACTGTGGGACAAGGCCTGATCAACACAGGGACACAGGCGAGAATCGATCGTGAGACAGTTCGCATACGAGAGGGGTGCCCGGAAGCTCCGGACACCCCTTCTCACCAGGCCGCATGTGCCATGCGCGGTGGGTGTGGGATTTGAACCCACGGTGACGTCGCCGCCACGACGGTTTTCAAGACCGTTCCCTTAGGCCGCTCGGGCAACCCACCTCGCGCCGCCGGCCCGGAACGGACGATCACGGGTCACGTGCGCGTGCACAGCCTAGCCCGTCAGCTGTCGCCCTTGCGCTGGCCCAGGGTGAGCTCGACCGTGGACTCCTTGCCGTCGCGTTCGTAGGTCAGGGTGACCTTGTCGCCGGGCTTGTGGTTCCAGATCTCGCTGATCAGGGTCGGGCCGCTGTCGATGGGCTTGCCGTTGAACTTGGTGATGACGTCGCCCGCCTTGAGGCCGGCCTTGGCGGCGGGGCCGTCGGGGGTGACCGCCGGGGTGCCGCCGGTGCCCTGGGTGGCGATGGTGGCGCCGGTGGCCTCGTCCGACATGTTCACGGTGGCGCCGATCACCGGGTAGACCGGCTCGCCGGTCTTGATGAGCTGTTCGGCCACGTTCTTGGCCTGGTTGATCGGGATGGCGAAGCCGAGGCCGATCGAGCCGGCCTGGGCCTGGCCCTGGCTGCTCCCCGCGGACTGGATCGCGGAGTTGATGCCGATCACCGCGCCGCTGGCATCGAGCAGCGGGCCGCCGGAGTTGCCGGGGTTGATCGAGGCGTCGGTCTGCAGGGCGCTCATGTACGAGTTCTTGCCGCTGGAGCCGTCACCCGAGGCGACCGGACGGCTCTTGGCGCTGATGATGCCCGTGGTGACCGTGTTGGAGAGGCCGAAGGGCGCGCCGATCGCGATCGTCGCGTCGCCGACGGCCACCCGGTCGGAGTCGCCCAGCGGCAGCGGATTCAGTCCGGCGGGAGCGTTCTTCAGCTTCAGCACGGCGACGTCGTAGCCCTGGGCACGGCCGACGACCTCGGCGTCGTACGTCGTGCCGTTCGGGAAGATCACGGAGAGCGTGCCGCCGTCGGCCGCGGACTCCACCACGTGGTTGTTGGTGAGGATGTGGCCTTCCTTGTCGTACACGAAACCGGTGCCCGTGCCGCCCTCGCCCTCGGCGGCGCCGGACTTCGCCTCGATGGTGGCGACGCTCGGCAGCGCCTTGTGCGCGACCGCGGCGACCGTGCCCGGCTCGCGCTTGAAGTCGGCCGGGGCTTCGCCGGCGGAGACGGTCGTCGAGATGCCGCCGTCGTCGGCGCGCTCGGCCGCCCAGTAGCCGATGCCGCCGCCGACGCCTCCCGCGACGAGCGCGGCGGCGACCACGGCGGCCAGGAGACCGCCGGAACGCTTGCGCGGGGCGGCCGGAGAGCCGGCCGGGGGCACGGGGGCTCCCCAGGGGGATGCGGGCGACGGGGGCGGCGGCCAGCCGCCCGCGGCGTGCTGCGTCACGCTCGGGGAGGACGCCGGCACCGGCGGTACCTGCTGCGTCGGCGCGTCCGCACCGGCACCGGCAGGCTCGTGCGCGGCGTGTGCGGCATGCGCCTCGCGGGCGGCCTGCTCGTGGATGGCCTGCGCCTCGTGGGCAGCCTGCGCGGCCTGCGCCGGCGCGGCTTCGGGAGCGGCCGCCGGCACAGGAGGGTGCACGGGAGGTACGGACGGGGCGGCCTGACCCGCAGTGCCCTCGTGGCCCTCGTTCTCGGTGCTCACAGCTTTCTCTCCTCGATTCCGCGAATCCGCGATTCCGCTGCCGGTACGCGGTGCTCAGCTTTTCCCACTGGCTGTCAGGCCACTGTAAGCAGGACCTGTGCGTATCCGCGCCCCCCTTTATTACGGACATTACGGTCACATGATCGACGGCCCCGTTCCGACGATGACACCATGACGCGGTGACACCACTCCCGATCCAGGTCGTCGCTCACCGAGGCGCCTCGGAGGACGCTCCCGAACACACGCTGGCCGCCTATGTGAAGGCCATCGAGGACGGGGCCGACGCCCTCGAATGCGATGTCCGGCTCACCGCCGACGGCCATCTCGTCTGCGTCCACGACCGCCGCGTCGACCGCACCTCCAACGGCCGCGGCGCCGTCTCCGCCCTGGAGCTCTCGAAACTCGCCGCGCTCGACTTCGGCTCGTGGAAGGACCGCGAGGAGAGCCCGGACTGGCGCGATCGCGAGTTCACGTCCGTACTGACCCTGGAACGGCTCCTGGAACTGGTCGCCGACGCCGGGCGGCCGGTCGACCTGGCCATCGAGACCAAGCACCCCACCCGCTGGGCGGGCCAGGTCGAGGAGCGGCTCCTCCACCTGCTGAAGCGCTTCGGCCTCGACGCACCCACGACGCCCGCCGGGTCGTCCGTGCGCGTCATGAGCTTCTCCGCGCGCTCGCTGCAGCGGATCGCGGCCGCGGCGCCGACCATCCCGACCGTGTATCTGATGCAGTTCCTGCCACTCCGCATGCGCGACGGGCGGCTGCCGGCGGGCTCGGGCATCGCGGGACCGGGGATCCGGCTCGTACGCAATCACCCCGTGTACATCGAGCGCCTGCACGCGGCGGGCCACCGCGTGCACGTATGGACCGTGAACGAGCCGGAGGACGTCGACCTGTGCGTCGCTCTCGGCGTCGAGGCGATCATCACCAACCGCCCGAAGCAGGTTCTGGCCCAACTGGGCCGCGGTTAGCCCCCCCAGCGCCGCGCCCGGAGTCGGGAGTCCGGGCCAGGATCACTACAGGGAGTGCACCGGCGCGTTCGGACCGTGTTCGATCGTTACGAGTGCGTCACCACACACGGATTGGCCGGTTTCCGGTCCAGTCCATTGGGGCATCCACACCGTGGCGTGGGGCAAAGGAGGTCTCGGGGGTGGCGTTGGTGGTGGCACAGGAGGTGCCCACGTCGTCGAGCATGGCCGTACCCCATGGCCCTGCGGGCGTGGGTGAGGCAAGGCACCGGATGCGTGAGCAGCTGCGACGCAGCGGGTTGTCCGAATCGGTCGTCGACGATGCCGTTCTGATCCTTTCCGAACTGCTCAGCAATGCCTGCCGGCACGGCAGGCCACTGGGGCGTGCGGAGATCGGGGACGGCGACATCCGCGCCGCGTGGCGCATCGACAAGGCCGGGAGACTGACCGTCGAGGTGACGGACGGAGGTGGTCCGACCCGACCGGTTCCGGCCACGCCCTCGGTCACCGCACACGGCGGCCGCGGGCTCAACATCATCAGTGCGCTCGCCCAGGACTGGGGTGTACGGGACAGCGCGACCGGCGAGGTCACGGTGTGGGTACTCGTCACCGAAGGGCATCGTCGCGACGATTTCGCTACGCGCGTCACTGGCTCCGGTCCCGGTACCGGGTTCGAATTCGTGGACGCCTATGAGGACGCGTACGAGGAAACGTACGACGACGCCTAGGACGACGCCGAGGACGACGCGCACCGCTTCACGCACCGCGACACGCATGGCCGCGCCCCGCAACGACGCTCCCGCGACATCCACAACGTGCTCAACGGCGCGCACCGCGACGCGCACGGCCGTGCCCACCGCGACGCGCACGACGACACCCTCAGACACGTCGCGGCCGGCATACGCGCCGTAACGGCTAGGCTCGCGCCCGAGACACAGGCACCACACAGCACCGCAGTCCTCGGGAGAGAGCCACACCATGGCCAAGAAGCGCCCCCAGACGAAGGCCGTCAAGCCGCAGACCGCCGACGGGGAGATCCCTGTCGTCGGTGCCCGCGAGCCCTGCCCGTGCGGTTCGGGTCGTCGCTACAAGGCCTGCCACGGCCGGGCCGCCGCGCACGCCGTGACCGAGCGGGTCCAGCGCCCCTTCGAAGGGCTGCCCAACGAGTGCGACTGGGTCGCCCTGCGCGAGCTGGTCCCCGCCGCGACGGTCGAACTGAAGTTGAAGGACGGCCTCCCCGACGACGTTCCGTCGGTGACGCTCGCGACCGTCCTCCCCATGGCATGGCCCGCGCTCCGCCGCGACAGCGGCGCCGTGCTGCTCGCGCTGCAGAACGACACGACCTCAGGCGACCTGAGCCGCGACATCGCCGACACGCTGCGCCGCGCGCTCGTCGCCAAGCCCGGAAGCCCGGTCGCCGCCGCGCGCGTGCCCGCGGACGGCCCGCGGCTGCAGGATCTGCTCGACCTCACCGCGCCGTTCGAGCCGGTCATCCACTCGGGCTTCGAGTTCTGGATCCCGGACTCCGCGGAGAACGCGAGCCCGGAGGTCGCCGCATCGCTGGAGCGCGCCAACGCCGCCGCGATCCCGACCGTCAAGCTGACCGGCGTGGACGCGGCGTACTGGTGCGAGACCCCGGAGAAGAACCACCTGCGCTGGGTCATGCCGCACCCCGAGGAGGAGCTCCTCGACGCGCTCGCCCGGCTGCATGCCGCCGGGACGTCGAGCCTCGTCGAAGGCACCCGGCTGGTCGGCTCGTTCCGGGCGCACGGGCTCATGGTCCCGGTCTGGGACCTGCCCCGCACCATGGGCGCGGAGGAGTGCGAGAAGCCGGCCGCGGAGTTCGCCGAGCGGCTGGCGGCGGCGCTCGCCACCGACGCCCCGCTCACCGCGGACGAGCGCAGGGCGCGCGGCGGTCTCACCAACCGCCAGGTGACCCTCAGCTGACGGACCACAGGCGAACCGTCGGCCGGCGGTCCGAAGACGACCCTCGGCCGACGGTCCGGACATGACCCCGGCCGACGGTCCGGACGTGACCCTCGGCCGGCCGTCCACAGCCCCCTCCGGCCGACCATCCGCATGCCCCCCTCGGCAGACCGCCCGAGATGACCCTCGGCCGACGTCCCGCGGCGACCCTCGGCCGACCGCCCCGAGATGACCCTCGGCCGACCGTTCCGCGGTGACACTCAGCTGACGGTCCGGACGGTCACAGTGACGATTTCTGTCACGCGATCGGTGATCCCGGTCACAAGTGCCACACGGACCGGTAATTCCCTGTCCGAATACCCCAGATCGAATTTGCGAACAGCAGATCTCTTGTTACCGTTCTGGAAGCCCGGTCGCTGGTGCATCCCCCGTCGCCAGCGACCGGGCGTTGCTATTTCCGTATTACGACACGCCGCGCAATCGGCCCTCAACCGCCCGTAGCGGAAGGGGAGTTGCTCCCCGAACGCAGCAACAGCGGCCCTTCTCCGAGATCTCCGGACCCCGCGAACTCCGCCACCGCCACATACGCGTCCGCTTCACCTTGCGCCTTCTCACGCGGTGTTTCGCAGGCCCCGGGCTCATCGTCCGCTTCGACATCGCAACGGGTCTGTACGGTCCTGCCGCCGGGCGCCATGAGGCTCAGCACGGAGCTCAGGCGCTCGCCCGTCGCGTTGCGGTAGTACGTGCGCGCCCACGCGTCCCGGCCCTCGGTCAGGACGCACGTCTGGGCCTCGACACCGTCGGGGGAGGTGAGTTCCGGGCCGCAGCGTTCGCTGGTCCGCTCCTGACCTGGCGAGGCGGCCGCATCGATTTCAGCCAGAATTCCGGGCCGGACCGCCCTCTTGTCATTCTCCGGTGCGGACCTCTCCGAGGCCCTCTCTTCAGGTCCTGGCGCACGGGCCGGTCCCGCGGAGGCGGAGATGGGCAGCACAGCGGCACAGACGACCGCGAGCGCGAGTCCGGTCATGCGGATGTTCATGGGCGGCCCACCTGCCGGCGCGGGGACGTGTGCGTGTCCGGTCACGCGTGCGGCGTGACACGTGCGGCGCATTCGGTGGGCCGAAGATATCGACGGGACGAGGGCGCCCGGGGCCCCGCGCGCCCAATTCCCGTACAACTGGGCTCGGCTCACACTCGTACGAGTGAGCCGAGCCCGTTCGGTACGCGGACCGAGCCCCTTCGGTACGCGGGCCAGGCCCGTCCGGTACGCGGACCGAGCCCGGGGCTCAGTACGTGAGCCGGGTGCCGTCCCCGGCCTCCGGCGGGGTGAATCCCTCTGCCGGCGCGCTCACGCTCGCCTCGACGAGCGCGTCGACAACGGCCTCCACGTCCGGCAGCCAGGGGGACGCCGACCCGGGCAGCGGTGCACGCTCCCAGCGGACCTGTCCCGTACCGGCCTCCGACGGGGGCAGCACCAGATAGCCGCCCTCGCCGTGGAAGCGGAGCGAACTCGGCACCCAGTCCTTGGCGTACAGCAGCTCGCCCAGCTGCTCCATCGAGTACGGAGCCACCAGCAGCGACCAGCGGGTCGGGGTCGCCACGACCGGGCCGAGCCGCATACCCATGCGGTCGAGTGCGGCGAGCGCCCGCGCCCCCGCCACCGCCGGCAGGCTCACGGCGCACGGCGCACGGCCTCCCGTGGCCAGCACGATCGGAGCCGTGGGGCGGTTGGTCCACCACCAGCGCACCATGCGCTCGTCGGTGGTCGCCGCGAGGATTCCGGGATCGAAGGGGTGCGCGCCGGGGACGACGCACTCGGGGTCGGGACAGGCGCAGCCGCGGCCGCGGTCACCGCGCGCGGCCGGACCGAGCCCCACACCGGGAAGAACGGGCCAGTGCCATGCCGTGGCGCAGGTGAGCGCCGCATCGAGCTGGGCAGGCGTCCCCTTGTGCCGGAACCGGAGCCTGCGTCGCCTTCCGGGGATCTCGCGCATGAGCGCTCGTTCCTTTCCGTTGAACGCCGAGGGCCACATCACACCATGTGTGCATCACTTCACTGTGCGTACTGCTGACGTGCCACTTCGCGGTTCGTGCGCTGCGCGCTCCGCGCGCTTCGTGCATCACTGCAGGCGTTACTGCGTGCATCGTGCAGGTCGGCACATCACCGCCCCTTGCCATGGGTGTGCCATGGGCATGGGCGCCCCCTGATCAGCTGCGGCGGCGAGCACCGCGGGGGGCCGAACGACCGTGGGCTGTGTCCATTAAACGCATGGCGAGGGGTGGCGCATGCATGGCGCTTTGCTGTCCCGCTGAACTGGTCCCACTGGTCCCGCCACTCGGGATGGGGCGCGGCGGCCTCGGCGGTTAAGACGCCCGGGCTCCCCGCCAGGTTCCGGAGCTGTCCCAACTGCCCCTGGCCATCACCGTTTACGTACCCATCACGTTCGGGATGACGCTCCTCCTGGGACTTCGGACTTTGGATCTTCGCCCCGGGAGGTACCCCCTCTCGAACTCCCTCAGTCGACCGCAAATAGATGCCATGGGGGGCATTTTTTGGCCAAGTTAGCAGCCCTCCGAACACCCCACGGACACCAGCAATTCCGCTAGGACAATGCTGGACATCCCCTCACGTGTGCGTGTAGATGTGGATGCATTGATAGCTGCGCAGAATGACATGGGGGTTTGCGATGCTATTGGCCGAAACGCACCAGTCGGAAAGTCGGCTGCCATGAGCGCCCCTCACCTGCCGAAAGTGGCCGGAATCGATTCAACGGTTCCCGCTTCCGCGCACACTGCCGCGGCCCTCGCCGCCCCCACCCCTGCACCGGCCCCGACGACCGCCCCCGGCGCGCTGATCCAGGACCGGCTGGCCGGCTGGGTCTCCGACCTCACGACCCTCCACGAACTCACCGAGCGCCTGGCCAGAACGAGCACGCGCGACGACGCACTCCATGAACTCCTGCGCGCGGGCGCCGCCCTGGTCGGCGCCCGCCGTGGCATGGTCGTCCTCGAACCGCCCGAGGGCCGCGGGCCCGCCACCACCGTCGGCCTCGGCCTCGCCCACGCCGACCTCGGCCACATCGAGACCGTCCCGCGCAGCGCCACCCCCTACGGCCGGATCCTCGACGGAGCCCCCACCGGCGTCCCCGGCGCGGTGGCCCAGGCCGATCTGTTCCGCGACGAGGGCCTCGACCCGCGCCTCCGCGAGGTCGCCGTCCGCCTCGGCTACGCGGCCAGCTACGCCCTGCCGCTCGCCACCGCCGAGGCCGGAAGGCTCGGCGTCGCCGTCTGGTTCTACGACGAGCCCGCCGAACCGGTCGAGCGCCAGCGCCATCTCGTCGGCCTCTACGGGCGGTACGCCACGGAGCATCTGGCCCGCCTCCTCGAGCTCGACCGGGCGCGTGCGCGGATGGCGACCATCGCCGAGGAGCTGCTGCCCAGCCGGCTGCCCCGGGTCCCCGGGGTCCGCCTCGCCGCCCGCCATCTCGGCGGACCGCGCGGCGGCGGCGAGTGGTACGACGCGCTGCCGCTGCCCGAAGGCGCGCTGGGGCTCGCCGTCGGCTCGGTCTCCGGGTCGGGGCCGAGCGCCCTGGCCGCGATGGGGCGGCTCCGGGCGAGCCTGCGGGCATACGCGGTGATGGAGGGCGAGGACCCCGTCGCCGTACTGTCCGATCTGGAGCTGCTGCTGCGGCTGACGGAGCCGGCCCGTTCGGCGACCGCGCTGTTCGCGTACTGCGAGCCGGCGCTGAGGAAGGTCGTGCTGGCCGGAGCCGGGCACACCCCGCCGCTGATCACCGGGGACCGGCGGACCGAGTTCGTCGAGACCTCGCTGTCGGCGCCGCTGGGGATGCTGGCGTGCTGGGAGGCGCCGAGCGTGGAGTTCTCGCCCGGGCCCGGAGAAACGGTGCTGCTCTACACCGACGGGCTGCTGCGGCGCACCGGCGATCCCATGGACCGGGCGTTCGCGCGGCTGCACACGGCGGCGGCGAGCGTCCCGAAGGGCGCGCGCGACGACCCGGCGGCGATCGTCGACCACGTGCTGCGGACCGTACTGCCCGAGGGACTCGGCAGCGGTGCCGACGGCGACGAGGACGACGAGGACGTGGTGATGCTGGCGGCCTGGTTCGAGTAATCCGCGCCACATCCGCGCCTCATTCGCGCCTCATTCGTGCGTGAGATGCGCCATGGGTCCAAGGACCCTGGGCCCCCTGCCGTACGACCGTACGATGGGTGAGGGTTCAGTGTCGTACCAACAAGGAGGCGGACCCGTGGCCGAAGAGCTCAACACGGAGACCCCGGAGACCCCGGAGACCGAAGAGCAGCCGATCAAGCAGCGCAAGAACGGGCTGTACCCGGGAGTGTCCGACGAGCTCGCGGAGAACATGAAGTCGGGCTGGGCCGACACCGAGCTGCACGGCCTGGAGCCGATCGCGCAGGCCGCGCACACCGCGCGCCGCCGCGCCGCACTCTCCGCCCGCTTCCCGGGCGAGCGTCTCGTCGTCCCCGCGGGCAGGCTCAAGACCCGCTCCAACGACACCGAGTACGCCTTCCGCGCCTCCACCGAGTACGCGTACCTCACCGGTGACCAGACCCAGGACGGCGTCCTGGTGCTGGAGCCGAAGGGCGACGGCCACGAGGCGACGGTCTATCTGCTGCCCCGCTCGAACCGTGAGAACGGGGAGTTCTGGCTGGACGGCCAGGGTGAGCTGTGGGTCGGCCGCCGGCACTCGCTCACCGAGGCGGAGCAGCTGCTCGGCCTCCCGGCGAAGGACGTCCGCGAGCTGCCGGAGCAGCTGCGCGAGGCGACCGGCCCGGTCCGTGACGTCCGCGGCCACGACGCCGGCATCGATGCGGCCCTGACCGACAAGGTCACCGCCGAGCGCGACGAGGAGCTGCGCGTCTTCCTCTCCGAGGCCCGCCTCGTGAAGGACGAGTTCGAGATCGCCGAGCTGCAGAAGGCCTGCGACTCCACCGCCCGCGGCTTCGAGGACGTCGTACGGGTCCTCGACAAGGCCGAGGCCACCAGCGAGCGCTACATCGAGGGCACGTTCTTCCTGCGCGCCCGCGTCGAGGGCAACGACATCGGCTACGGCTCGATCTGCGCGGCCGGACCGCACGCCACCACCCTGCACTGGGTGCGCAACGACGGCGAGGTGCGCCCCGGCGAGCTGCTGCTGCTCGACGCCGGCGTCGAGACCACCGAGCTCTACACGGCGGACGTCACCCGCACGCTGCCGATCAACGGTCGCTTCAGCGAGGTGCAGCGCAAGATCTACGACGCGGTGTACGAGGCCCAGGAGGCCGGAATCGCCGCGGTGAAGCCGGGCGCCGCGTACCGCGACTTCCACGACGCGGCCCAGCGCGTCCTCGCCACCAAGCTGGTCGAGTGGGGCCTGCTCGGGGACCTGGACGTGGAGAAGGTGCTGGAGCTCGGCCTGCAGCGCCGCTGGACCCTGCACGGCACCGGCCACATGCTCGGCATGGATGTGCACGACTGTGCGGCCGCCCGGACCGAGGCGTACGTGGACGCGATCCTGGAGCCGGGCATGTGCCTGACCGTCGAGCCGGGGCTGTACTTCCAGGCCGACGACCTGACCGTGCCCGCCGATTACCGCGGCATCGGCGTCCGGATCGAGGACGACATCCTCGTCACGGAGGACGGGAACCGTAACCTCTCGGCGTCGCTTCCGCGGCAGGCCGACGAGGTCGAGGCCTGGATGGCGCAGCTCAAGGGCTGAGCGCGTAAGGCCTCCGTACGGCCTGTCCGTACCGGCAAGAGAGAGGGCGTCCGGCTCAGGGGACTCTGAGCAGGGCGCCCTCCCGCCATTTCAGGATCTTGTCGAAGCTCACCACCGCGCCGTGGCCCGGCCGGTTCCGGAAGTGGACGTGGTCGGCGAGCTGCTCGATCAGACAGAGTCCGCGGCCGTGCTCCGCGGAGAGGGACGGGGCGGGTGCGGCGACAGGGGCGAGGGGGGCGGCGGCGCACTGGTCGGGGAAGCCGGGACCGGAATCCGCCACTTCGATACAGCACTTCTCGCCGTCCAGATACGCCGTCACGCGGTACGCCTCCGACGGGCCGTCGGGCCCCGCGGCCCCGCCGTGCTCAACGGCATTGGCACACGCCTCGCTCAGCGCGACCGAGAGGTCGTAGGAGATGTCGGGATCGACGCCCGCGGTCTCCATCGTGCCGAGGAGAAGGCGACGGGCGAGCGGAACGCTCGCAGCCTCGCGCCGCAAATGGAGTGACCACCAGATGCTCATGCTCCAGCCTCCTGGCTGCGGCTCGACATACCGTTACGTATTGCCGCAAGGCCTCGTTCGTAAGCGCGTGGTTGACGTAAGAAGCGTCATTGACCCTCGTTCGGCGGACGCGCGTACGGCGTAAACGGGTGTATGTCCGTGGATAGCGGGGCGAGCACGCCCGGGCCCGCGCTCGAAGCCGCCGCAAACGTGAGCTTCCGGACCTGCCGCTCGGCGGCCACGGGCACAGTGCGATGATGTCCCGGCCATGTCTGCCCACCCGTCGGTCGAGCCCTCGATCGCACACGCCGGAGCCGGTCTGCGGCTGCTGAGGGCCGCGGTGTTCGCCGCGGTCTGCGTCGTGCTGTCCGCGCTGGGGCACGTGCTGGCCAGGTGCGCGACCGTCCCCTGGTGGACGCTCCTGGCGGGCTTCGTGATCGTCTTCGCGGTGACCTCGCCACTGGCCGGGCGCGAGCGGGCGATGCCCGTCATCGCCACCGCCCTGGCGGGCGGACAGCTCGCCCTGCACACCCTGTTCGGCCTCGCTCAGCGAGAGCTCGTGGTGGCGCCGACCGCCGACGACGCACTGATCAGGACCGCGGCGAAACTCCTCTGCGGCGCCGGGGGCACTTCGCTGAGCGCCGCCGACGCCCACCGGATCATCACCCGCGCCGGGATCGACCCCGCGGGCCTCGGGCACGCCACGGGAACCGCCCACGCGGGTCACCAGCACGCGGCGGGTGCCTCGGTGGAGGCCGCCGGGCTGCTGCCGGACGTTCCGATGCTGCTCGGCCATCTGCTGGCCGCGGTCGTGACCGGCTGGCTGCTGCGGCGCGGCGAGGTCGCGCTGTTCCGGCTGGCACGGCTGTCGGCCAACGGCGCCACCGAGATCGCGGAGGCCGCGTTCGTAGGGTCCCTGCGCGCCGCTCTCGTTCTCGTACGGGCCCTGCTCGCCGGACTGCCCGGGGCGCCCGGCACCGCTCCGCGCGCCGTCCGTACGCCCCTCGACACACCCCCGCCCCCGGTGGCCGGGGCACTCCAGCACACGGTGATCAGGCGCGGCCCTCCGGCCGCATACGCACTCGCAGCCTGACGCGGCCCACTCGACGGGAGTGGTGCCGCAGCGTCCGTGCGCATCCGCGCCGCGGGCCGCTCACCCTTCCTTCTCACGTGGAGTGTTCTCTGCCATGAACAACGTCTCTCGCCTCGCCGTCGCCGGTGCCGTCGCCGCCTCGTCCGTACTGCTCCTCTCCGGTACGGCCTTCGCGCACGTCAGCGTGCAGCCGCAGGGCGAGGCCGCCAAGGGCGGCTACGCCACGGTGAACTTCAAGGTCCCCAACGAGCGCGACAACGCCTCGACCGTGAAGCTCGAGGTCACCGTCCCCGCCGACCACCCGCTCTCCTCCGTGATGCCCCAGCCCGTCCCGGGCTGGAAGGCCGAGGTCACCAGGACCAAGCTGGCCAAGCCGCTCACGGTGCACGGCAAGCAGATCACCGAGGCCGTCTCGAAGATCACCTGGACCGCGGACGGCGGCAAGATCGAGCCCGGTCAGTTCCAGCAGTTCCCGGTCTCGCTCGGGCAGCTCCCCGAGGACACCGACCAGCTCGTCTTCAAGGCCCTCCAGACGTACGACAACAAGGAGGTCGTGCGCTGGATCGAGGAGTCGAAGGAGGGCGCCGCGGAGCCCGAGCACCCCGCGCCCGTGCTCCCGCTGTCCGCGGCGACCGGTGACCACCACGGCGGCGGCGCCACCAAGGCCGACGACAAGTCCGACGAGAGCGCGTCCGGGCACCACGACGCGGACGCGAAGACCGAAGCCGCCGCCCACTCCGACGCCGGCGACACCACCGCCCGTGTCCTCGCCGTGGTGGGCATCGTCATCGGTGCCGCGGGTGTCGCGTTCGGCGTGCTGGCCGGCCGGCGCCGCTCGGCCTGACGACGGACGCCGGTGCGCCGCCACGTCGACGCACCGGCACTCCAGCACTTCCACACACCACAACTGGGACATTTCCTTCATGCGTAAGAAGACTCTGACAGCCACCGCCCTCGCGGTGGCGGCCGCGCTGACGCTCTCCGCCTGCGGCACCGAAGGCGGAGAGACATCGGCGGAAGGCGCCATCGCCGACGTCTCCGCCCAGCCGAACGACAAGGCGGCGACCGTCCTCGACCGCCCCTTCGAGAAGCCCGATCTGGTCCTGACGGACACCAAGGGCCAGAAGTTCGACTTCCGCGAGCGGACCAAGGGCAGGCCGACGCTGATCTACTTCGGCTACACGCACTGCCCGGACGTCTGCCCGCTGACGATGAGCAACCTCGCCATCGCCAAGAAGAAGCTCCCCAAGGCCGACCAGGACAAGCTCCAGGTCGTCTTCGTCACCACCGACCCCGAACGGGACACCTCCGCCGAGCTCGCCAAGTGGCTGCCCGCCGCCGGCGACCCCACCTTCGTCGGTCTGACCGGAGACTTCCCGACCATCCAGGCAGGCGCGCGCCAGCTCGGCATCGGCATCGATCCGCCGAAGAAGGAGAAGGACGGCTCCGTCGTCTCCATGCACGGCGCGCAGGTGATCGCCTTCTCCCCCACGACCGACCGGGGCTACGTCCTGTACGGGGAGGACACCACCGCGGACGACTACGCCAAGGACCTGCCGAAGATCATCAAGGGGGAGAACCCGTGAACCGCCGCATCGCCCTCGCCGCCGTCACGGCCCTCACCACGGGACTGACGCTGGCGGGCTGCTCGTCCTCCGGCTCCGCGCCCGAGCTGAAGGTCAGCGGGGCGTTCATGCCGCAGCCCGTGGGCGACATGGCGGGCGGCTTCCTCACCGTCACGAACAGCGGGGGCACGGCGGACAAGCTCACCTCGGTCACCAGCAGCCTCTCGGACGACGTCCAGATCCATGAGACGAAGAACCAGAAGATGCAGCAGGTGAAGTCCTTCGACATACCCGCCAACGGTGAGCTGAAGCTCGAACGCGGTGGCAGCCACCTCATGTTCACGGCCATCAAGAAGCAGCCGGAGCAGGGCGAAACGGTCGACATCGAGCTGCACTTCGAGAAGGCGGACCCGATCAAGGTCGAGCTTCCCGTGGAGGCGCAGACCCACAACCCGAAGCAGCACTGAGCTACTTGAGGGACTGACGACACATCATGATCACCACCGCCCCGCGCTTCGGAACCGCGACTCTCCTGCGGCTGCTGCTCATCACCGCGGCGCTGCTCGGCTCCGTGCTCTCCGGCACGGCGAGCGCGCACGCCGCGCTGACCGGAAGCAACCCGAAGGACGGGGCGGTGCTGGCCACCGCCCCCAAGGACGTCACGCTCACCTTCTCCGAGCAGGTCGCCCTGGGGAACGACTCGATCCGGGTCCTCGACCCCAGCAGCAAGCGGGTCGACACCGGTGAGCTGCAGAACCTGTCCAGCGGGAGCATCGTCAAGTACGGCGTCACGCTGCACGCGGGCCTGCCCGACGGTACGTACACCGTCGCCTGGCAGGCCGTCTCGGCCGACAGCCATCCGATCGCCGGCGCCTTCACCTTCTCCATCGGGGCACCCTCGCAGACCGCGGTGGAGCTGCCGAAGCAGGAGGCGGGCGGCGGACTCGTCGGCACGCTGTACGACATCGCGCGGTACGCGGCGTACGCCGGGTTCATCGTGCTCGCCGGCGGCGCCGCGTTCGTCCTCGCCTGCTGGCCGCGCGGTGCGGCCGAGCGGCCGCTGCAGCGGCTGGTCGTGCAGGGCTGGGTGACGCTCACGGCGGCGACCCTGGCGATGCTGCTGCTCCGCAACCCGTACACCGGGTCCGGGGAGCTGGCCGACGCCTTCGACCTCGGCGGGCTGAAGGCCGTGCTGGAGACCAAGACCGGGGCGGCGCTGGTGTCACGACTGCTGCTGCTCGGGGCGGCGGCGCTGTTCGTGGCGGTGCTCTTCGGGGCGTACGCGCGACGGGGCGACGCCGGGGCCGCCGAGGAGAGCGCGCAGGAGAAGAAGGAGCGGGGGGACCTCACCTTCGGTCTCGCGGTCGGCGGAACGGTCGTGGCGGCCGGGATCGCCGGCACATGGGCGCTCTCCGAACATGCCTCGACCGGTCTCCAGCCGGGCATCGCGATGCCCGTGGACGTGCTGCACCTACTGGCCGTCGCCGGCTGGCTCGGCGGCCTGGTGGCCGTGCTGGTGGCGCTGTACCGGACGCCTTCCCTCGACCGTACGGCGGTGCTCCGCTTCTCGCGGACAGCCTTCGCGTCGGTCGTCGTGCTCACCCTGACCGGGCTCTACCAGTCCTGGCGCCAGGTCGGCTCCTGGTCGGCGCTGACCGGCACCTCGTACGGCCAACTGCTGCTGGTCAAGGTGGGCTTGGTGGCCGTGCTCGTCGGGGTCGCGTGGATCTCGCGGCGGTGGACGGCCCAACTGGCGGAGGGTACGGCCCCCGTTACGGAAACCGGCACGGAAACCGAGGCGGAAGCCGAGCAGGAGCAGGAGCCGGAGACCGTACCGGACCAGGAGACCGCCGACCGCGAGCGCGCCACCCAACTCGCCCGCCAGAAAACGGCGTTGGCGACCGCCCGGCGGAAGCGGATCAGGGACGCCGATCCTGCCCGTACCGGACTGCGCCGCTCGGTGCTCGCGGAGGCCGGCATCGCGGTCGCCCTCCTCGCCGTGACGACCGTACTGACGTCGACCGAGCCGGGACGTACGAAGGAGGAAGCCGCGCGGGCAGGGGGCACGCAGGCGTCCGCCTCCGTACCGGACCGTCCCGTCGACATCACCCTGCCGTTCGACACCGGCGGCAAGGACGGCAAGGGCACCGTACGGATGAACATCGACCCGGCCCGCTCCGGCGCCAACGACCTGCACGTGTGGGTGAACCGACCCAACGGACGCCCCCTGGACATCCCCGAGGTGAAGGTCGCCTTCACCCTCACCGCCGAGAAGATCGGCCCGCTCCCCGTCGTCCCCGACCGCATCGCGAGCGGCCACTGGAGCGCGAGCAACCTCCAGATCCCGCTGCCGGGCGAGTGGAACATCAAGATCACCGTACGGACGTCCGACATCGATCAGACGACCGTCGACAAGAACGTGAAGATCGGCTGACGAACCGCATGAGTGACATCGGCAAGAACGACGACGGCAAGAGCGGCATCGAGATCTCGCGGCGGCGGCTGCTCGGCACCGTGGGAGCCGCGGGAGCGACCGGGCTGGCGCTGGGCGCGGCCGGCGGCGCGGGCGTGCTCGCGGCCACCGCCGACGAACCGGCGACCGCGCTGACCACCGTCGGCTCCGCAGCGGAGTCCTTCCACGGCGACCACCAGGCCGGCATCACCACGCCGATGCAGTCCTGCGGCCATCTGATCGCCTTCGACCTGACCGCGGGCACGGGCGCCGGCGCGGACGGTGCGGCGGGCCGCAGGGCGGCGATCGCGCTGATGCGCCGCTGGTCGGCCACGGCATCCCGGCTGATGGCCGGCGAGCCGGCCGGTGACGGCGACACAGGCGTCGCCCTCGACGCAGGCCCCTCGCTGCTGACGATCACCTTCGGCTTCGGCCGCACCTTCTTCGACCGTACGGGCCTGGCCGCACGGCGCCCCGTCGAACTGGACCCGCTGCCCCCCTTCTCCTCCGACCAGCTGGACCCGCGACGCTCCGACGGCGACCTGTGGGTGCAGATCGGGGCGAACGATGCGCTGGTCGCCTTCCACGCCCTGCGCGCGATCCAGAAGGACGCGGGCGAGGCGGCGCGGGTGCGCTGGCAGATGAACGGCTTCAACCGTTCGCCGGGCGCGACCGCGCAGCCGATGACGGCACGCAATCTGATGGGCCAGATCGACGGCACCCGGAACCCGAAGCCGTCCGAACCGGACTTCGACCGGCGGATCTTCGTCCAGCCGGACACCGCAGCGGCGACGGAGCACCCGTGGCTGGCCGGAGGCTCGTACGCCGTCGTGCGCAGGATCCGCATGCTCCTCGACGACTGGGAGCAGCTGTCCCTGAAGCAGCAGGAGCGGGTGATCGGCCGGCGCAAGTCCGACGGTGCCCCCCTGACGGGCGGCAGCGAGACGACCGACCTCGATCTCGACAGAACCGGCCCCGACGGCAAGCTGATCATTCCCGACAATGCGCATGCCCGGATCTCGGCACCGGAGCAGAACGGGGGCGCGGCGATGCTGCGGCGCCCGTACTCCTTCCACGACGGAATCGCCGCCGACGGCACGCCGGACGCGGGGCTGCTCTTCATCTGCTGGCAGGCGGACCCGCTGAAGGGCTTCGTGCCGGTGCAGCGCAAGCTCGACCGCGGCGATGCGCTGTCCCCGTTCATCCGCCACGAGGCGAGCGGGCTCTTCGCCGTGCCCGGCGGCCCGGAGAAGGGCGAGTACGTGGGGCAGAGGCTGCTGGAATCGTAAGAGGTCCGGGCGCACCGGCTCTGTCCGGCCGATCAGCCCGGCAAGATCGGCCGGACAGGGCCTAGGGTGGCTGGTATCCGCCAGCAATTGCCGCGAGCGCCAGCAGGGATGCCGTATGTCTGCCACCCGATACACGTACCTCGGCCCCGAGGGCACCTTCACCGAGGCCGCCCTGCGTACGCTCCCGGAGGCCGCGACACGGGAACTGGTCCCGATGGTGTCCGTTCCGGCCGCGCTCGACGCCGTACGGAACGGGGAGGCCGCGGCCGCGCTCGTACCGATCGAGAACTCGGTCGAGGGCGGCGTCACCGCGACCCTCGACGAGCTGGCGTCCGGCGAGCCCCTGATGATCTACCGCGAGGTGCTGCTGCCGATCGCCTTCGCGCTGCTGGTACGGCCCGGCACCAAGCTGTCGGACGTGAAGACGGTGACCGGTCATCCCGTCGCCCAGCCGCAGGTGCGGAACTGGCTGCGCGCCCATCTGCCCGACGCCGTGTGGGAGTCGGCGGCGTCGAACGCCGACGGCGCGCGGCTGGTGCAGGAGGGCCGCTTCGACGCCGCCTTCGCGGGTGAGTTCGCGGCGGCGACGTACGGCCTCGAACCGCTGGTCACCGAGATCCACGACGCGGAGAACGCGGAGACGCGTTTCGTACTCGTGGGCCGGCCGGCCCGCCCCGCGGCACCGACCGGCGCGGACAAGACGTCGGTCGTCATCTGGCAGCGCGACGACCACCCGGGCGCGCTGCTGGAGCTGCTCCAGGAGTTCGCGGTGCGCGGCGTGAACCTGATGCTGCTGCAGTCGCGGCCGACGGGTGCGGGCATCGGGAACTACTGCTTCGCGATCGACGCCGAGGGCCATATCGCGGACCGGCGGGTCGGCGAGGCGCTGATGGGGCTGAAGCGCATCTGCCCGGAGGTGCGCTTCCTGGGGTCCTATCCGCAGGCGGGGGTCGCGGCGGAGAATATGCGCGCGCTGCGGGCGGGGACGTCGGACGCGGAATTCGTGGATGCGGCGGAGTGGCTGGCCCGCTGTCAGGACGGCCGGGCGTAACCCTGCGTTTCCTTTCGCCCGTTCTGTCCGCGCGATCTTCCCATTTTTCGTTACCCACAGAAGTTATCCACAGGCCTGCTTCTCGACCTGGGGACAAGTCGACAACGTCGATCCGCATCGTCGACAAATCGCCCCAGTCGCCCCACATACGTCCACAGCCCGCCCGGGCGCCCGTGTCAGCCCAATTCCTTTGATCAACTCTTTGGAGCGAGGAATTCCCACTCGAATGAGTGCGTGAACGAGGTTTGGAAGAGGAATCTTCCGCTCCTCATGCGGCATCCGGAATGATCTCTTCCGTAATCCACAGACCGCCGGGACGCCCTGTGGATAACTCTGTGGAGCCGCGCCCTCCTGTGGACAACGGACCGCCGACCCTTCACTCCGCACGAGAAAACAAGGGGGCGGGTCAAGCAAGAAGTGAGAGTTGCCCTATTTCGGCGAACAGCATCCCGTTCATTGACCGATGTCGCTCACGATTTACCGCCACTTTCCCTAATTCCGACAATTCGGGCAAAGTGACACGCAAGCAATATCAACTGGGGAGGCGGGAGTCCGCACCGGTAGCCTGGTGGGGTGATTGACCTTCGCCTGCTCCGTGAGGACCCCGACCGTGTTCGCGCCTCCCAGCGCGCCCGTGGAGAGGACGTCGCGCTCGTCGACGCCCTGCTCTCCGCCGATGAGCGGCGCAGGTCGTCCGGCGTCCGCTTCGACGAACTCCGCTCCGAGCAGAAGTCGCTCGGCAAGCTCATCCCCAAGGCGTCCCCGGACGAGCGCGCCGAGCTGCTGAAGAAGGCCGAGCAGTTGAAGGCCGACGTCAAGGCCGCCGAGGCCGAGCAGAACGAGGCGGACGAGGAGACCCGGCGGCTCCTGCTCCAGCTGGGCAACCTGGTGCACCCCGACGTCCCGGTCGGCGGCGAGGAGGACTTCGTCGTCCTGGAGACGCACGGCACGATCCGCGACTTCGGTGCCGAGGGCTTCGAGCCCAAGGACCACCTGGAGCTCGGTGAGGCGCTGGGCGCCATCGACGTCGAGCGTGGCGCCAAGGTGTCGGGCTCGCGCTTCTACTACCTGACGGGCGTCGGCGCGCTGCTCGAGCTCGCCCTGGTCAACGCGGCGATCGCGCAGGCGACGGAGGCCGGCTTCATCCCGATGCTGACCCCGGCGCTGGTCCGCCCGCGCGCCATGGAGGGCACGGGCTTCCTCGGCCAGGCCGCGGAGAACGTGTACCACCTGGAGAAGGACGACTTCTATCTCGTCGGCACGTCCGAGGTCCCGCTCGCGGCGTACCACATGGACGAGATCATCGACGCCGACAAGCTGCCGCTGCGGTACGCCGGCTTCTCGCCGTGCTTCCGCCGCGAGGCCGGTACGTACGGCAAGGACACGCGCGGCATCTTCCGCGTCCACCAGTTCGACAAGGTCGAGATGTTCTCGTACGTCGACCCGGACGACGCCGAGAACGAGCACAAGCGGCTCCTGGACTGGGAGAAGCAGTGGCTCACCGCCCTGGAGCTGCCGTTCCAGGTGATCGACGTGGCGTCCGGCGACCTGGGCGCCTCGGCCTCGCGGAAGTTCGACTGCGAGGCGTGGATCCCGACCCAGGGCAAGTACCGCGAGCTGACGTCGGCGTCGAACTGCGACGGCTTCCAGGCACGCCGGCTGTCGGTGCGGGTGCGGGACGGAAAGCAGGTCAAGCCGCTCGCGACGCTCAACGGCACGCTGTGCGCCGTACCGCGCACGATCGTGGCCATCCTGGAGAACCACCAGCTGGCGGACGGTTCGGTGCGGGTGCCCGAGGTGCTGCGTCCGTACCTGGGCGGCCGTGAGGTCCTGGAGCCGGTCTCCAAGTGAGCCCGGCGCTGTTTCCGTACCGCCTGATCGCCACGGACCTCGACGGGACGCTGCTGCGCTCCGACGAGACGATCTCGCAGCGCACGCGCGACGCGCTCGCCGCCGCCACGGCGGCGGGCGCAGCGCACATCATCGTCACCGGGCGCGGCGTCGCGTGGACCCGGCACATCCTGGACGACCTGGGCTACCAGGGTCTGGCGGTCTGCGGGCAGGGCGCGCAGGTCTACCACGCGGGTGAGCACAGGCTCCTGACCTCGGTGACCCTGGACCGGCAGCTGGCCGGGCTGGCGCTCGCCAAGCTGGAGGCGGAGGTCGGCCCGCTGGCCCTCGCGGCGAGCCGCGACGGTCTCGACGGCGAGGTCATCGCGGGGCCGGGCTACCGGGTGCAGGAAGGCCCGCTCCCGGTGGTGCCCTTCACCGACCCGGCCGAGCTGCTGTCCGCCCCGCTCAACAAGGTCTACGTCCAGCATCCGTCCCTCGACGACGACGCCCTCACGCGCATCGCGCGCGAGACGGTGGGCGGTCTGGTGGACGTGGTGATGGCCGGCCCGGGGATCGTCGAGATCCTGCCGCTGGGCCTCAGCAAGGCCACCGGCCTCTCGCTGGCGGCCCGCCGCCTCGGCGTGAAGTCCACGCAGACGATCGCGTTCGGCGACATGCCCAACGACATCCCCATGTTCGCGTGGTCCGCCCATGGCGTGGCCATGGCCAACGCCCATGAGGACCTGAAGGCCGTGGCCCATGAGATCACGGCGTCGAACGAGCACGACGGCATTGCGGTGGTGCTCGAGGAGCTGCTGGGCCGCTGACCGTTGTGGGCAGTCGTTCCGCTGGGGCGGAACGGTGGGCTCAACCGCCTTTGCCGGGTGCCGTTACGGGCCCGTTGCCACCCCGGCGGAATCCGGAACCCGGAACCGCCGGAGGCGAAACGCGGAGGATGCGCGGATCGAACGCGCGCGGGGTTGACCCCGACCACGGCTTAGCAAGCCGGTGCCTTACCTCTCGGCCAATCCTCCGGGAGGGCGGCCCGCGCGGATGCGCGCTCGAAGCGGCCGCCCGGGCAGCTGTCTGCAGGCGGCTCTACGGAGTCCGATGATTACTCCGAAGCCTGCCGCGCGCTGCCCTGCTGGGAGCTCGACGGACTCGAACTCTCGGTCATCGCCGCGCCCCTCCCCGGTCTCGAAACGTCGTCGCACATGTGCGCGACTCTGCTTCAACTACTGTGCCCGCCCGGGACGTTCCGCGCCACTGAATTTCGGCCGTCGGCGCCGGGGGCTCGGACTCGCGCCGGCGGGCGGCGAGCACACGGGGCCCGGGCGGACGGCTCGGCGGCCTCCGCGGCACGTACGAAGTCCTCGTCGAGAACGACGGCGGGCCGGGCCGGGGACACCCCGAACCCGGCCCGTGGCCGACCGAGGGGCCTGAGCCCCCGGGAGCAGCCCTACTCCTCCCCGGCCAGCTTCAGCGTCCGCAGCTTCTGCCCCGCGTACGCCGTGGCCAGCAACGTCACGCCCACCAGCAGCGCCACGGCGAGCGGCAGCCCCACGTCCGAGGCGATCATCCCCTCGCCGCTGATCTTCTCGGCGAGCGCCAGCGACCACTGCTGCACGCTGAGCGTCCGCGCGCCCGGCACCAGGCTGCCGAAGAGCGTCTCCCACACGAGCGCGTAGACCAGCCCGATGACGACCGCATGCCGGCTGACCGTGCCGAGCAGCAGGAACAGCGCGCTGTACGCGATGGACGCGACCAGCGCCGCGACCGTGTACGCCGTGGCGATCTGCTGGCCGTTCCCGTTCAGGATCAGCCCCGCCACCAGCGTGGGGATCGCGGCGAAGGCCATCGTCACGGCGATCGCCACGATGAGCTTGGTGACGATGATGGTCGGCCGCTTCACGGGCTTGGCGAGCAGATAGACGATGGAACCGTCGTCGATCTCCGGCCCGATCGCGCCCGTACCTGCGATGACGCCGATCAGCGGCACCATCGTCGCGATGGCGAAACCGCCCAGCACATTGGCGGCGATCTGGTCGTCCACCCCGTTGAACGCGCGCACCGTGGCAGCGATGAGCAGCAGCAGCCCGGGAAGGATGAAGAGCACCGCCGCCCGGCGCCGGCCGAGGAGGGCCCGGTAGGTGAGCCTCGCGACTGTTGGGTTGTACATGTCGATGGCTCCTTTCAGGCCGCTACGAGGTACGAGAAGACCGACTCGAGGGACTCGTCCGAGGGCGAGACCGTCAGCAGCCGGATCGAGTGCTCACGGGCGACCTTCGGCAGCAGTTCCGTGAACCGCCCGAAGTCGACCGCCTGGATCCGCAACGCGCCTTCCTGCAGGTCCACTTCGATGCCGGACGTCGACGGGTCGGCGATCAGCGCCGCGGCCAGCGCCCGGTCGTCGCTGGAGCGGACGAGATACCGGTGCGGCCGGTCCGTCATCAGCCTGCGGATCCTGCGGAAGTCGCCGCTCGCCGCGTGCCGTCCCGCCACGATCACCTCGATGTGCGAGGCGAGTTGCTCGACCTCCTCCAGGATGTGGGACGAGAACAGGACCGTACGGCCCTCGGCACCCATCCGCCGCAGCAGCTCCATGAGCTGCATCCGCTGGCGCGGGTCCATGCCGTTGAAGGGCTCGTCGAGAAGCAGCACGCTCGGCTCGTGCACGAGCGCGGACGCCATCTTGACGCGCTGGCGCATTCCCTTGCTGTACGTCGCGATCTTGCGGTCCTGCGCGTACTCCATCTCCACCGTGGCCAGCGCGCGCTGGGCCGCCTTGGCGGCCAGACCGTGCAGTTCGGCGTTGGCGACGACGAATTCCCGCCCCGTCAGGAAGTCGTACATGGCCTCGCGCTCGGGGACGACGCCGATCTGCCGGTAGACCGCCTCGTTGCGCCAGATCGCCTGTCCGTCGAGCGTCACGCTGCCCGTGGAGGGGGCGAGAAAGCCACCCATCATGTTGATGAGTGTGGACTTGCCGGCCCCGTTGGGACCGAGGAGTCCGGTGACACCTGGGCCGATGGTCATGGTCACGTCGTTGACGGCGACCACGTTCCCGAACCAGCGCGAGGTGTGGTCGATGTGAATAGTGCTCATGGGCGCAGCCCATTCCTTTGAGGGGTGGTGGTGGGCGACGGGTGGGCTGTCACAGCCCGACCTTTCGGTAGCGGCGCATCAGCACGGCGTACGAGCCGAGGATGAGCGCGAGGACGACCAGCGCATAGACCGTGCCGGAGGCGGCGTCCGGCCCCTGTCCTCCGGGGAAGGAGGAGGTCGCGCCCAGGAAGGCGGTCTGCACACCGTCGATGAGCGTGATGGGCGAGAAGAGCCCCAGCCACTCCACCACGCCGCCGGATCCGGTCTCGTGCGCGATGGCCTGGACCGTGGACACCGCCCCGTAGGTGATGGTCAGGGTGGCGATGACGGCGGCGACACCGAAGCCGCGGCGCGGGGTGAGCGCCGCCATGACGAGGCCGAGGCCGCCGAAGAGCAGCGAGAGGAGAGCCACGGAGACCAGCCCCTGGGCGAATCCCTTGCTCTGGTCGGAGAAGTCCATCTTCGCCAGCAGTGAGCCGATGTAGAGGATCAGCAGCGGGGCACCGGTGAGGACGAACAGCGCCGAGGCCATCGCGCCGTACTTGGCGAGGACGTAGTCGACGCGCTCGATGGGCCGCGAGAAGTACAGCGGCACGGTCTTGAAGCGCAGGTCCCGGGAGACCGACTGCGGGGCCTGGGCGGCCAGGAAGAGGCCGATGACCGCCTGCGTGACGATCGCGTAGCGCGTGTAGTCGAGCGGCAGGTCCTTCATCTTGGTGGCGACCGCGACGGCGACCATGATCGCCGCGGGCAGGCACATCACCGCGAAGAGGATCATCGGCAGCACCTTGGACTTGGCGCTGCGGCCCAGTCCGTACGCGCCCCTCAGGGACTGCGAGTAGAGGGAGCGGCGGGCGTAGGCACGGCCGAGCCGGGCGCCCTCGTAGTTCCGGTATCCGATGTTGTGGATACGGGTCGTCTCGGAGCGGGCTGTCTCGGTGCGGGTTGTCTCGGTGCTCATGGCGCCGGCACCTCCATGGGCTGGGCCGCTGCCTCCGGGCGGAAGACCTCCGCGATGTGGTGGCGGCGCTGTTCCATCCGTACGAGTCCGAGGCCGAGGGCGGCGACTGTGTCGCGGACGGTGTCGTACGTCTCCTCGCCGGTCGCCTCCAGCAGGAGGATGTGGCCGGCTCCCGGCAGCCCCTCCTCGACGCCCTCGTGCAGCGTGATGCCGGCGGCGGCAAGGGCCTTGCGGAGTGCCGCCGTGCCGTCGGGGTGGGCGTCGGAGTCGGTGACCTCGACCGCGAGGGTGGTCGTGATCTGGGTGAAGTCGCTGGTGGAGCTGGAGCGCAGCAGCGTGCCGCCGTCCACGACCACCACGTGGTCGCAGGTGCGCTCGAGCTCACCGAGGAGATGGGACGTGACCAGGACCGAGATGCCGAAGTCGGTGTACACACGGCGGATCAGGCCGAGCATCTCGTCGCGGCCGACCGGGTCGAGGCCGTTGGTCGGCTCGTCGAGGAGGACCAGCTGCGGGTCGTGGACCAGCGCCTGCGCGAGCTTGACGCGCTGCTTCATGCCCGTCGAGTAGCCGCCGATGGGGCGGTACCGCTCCTCGTAGAGGCCGACGTGGCGCAGCGTGTCGGCGGTGCGCTCGCGCGCCGCCGTCGGCGGGAGTCCGGACATGCGCGCCATGTGGACGACGAACTCGGTGGCCGAGACGTCGGGCGGCAGGCAGTCGTGCTCGGGCATGTAGCCGACGCGCTCACGGATGGCGGCGCCGGCGGTGGCGACGTCCAGGCCGAGCACCTCGGCCCGGCCTTCCGTGGCGGGGGACAGACCCAGCAGGATCTTGATCAGTGTGGACTTGCCGGCTCCGTTGGCGCCCACGAGGCCGGTCACGCCGGGCCCGATGTCCAGGGAGAGCCGGTCAAGCGCGGTCACCCGGGGGAACCGCTTGCTCAGGCTTTCGGTCACGATCACAGTCACGCTTCGAAGGTAGTGGCGCGGACCACAAGCGGCGTCAACCCTGGCGGCTGGTTCCGCATCCGACTCCAGGCGTACGGACCCGTAGGGGGGCCACGCGGAAGGAGGACCCGGCGGGGACTCGGCAGGGGGTCGGCAGGGACGCGGCAGGGACGCGGCGGCAGTTGTCCACAGGTCTGTGCACGGCCCTTGACGCAGCCGCCGAGCATTGTCACATTCATCAGTGTCAAGTTACGGGCACGTACCGCACATGAAGAGGGACGGACGGTGGCATGGCCGGCAAGACCTCAGCAGTGAGAACGGGGCGCGAGGCGGAACTGCAGGGGTTCCGCCAGGTGCAGCGCCTGGCGTACGAGTGCGCGGAGGCGGTCGCGGCGCAGCTCAAGCCCGGCGTGACCGAGCGCGAGGCGGCGCGGATGCAGCGGGAGTGGCTGCGTGAGCGCGGCGTGCGCGACTGGTTCCACCTTCCCTTCGCCTGGTTCGGGGACCGCACGGCGTTCGTCGACTTCCGGATACCGCTGCAGTTCTTCCCGACCAACCGGAGGCTGGAGGCGGGGATGCCCTTCATCCTCGACATGGCGCCGGTGTACAAGGGCTTCACGGCCGACATCGGCTATTCGGGCTGCCTGGGACTCCATCCCGTGCACGACAAGCTGCTCGCCGACCTCCGGGCGCACCGCGAGCTGATCCTGCGCGAGGTGCGGGAGCGCCGCTCGCTGCGCGAGATCTACGAGGACGTGGACCGGCTGATGGTGCGGCAGGGCTACGCCAACCGGCATCGGGCGTATCCGTTCGGGGTCATCGCCCACAAGGTCGACCGGGTCCGGGAGCGCCAGTGGTCGCCGACCCTGTTCGGCTTCGGCACCCAGTCGCTGAAGGGGCTTGCGAGCGACGCGCTGCACGGCCACCGGGACGGCTGGTCGCCGCTGTGGTCGCCGTACAGGTTCTCCGACCATCCTCCGCAGCCGGGACTGTGGGCGGTCGAGCCGCACCTCGGCTTCCGGGGGACGGGCGCGAAGTTCGAGGAGATCCTGGTGGTCACGGACTCGAAGGATCCGGAGCAGAGCGCGTTCTGGCTGGATGACGATCTGCCGCATGTGCGGCGCTGGGCCGAGGAGGACTCTTGAGCGACGTGAGCATGGGGATCGAGGGCGCGCGCGAGCGATGGGTGCGTACGGGCGGGATCAAGCTGTGCGTCGCGGAGCTCGGTGACGAGACACAGCCGACGGTGCTGCTGGTGCACGGCTATCCCGACAGCAAGGAGGTGTGGTCCGAGGTCGCGACCCGGCTGGCCGAGCGCTTCCATGTCGTGCTGTACGACGTCCGGGGGCACGGCCGCTCGACTGCGCCGGTGCCGCTGCGCGGCGGGTTCACCCTGGAGAAGCTGACGGACGACTTCCTGGCGGTCGCCGACGCGGTCAGCCCGGACCGGCCCGTGCATCTGGTCGGGCACGACTGGGGGTCCGTGCAGTCCTGGGAGTTCGTCACGGTGAAGCGGACCGAGGGCCGGATCGCCTCGTTCACCTCGATGTCCGGGCCGTCGCTCGACCACTTCGGGCACTGGATCAAGCAGCGCGTGACCCGGCCCACCCCGCGCCGCGTCGGCCAGCTGCTCGGCCAGGGCGCCAAGTCCTGGTACGTGTACATGCTGCATACGCCCGTGCTGCCGGAGCTGGCCTGGCGCGGCCCGCTCGGCAAGCAGTGGCCGAAGATCCTCCAGCGGGTCGAGAAGGTGCCCGGCGGCGACTACCCGACCGCGTCGCTGCCGTCCGACGCGGCGCACGGCGCCTGGCTCTACCGCGACAATGTGCGCGCCCGGCTGCGCCGCCCGCGCTCCGACGCGTACGCCCACGCACCGGTCCAGCTGATCACCCCTACCGGCGATGCCTTCCTGTCCGAGCGGCTCTACGACGACCTGGGCCAGTGGGTGCCCCAGCTGGTGCGCCGCACGCTGCCCGCCAAGCACTGGGTGCCGCGCACCCGCCCGGACCAACTGGCGGTGTGGATCACGGAGTTCGTGACGGCGACCGAGGACGGCCGGCCGGCTCCGGCGAGTGCGGCCCCCGGCCGGTACGCGGACCGGTTCGGCGGGCAGCTGGTGCTGGTGACGGGTGCGGCCAGCGGTATCGGGCGGGCCACGGCCTTCGCCTTCGCGGAGGCGGGCGCGCGGGTCGTCGCCGTGGACCTGAACGCGGAGGGGGCGGCCAGGACCGCGGAGATGGCCCGGCTGATCGGCGCGCCCGCGGCCTGGGGCGAGGCGGTGGACGTGTCCGACGAGGAGGCGATGGAGAAGCTCGCCGAGAAGGTCGCCGCCGAGTACGGCGTCGTGGACGTGCTGGTCAACAATGCGGGGATCGGTCTGTCCGGCTCGTTCCTCGACACCACGAGCGAGGACTGGCGCAAGGTCCTCGACGTCAATCTGTGGGGGGTCATCCACGGCTGCCGGATCTTCGGCAGGCAGATGGCCCGGCGCGGCCAGGGCGGCCACATCGTCAACACCGCGTCGGCCGCCGCGTACCAGCCCTCCAAGGCCCTGCCGGCCTACTCGACGTCGAAGGCCGCGGTGCTGATGCTCAGCGAATGCCTGCGGGCGGAGCTGGCCGAGCAGGGCATCGGGGTCTCGGCGATCTGCCCGGGCCTCGTGCACACGAACATCACGGCGACCGCGCGCTTCGCGGGTGTCTCCGCCGAGGAGGAGAAGCGCCGGCAGAAGAAGTCGTCCCGGCTGTACGGACTGCGCAACTACCCGCCGGAGAAGGTCGCCGACGCGGTCCTGCGGGCGGTCGTGAAGAACCAGGCGGTGGTGCCCGTGACCCCGGAGGCCCGCGGCGCCCACCTCATGTCCCGGTTCACCCCCAGGGCCCTGCGCGTGATAGCCCGATGGGAGCCGCCGCTGTGAGCGACCACCATGTGATCGCGCCGCGAAGGGTGTCTTTCGACGTCCTGGGGGGCTGGGTGCTGCACGCCGAGGCGCTGGACCGGCGGGAGACAGGCGCCGCAATACCCCGATACTTCCGGCGGTCGTACCATCCCTCGCAGGAAGGGTCGCCGCGCAGGGCGGTCGAGTCTCTCGCCGCATCGCCCGCGGCCCGTGCGGCGGCGGGTGCGGTGGGGCGCGCCGCCATGGGGCAGTAGGGAGTGATCGTGTCCGGGGAGCCGGCAGCCGAGTACCGGATCGAGGACCTGGCCCATCACAGTGGCGCCACGGTCCGGACGATCCGTGCCTACCAGGACCGCGGACTGCTGCCCAAGCCGGAGCGGCGCGGCCGGGCCAATGTGTACGGGGACACCCATCTGGCCCGGTTGCGGCAGATCGCCGACCTCCTCGACCGGGGGTACACCTTGGCGTCCATCAAGGAACTGCTGGAGGCCTGGGACGCGGGGCGCGGGCTCGGCGGGGTACTCGGTCTGGTCGCCGAGGTGCAGGGTCCCTGGACCGACGAGGAAGCGGCCCGGATCACCCGCGCCGAGCTGGACGAGACCTTCGGGGGGAAGCCGGACGAGGAGGCCATCGCCGAGGCGGTGGAGCTCGGCGTGCTGGAGCGCATCCCGGGCCGGGCCGACGAGTTCCTGGTGCCGAGTCCCCAAGAGCTCTCGGTGGCCGCCGAGTTGTACGCGGCCGGCGTGCCACTCCTGGCAATCTCCGGCCATCTGCGGGAACTTCGCGGGCAGGTCGAGCACATAGCGTCCCGTTTCCTGGAGTTCACCACCGAGCACGTCTTCGCCCGTTATCTCGGACATCAGCCGCCGACGGACGCGGACGCGGCGGAGGCCGCATCGATGGTGCGGCGGCTGCGGCCGCTCGCCCAGCAGACGGTCGACGCCGAACTCGCGCGAGCCATGCGACTGTTCGCGACCAGGCACCTGCAACACCACCTGGGCGCGGAACCGCTGGAGCGCGACGACGAGCCGCGGTCGGTGGCGCTGCCGGTAGCGACGATCCGGGCTGTGCATCAGCTCGTTGGGCCGGAGAACGCGGAGGCGTTCATCACCGCAGCGACCGAACGGGAACTGCATGCACGGACATTGGACGCACTCACGACAAGCGCTGGAGAAAGGGGCGAAGTTGATCAAATGCACTGAATCACACAGTCGTTGTCCACAGGGGCGTCAATTCCCCTTGTGGATAACGGACTTGGTTGTGGATCAAACATGTGGAGCACTTTCGTCCGGATGAAAATCGCGTGGCGCCGAACCGACGCCACCGGCACTCTGACGGCATGGACAGAACAGACGTGAACGAAGTCGGCGAAGCTGACATGAGTGGCGTGGACGGCATGGACGAGAAGCGCGAGAAGCGCACCGTGAAGGTGTCGAAGTACCTCTCGAAGCATCTGAGACATCAGCCCGAGCGCATCGGCATCACCCTGGACGCAAACGGCTGGGTCGCGATCGACGAGCTGATGCGGGCCGCGGCCGCGCACGGCTTCCCCTTCACCCGGGCCGAGCTGGACCATGTCGTCGCCGTCAACGACAAGCGGCGCTTCACGATCGACGGCACCCGGATCCGTGCCAACCAGGGCCACACCGTCGAGGTCGACCTCGACCTGCCGGTCGCCGAGCCGCCCGCGTACCTCTACCACGGCACGGTCGCCCGCAGCCTGGACGCCATCCGCGCGGAGGGCCTGCGCCCCATGGCCCGCCACCACGTCCATCTCTCGCCCGACCGTGAGACCGCGACCCGTGTGGGCGCCCGCCGGGGCCGCCCGGTCGTCCTCTCCGTGGATGCGGGCGCGATGCACCGCGCCGGCCACGTGTTCCATGTCAGCGCCAACGGGGTCTGGCTCACCGACGGGGTCCCTCCGGAGTTCCTGCGCTTCCCCGGCTGACCTGCGCCTGCCCCTCCCCGTTTCCTGGCAGACACGGGCTGACCTGTGGCTTCCCCGCATCGGAACAGGGGCACCGGCCGGTCCCCCGTACGCTGGAGGGCATGACGTCTCCTCTGCGCCTCAGCACCGTGATCCTTCCCGTGCACCGCTGGAACGAGGGGGGCCGGGCGCTCTGGCAGCGAGCCGAGGAGCTCGGATTCCACGCCGCGTACACGTACGACCACCTCGCCTGGCGGACCTTCCGCGACGGACCGTGGTTCGGTGCCGTCCCCACCCTGACCGCCGCCGCGGCGGCCACGGACCGGCTGCGCCTGGGCACCCTCGTGACCTCGCCGAACTTCCGGCACCCGGTCACCCTGGCCAAGGAACTGATCACCCTCGACGACATCTCCGGCGGCCGCATCACCCTCGGCATCGGCGCGGGCGGCAACGGCTTCGACGCGACGACCCTGCTGAAGAGCGGCGAGAAGCCCTGGACCCCGCGCGAGCGCGCGGACCGGTTCGGTGAGTTCGTACCCCTGCTGGACGCGCTGCTCCGCGAGCCGGCCGGGACGACGTACGAAGGCCGCTTCTACTCCGCGTCCGAGGCGCGGAACGTTCCCGGCTGCGTCCAGCGCCCGCGGCTGCCCTTCGCCGTCGCCGCCACCGGCCCCCGCGGACTGAAGCTCGCCGCCCAGTACGGGCAGGCGTGGGTGACGACGGGCGACCCGAAGCTGTACGAGGCGGGCACCCCGGAGCAGTCGGTCGAGGCCGTCGCGGGGCAGCTCACCAAGCTGGGCAAGGCCTGCGCCGAGGCCGGCCGGGACGCCGCCGAGCTCGACAAAATCCTGCTCACCGGCTTCACCCCGGACTTCAACCCGGCTCTCCCTGCGCCCCGGCCGGGCCGTCCGCTGGAGTCCCTCGACGCCTTCGTCGATTTCGCCGGCCGGCATGCGGAGCTCGGCTTCACCGAGATCGTCGTCCACTGGCCCGTCGCGGATTCCGTCTTCGCCGCTGACCAGGCGGTCTTCGAGCGGATCGCGACCGAGGCCCTGGCACAGCTGCGCTGAGCGGAAGGCCGGAGAGCCCCCGCGACTACTCCGCGTCAGGGGGCGTGCACTCAGATGTGCACCCTCCTGCACGCCCGTGCGCTTGATACGGGAGAATGCGTGGGTGACCTCAGCTAACGATCCTCTGCCGCTGCCCGCCACCGTCCGGCTGATCGCCACGGACCTCGACGGCACCCTGCTGCGCGACGACAAGTCCGTTTCGGACCGCACCGTCGCGGCGCTCGCCGCCGCGGAGGAGGCAGGGATCGAGGTCTTCTTCGTCACTGGCCGCCCGGCGCGCTGGATGGACGTCGTCAGCGCCCACGTCCACGGTCATGGCCTGGCGATCTGCGCCAACGGCGCGGCGGTCGTCGACCTCCACGCCGGCGGCAAGCTGATCCAGGCCCGCCCGCTGGAGCGGGAGACCGCGCTCGATGTGGTCAGGACGCTGCGCGACGCGGCGCCCGGCACGTCATTCGCGGTCGAGCTGAGCACGGGCATCCACTACGAGCCGGACTACCCGCCGTTCCATCTCGACCCGGGCGCCACTGTCGCCATGGCCGAGAAGCTGCTCCACGAGGGGGGCCCGGACTCCGACGCGCCCGTGCTCAAGCTGCTCGCCCACCACGCGTCGCTGACCCCGGACGGCTTCCTCGCACTCGCCCGTACGGCCGCGGGCGACCTGGCCTCGTTCACCCGCTCCAGCCCGACCGCGCTGCTGGAGATCAGCGGCCTCGGTGTGTCCAAGGCCTCCACGCTCGCGCTGTGCTGTGCGCAGCGCGGGATCTCGGCGGACGAGGTCGTGGCGTTCGGGGACATGCCCAACGACGTGGAGATGCTGAGCTGGGCCGGCACGTCCTATGCGATGGGCAACGCCCACCCGGACGTCATCACCGCCGCCTCCGGACGGACCGTCGCGAACAACGAGGACGGCGTCGCGGTGGTCATCGAGCAGATCCTGGCCGCGTGGCGCCCGTAGGGGACGGCGGGCGCAGGGCGGGGCGCGGCCGGACCGCAAGCTGCGGGGCCGGCCCGCGAGTGGCGGGGCCGGCCCGTCCGTCCTTCTACAGCCAGACTCCGCGCTCGCGCATCCAGGGCACCGGATCCACTCCTGACCCCAGATACGGCGTCAGCCGCACCTCGAAGTGCAGGTGCGGGCCCGTCGAGTTCCCGGTGGTGCCCGACTGTCCGACCCACTGACCGGTCTGCACCCAGTCCCCCTGGTCGACGGTGACCGCGGCGAGATGGGCGTACTGCGAGTACCAGCCGTTGGAGTGCTCGACGACGACCTGGATCCCGAAACCGCCGCCGCAGGACACGGAGACCACCCGCCCGGCACCGATCGAGCGCACCGGCGTACCGATCGGGACGGCGAAGTCCTGTCCGGTGTGCCGGCGTGCCCAGTGTTCACCCGCGCTGTCGAAACCGGCCGACAGCGTGTAGTTCTCCACGGGCGCCACCCAGTTCGGCCCGTCCGGCAGCGACGGCTCATCGAGCCGCACCGCACCGGCGCACTGACCGGCGGCAGCACTGCGGTTGGCCTCGCCCTGCAGGGTCCACTGCGCCGACTCGAGCTTGGTCTCGATGCCCTGCTTGAGCCACGCCAGCCGCTCGGTGCGTGCTTCGAGGTCGAGCCAGGCCGCGCGGGTCCGCTCCTCGGCCTGACTGGCTCGCCGCTCGGCCTCTCTGGCCTGGCCGAGCAGCCGGTTCACCGCCAGCTCCGCCTTCCACGCCAGCTCGAATCCGCGCATCATCACCGCGGGGTCGTCGGCGAGCAGCAGCCTTGCGGTGAGCGCGAGGTTGCCGCCGGCCCGGTACTGGGCGCGGGCCACCTCTCCGATCTTGTCGTGTATGTCCTCGAGTTCGCGACGCCGCTCGGCCAGCCGCCACTGGAGCCGCTCGGTGCGGGCCCGTTCGATCTCGGCGGCGTGCAGGCCGCGCTGATACGACTGCGTGGCCTTCGCCGCCTCCTCGAACAGCCGGGCCACTTCGGCACTTGCGGTGGGCCCGTCGTTGGCACTCGCCGGTGGCGTGCAAAGGGCCGGCAGCAGCAGGCACAGCAACGACACCATCAGAATCCGTTGCCAGGTGCGGTGTTGGTGACCCATTCTCGGATCGTCACATCCGATTTGCCCCATGTGCCACATATAGACGGTGTCGTACCGCCAACCGGCTCAGTCCCGGTCAGGCCCCTGGAGCCTGTCAGGCGTCCTGGGAATCGCGGCCCGCGGCGGCCACCGCGTGCGGCTCGAGCGGCGCTTCCCAGACCACCGTCGTACCGCCGCCGCCCTCCGCGATCCCCGGCTCGCACCAGCTCGATCCGCCGAGCGACTCCGCCCGCCGCTGGAGGTTGCGCAGCCCGCTGCGCCGCCCGCCCTCCGGAATCCCCACGCCGTCGTCCGCCACCGACAGCCGCACGCCGCCTACGCCCGCGCCTGCGCCTGCGCCTGCGCCTGCGCCTGCGCCACCTTCTGCGCCTCCGTCACCGTCACCCAGTTGTACCGTCGCGTCGACGACGACCTCGATACGCGTCGCCTCCGCATGCCGGAACGCGTTGGACAGCGCCTCCCGCAGCGCCGCGATCAGGTTCTTGCCCGTCAGCTCGCCCACCACCGAGTCGACCGGCCCGACGAAGCGATGCGAGGGCTTGAACCCCAGCGGCACGGCCGCCATGTTGATCTCCCTCAGGACGCGCGTACGCAGCCCGGACGGCGCCTCCGCCGGTCCCTGCTGCAGCGCGAAGATGGCCGTGCGGATCTCCTGGATGGTCACGTCCAGTTCGTCGACGGCCTTGCCGACACCCTCCTGCACGGCGGGCACGAGCGACTGCCGCTGCGCGCTCTCCAGCATCATCCCCGTGGCGAACAGCCGCTGGATCACGAGGTCGTGGAGGTCGCGGGCGATACGGTCGCGGTCCTCGTACACGGCGAGCCGCTCCCGGTCGCGCTGCGCCTCGGCCATCATCAGCGCCACCGCGGCCTGCGAGGCGAACTGCGTGGCCAGGGTGCGTTCGGACTCGGTGAACCGGCGCGCGCCACGCGCCCTCGGGGTCGCCAGCGCGCCGAGTACCCTGCCGCCGCTGTGCAGGGGCAGCAGCATGACCGGCCCGTAGTCGCTCACCAGCCGGGTGAGCATCCGCGGATCGGTGGCGGCGTCCGCGACGAACACCGCCTCACCCGCGAGCAGCGACGCGACGGCCGGGCTCTCCGGAGGCACGACCGTGCCGAGATGCAGGGAGGGCTGGGGCGAGGAGACGGCGACGATCTCCAGTCCGTCCTCCTCGGCGGGGAGCAGCACGATCCCGGCGGCCGAGTCGGCGAGCTTGCGCGCCTGCTCCGCGACGACGACGAGCGCGTCGTCCGCGTCACCACCGGCCAGCAGTGCGGTGGTGACGGCGACCGAGCCGTCGATCCAGCGCTCGCGCTGCCGCGCCGCCTCGTACAGCCGGGCGTTGCCGATCGCTATGCCCGCCTCGGTCGCGAGGACCCGCACCATGTGCACGTCGTAGTCGGTGAACTCGCCCCCACCACGCTTCTCCGCCAGATAGAGATTGCCGAAGATCTCGCCCTGGACCCGGATGGGCACCCCGAGGAACCTCCGCATGGGCGGATGGCCCGGCGGGAATCCGGCGGAGCGCGGGTCCTTCGTCAGATCGGCGTGCCGAATGGCCTCGGAATGGTGCATCAGTGCGCCGAGGAGCCCCTTGCGCCCGTCGGGCGGATGCCCGATCCGCCGTGCCACGGCCTCGGGGACGCCGTGGGTCACGAAGTCGGACAGGCCCCGCCCCTCCTCGTCGACGACGCCGATGGCGGCGTAGCGGGCGTCCCCGAGTTCCGCCGCGGTCGCACAGATCCGGTCGAGGGTGGAGCGCAGCTCCAGGCCGGTGCCGATGGAGCGCATCGCTTCGAGCAGCTGGGGGACGCGGGCGGTGAGTTCGGTGGACAGGCCCTGGAGGCTGCGGGTCGCCTGCGTGGCGGCCTCGATCCCGCCCGTGGGCTCCTCGGCACCCGCAGGAACCTCGGGGCCCAAAGGTTCCCCGGGACCCGCAGGGCCCTCGGGACCCGAGGCATCCCTCATCTCAGGGGCTGTCATGCCCTTGAGACTAATAAGACCTATTTGGCCTGGAAAGTCGGCTCTCGGAGGCGGCTGTCCAGCAGATCACCGGCGCGTTCCCTCTCCAGCATCCGGCGCAGCGGCCCCTCCGCCTCGGCCAGCTCCGCGTACGGGCCGCGCTGCACCGTCCGGCCGTCGTCCAGGACGAGCACCTCGTCCACCGCGTCGAGGCCGCGCAGCCGGTGGGTGATCAGCAGCGTCGTACGCCCCTGTGTCGCAGCCAGCAGATCGGCGGTCAGCGCGTCCGCCGTGGCCAGGTCGAGATGTTCGGCCGGTTCGTCGAGGAGCAGGACGGGGAAGTCGGCGAGGAGCGCGCGGGCGAGGGCGAGGCGCTGCCGCTGGCCGCCGGAGAGTTGGGCACCGTGCTCACCGACCAACGTGTCCAGGCCGTCGGGGAGGCCGTCTGCCCACTCCAGCAGCCGGGCACCGGCGAGCGCCGCGCGCAGCTCCTCCTCGGAGGCCTCGGGTCGGGCGAGTCTGACGTTCTCGCGGATGGTGCTGTCGAAGATGTGGGCGTCCTGGGCGCAGAGCCCGACGAACCGCCGGACCGTGTCCCCGTCCAGCGCGGCCGCATCCGTCCCGCCCAGGGTGTACGTGCCTTCCTGCACATCCAGGAAGCGCAGCAGCACCTGGGCGAGTGTGGTCTTGCCGGAGCCGGATGCGCCGACGACCGCGATCCGCCTGCCCTCGGTGAGGCTCAGGTCGAAGCCGGTGAGTGCGTCGCGCTCCTGACCCGCGTGGCGGGCCGTGAGCTCGCGGACCTCCAGCGGGAACGCGGACGCGGGTGCGGGTGCCGGCTCCAGGGGCTCGTGCACCGGCACCGGGGCGTCGAGCATCTCGAAGACCCGCTCGGCACTCCGCCTGACCCTCTGCCGGTACTGCACGGCGAGCGGAAGCCCGGTGACCGCCTCGAACGCGGCGAGCGGGGTCAGTACGACGACGGCGAGTTCGACGCCCTCGAGCCGGCCCGCGTGCACGGCCATCGCACCCGCGTACGCGGCGAACGCGACGGTGAGCCCACAGGCCATGGCGGAGAGACCACCGCCGAGGGCGGTGGCGGACGCGGCGCGCGAGGCGATTCCGGTGAGCGTGCGGTCGGCTTCCCGCACCGCGGCGATCCGGCCCTTCAGCGCCCCGGCGACGGTCAGCTCGGCCGTACCGCGGAGCAGATCGACGACCCGCGTCGCCAGCACACCGCGCGTCGGCGCGAGCCTGCGTTCGGCCCACCGCGCGCTGGCGCCGCTCACCATCGGCACGGCCACCCCGGCGACGAGCAGCCCGACGGCCAGCACGGCACCGGCCTCGGGCAGCAGCCACGCCGTGAACCCGACGGCCCCGGTCCCGACGACGACCGCCGCGCCCGCGGGCAGCAGCCACCGCAGCCAGTAGTCCTGCAGCGCGTCGACATCGGCGACGAGCCGCGACAGCAGATCGCCCCGCCGCGCCCTGCGCAGCCCGGCCGGCGCGATCCGCTCCAGCCGCCGGTACACCCCGACCCGCAGATCGGCGAGCATCGACAGCACGGCATCGTGCGACACCAGCCGCTCCGCGTACCGGAACACTGCGCGGCCGATCCCGAACGCCCGCGTCGCCGTCACCGCCACCATCAGATACAGCACCGGCGGCTGCTCCGACGCCCGCGAGATGAGCCATCCGGACACCGCCATGAGCCCGACAGCCGATCCCAGCGCCAGGCTCCCGAGCACCAGGCCGAGGACGAGCCGCCCCCGCAGCGCTCCGGCCATCCCCCGTACCCGGGCCAGCACCCCGGCCCGCCGACCTTGCGGCAGGATCCCGGCCCCCACGGCGCCCCCACCCTCAGGACGGCCGGCCATGGCCGGTTCCGCCACATCGCCGTCCCTCGAAGGCGCGGACGACGGCTGCGGGAGCCCGGAAGACCCGAGGGAACCCACCGCCGCGGCATCCACCGCGCCGGAGCGCTCCGGCCCCGGCGGCCGGAGCTCGACCACCCGGTCCGCAAGGCCCAGCAGCGCGGGCCGGTGGACGACGAGCAGCACCGTCCGCCCCGCCGACAGTCGCCGGAGCGCATCCGCGATCCCCGCCTCGGTCTCGCCGTCCAGCGCCGCCGTCGGCTCGTCGAGCAGCAGCAGCGGCCGGTCGGCGAGGAACGCCCGGGCCAGCGCCAGCCGTTGCCGCTGACCTGCCGACAGCCCCGCACCGTCCTCGCCCAGGACCGTGTCCGCACCCCGCGGCAGCTCGGCCACGAAGTCGTACGCCCCGGCGTCTCGCAGCGCCGCCATGACCCGGGCGTCATCCGCCTCCGGCCGCGCGAGCCGCACATTCTCGGCGACCGTTCCCGCGAAGAGGTACGGCCGCTGGGGCACCCATGCGATCGACTCCCGCCACCGCTCCAGGTCCAGGGTCGCGAGCTCCGCGCCGCCCACCCGCACCCGGCCCTCGTCCGGCGGGACGAATCCCATCACCACATCCAGCAGAGTCGACTTTCCGACTCCGCTGGGCCCCACCAGGGCCACCACCTCGCCCGGTTCCACCACCAGCGACGCCGAGTCCAACGACGGCTCGGCGCGGCCCGCACGACGGACCGTCACCCCGGAAAGCTCCAGCCGCACCGAGTCCGCCTCCCCCGCGGCCCCGCCGCGCACGGGGCTCTCCAGTACCGCGAAGATCTCCTCCGCCGCCGACAGGCCCTCCGCCGCCGCGTGATACTGCGCCCCCACCTGCCGGATCGGCAGATACGCCTCGGGCGCCAGGATCAGCACCACCAGCCCCGTATAGAGGTCGAGCTCACCGTGGACGAGCCGCATGCCGATGCCCACGGCCACCAGTGCCACCGACAGGGTGGACAGCAACTCCAGTGCGAACGACGACAGGAACGCGATCCGCAGCGTCTTCAGCGTCGCCCGCCGGTACTCGGAGGTGATTCTCCGGATCGACTCGGCCTGTGCCTTCGCCCGGCCGAACACCTTCAGCGTCGGCAGCCCCGCGACCACGTCCAGGAAGTGCCCGGACAGCCGTGACAGCAGCTTCCACTGACGGTTCATCCGGGCTTCCGTGGCCCAGCCGATCAGCACCATGAAGATCGGGATCAGCGGCAGGGTCACCACGATGACCGCCGCCGACACCCAGTCCTCGGTGACGATCCGTGCCAGCACCGCCACCGGAACCACCACCGCGAGCCCCAGCTGCGGCAGATAGCGCGCGAAGTAGTCGTCGAGCGCATCCACTCCGCGCGTGGCCAGCGCGACGAGCGACCCGGTGCGCTGCCCGCTCAGCCACCCCGGCCCGAGCTCCGCCGCCCGTTCCAGCAGCCGCATCCGCAGCTCACTCTTGACCGCCGCAGTCGCCCGGTGCGCCGCCAGCTCGGTCAGCCACGACACCAGCCCGCGCCCCACCGCGACCGCGGCCAGCAGCAGCAGCGGGGTCCACAGCCCGGCGACGTCCAGTCCTCGCTGGAACGCCCCCACCACCACCTCGGCGATGAGCATCGCCTGGGCCACGACCAGCGCCGCTCCGGCAAGGCCGAGGACAACCACGGCCGCCATGAAGAAGCGGGTGGCCCGGGCGTACCGGAGCAGACGCGGGTCGACAGGTTTCACGTGAAACATCCCCTACTTCATGGCGGCTACTGCATGGCGGCGGGTCGGCGGACACGATGAGCGAGCACGCAGAGCGGGTGCAGACAGCGGACACGTGGAGCGGATACGGACAGCTCAGTGCGAATCAGCGATGTGCTGCGTACCGATCCGCTTCCGGAACACCCAGTACGTCCACCCCTGGTACAGCACCACCACGGGCGTCGCGACCGCCGCACACCACGTCATGATCTTCAGCGTGTACGGGCTCGACGAGGCGTTGGTCACCGTCAGGCTCCACTCCTCATTGAGCGACGACGGCATGACGTTCGGGAAGAGGGTCAGGAAGAGCATCGCGACCGCGGCCGCGATCGTCACACCGGACAGCGCGAACGACCACCCCTCGCGTCCCAGCTGGTTCGCCACGATCGCCCCGACCAGCGCCATCACCGCGACGATCACCGCGACCAGGCTGATCCCGTCGCCCTTGTCCGCCTGGGTCCAGCCCAGGAAGACGAGCGCGAGCACGGCTGTGATCAGCCCCAGCGTCAGCGCCAGCTTTCGCGCCCGTTCCCGGATGTCCCCGACCGTCTTCAGGGCGGCGAACACCGTTCCATGGAAGGTGAACAGGAACAGCGTCACCAGTCCGCCGAGAATCGCGTACGGATTCAGCAGGTCGCCGAAGCTGCCGACGTACTCCATCTCCGCGTCGATCTTGACGCCGCGCACGATGTTCCCGAAGGCCACACCCCACAGCACCGCCGGCACCAGCGAGGTCCAGAAGATCGCCGTCTCCCAGTTGCGCTGCCAGCTCTCCTCCGGCCGCTTGGCGCGGTACTCGAAGGCGACTCCCCGCACGATCAGGCACACCAGGATGAGCAGCAGCGGCAGATAGAAGCCGGAGAAGAGCGTCGCGTACCACTCCGGGAACGCGGCGAACGTGGCACCGCCCGCCGAGAGAAGCCACACCTCGTTTCCGTCCCAGACGGGACCGATGGTGTTGATGAGGACGCGCTTCTCGACCCGGTCACGGGCGAGCAGCTTCGTCAGGATGCCGACCCCGAAGTCGAAGCCCTCGAGGAAGAAATAGCCGGTCCACAGAACGGCGATGAGTACGAACCAGACGTCGTGGAGTTCCATGCCTCAGCTCCCAGTCCTCGGTCTCAGTAGGAGAAGGCCATAGGCCGGTCGGCGTCACGGTCGTCGCCGCCGATCTTGGTCGGTGGGTTGAGGTCGGACTCGGTGAGCTCGGGAGGCCCGGCCTTGACGTACTTCACGAGGAGCTTGACCTCGATCACGGCGAGTACCGCGTAGAGCGCCGTGAAGACGATCATCGAGGTGAGCACTTCGCCCTGCGAGACACCGGGGGAGACCGCGTCACGGGTCTGGAGCACCCCGTACACGACCCAGGGCTGCCGTCCCATCTCGGTGAAGATCCAGCCCCAGGAGCTGGCGATCAGCGGGAAGCCCAGCGTCCAGATCGCGGTCAGCCAGTACAGCCTGGAGAGCTTCGGGCCGAGCGGCTTCCTGAAGAGCACCACATGCGGCACCTCGTCCTCACCGACCCGAAGCGCCGGCGGCAGCAGGAACTTCTTGCGTGTCAGCCAGAGTCCGGCCAGGCCGATGGCGAAGGACGTCATGCCGAAGCCGATCATCCAGCGGAATCCCCAGTACGCCACGGCGATGTTGGGCCGGTAGTCGCCGGGCCCGAACTTCTCCTGCAAGGCCTCGTTGGTGTCGTTGATCCCGGGCACGTGCGACGTGAAGTCGCTGTGGGCCAGGAAGGACAGCAGACCGGGTATCTCGATCGCGACCTTGTTGTGCCCCTTGTCCACGTCCCCGTAGGCGAAGACGGAGAACGGCGCCGGCTGCTCGCCCTCCCAGAGCGCCTCGGCCGCGGCCATCTTCATCGGCTGCTGCTCGTACATGACCTTGCCGAGGAAGTCACCACTGATCGCGGTCAGCAGACCCGCGACGACGACGGTGACCAGCCCCAGGCGCAGCGAGCTCTTCATCACCGGGACGTGCTTCTTGCGCACCAGGTGGAAGGCGGCGATGCCGACCATGAACGCGCCACCCACGAGGAAGGCCGCGGACAGGGTGTGGAAGACCTGGGTGAGCGTGGTGTTCTGGGTCAGCACGAGCCAGAAGTCGGTGAGCTCGGCCCGTCCGTTCTCCTTGTTGATCCGGTAGCCGACCGGGTGCTGCATCCAGGAGTTGGCCGCCAGGATGAAGTACGCGGAGAGGATGGTGCCGATGGAGACCATCCAGATGCAGGCGAGATGGATCTTCTTCGGCAGCTTGTCCCAGCCGAAGATCCACAGGCCGATGAAGGTGGACTCGAAGAAGAAGGCGATCAGCGCCTCGAAGGCGAGCGGGGCTCCGAACACATCGCCGACGAAGCGCGAGTAGTCGGACCAGTTCATGCCGAACTGGAACTCCTGCACGATGCCCGTGACCACGCCCATCGCGATGTTGATCAGGAAGAGCTTGCCCCAGAACTTGGTGGCCCTGAGGTACTTCTCCTTCTCCGTACGCACCCATGCCGTCTGCAGTCCGGCCGTCAGTGCGGCCAGTGAGATCGTCAGGGGCACGAAGAGGAAGTGGTAGACGGTGGTGATGCCGAACTGCCAGCGCGCCAGAGTCTCTGGCGCCAGAGCTAGGTCCACGTCGGCTCTCCTTACCTCGGCGTAGTCACGTCGGCGTACTACATCGACGCGCCCCGGAAGTTCGCCCGGTAGAACCACCCCATTCCGGGAGGTTCAGGGACGCGCTTGTGAACGCGTTCACATTCACAAGCATTATGGCCCATACGAAATCCGTACTGACGAGCGGGGGTCCCCTCCTGTGGTTACCCGCGGGTCAGCCTTCTCGACCCCTTCAACATATTGTTGAATCTGAGGAATGAGGATCCGAATCTCCTGGCCCGCCGGACAGCTCACGGCGACCCTCGAGGAAACCCCCACGAGCAAGGCGCTCGCGGGGGCTCTCCCACTCTCGTCCACCGCCCACACCTGGGGCGAAGAGGTCTACTTCGAGACCCCGGTCTCCCCCGCCCTCGAAGCGGACGCCCGGCAGGTGGTGGACCCGGGCACAGTCGCGTTCTGGACCGAGGGCGACGCGCTGGCACTGCCGTACGGACCGACGCCCATCTCGCGCGGCGACGAATCGCGCCTCGCCGGCCCGTGCAACATCCTGGGCCGCATCGACGGCGACCCGCGCGTGCTGGCGACCGTGCGGTCGGGCGACCCGATCCGCGTCGAGCACGTGAACGACCGGGACTGAGGCACACCCCGCGGGGGACGCAGTGCACCCCGCGGGGCGATTCCCGGGGTGCAGCCGCGCCCCGGGACGCGACCGGCCTACAGCTCCTTGTGGAACGCCTCCGCGGTCTGCAGGAACACGTCGTTCGCCTCGCACTCGCCGATCGTGACCCGCACGCCCTCGCCCGGGAACGGCCGCACCACGACCCCGGCCCGCTCGCACGCCACCGCGAAGTCGACCGTACGCTCGCCCAGCCGCAGCCAGACGAAGTTCGCCTGGGTCGGCGGCACGTTCCAGCCCTGCTTCACCAGCGCGTCGTACACCCGCGTCCGCTCGGCGACCAGCGAACCGACCCGCCCGAGCAGTTCGTCCTCGGCCTGCAGTGACGCGACCGCCGCGTCCTGGGCGAGCTGGCTGACGCCGAAAGGCACCGCCGTCTTGCGCAGCGCCGCGGCCACCGGCTCATGGGCGATCGCGAAGCCGACCCGCAGGCCGGCCAGACCGTAGGCCTTGGAGAAGGTCCGGAGCACGGCGACGTTCGGCCGATCCCGGTAGATCTCGATGCCGTCGGGTACGTCGGTGTCCCTGATGAACTCGCGGTACGCCTCGTCCAGCACCACCAGCACATCGGACGGCACCCGGTCGAGGAACCGTTCCAGCTCGGCACGGTGCACCACCGTTCCGGTGGGGTTGTTGGGGTTGCAGACGAAGATCAGCCGCGTCCGGTCCGTGACGGCGTCCGCCATCGCGTCCAGATCGTGCACATCGCCCGCTGTGAGCGGCACCTGGACCGGCTTCGCCCCGCTGATCTGCGTGATGATCGGGTACGCCTCGAAGGACCGCCACGCGTAGATGACCTCGTCGCCCGGGCCGGACGTGGCCTGGAGCAGCTGCTGGGCCACACCCACGGAGCCGGTACCGGTCGCCAGGTGCGAGACCGGCACACCGAAGCGGTCCGAGAGCTCGTTCATCAGCCCGGTGCAGGCCATGTCCGGGTAGCGGTTGAAGCCCGCCGCGGCGGCGACCGCGGTCTCCATCACGCCAGGCAGGGGCGGGTACGGGTTCTCGTTGGAGGAAAGCTTGAAGGCGGCAGGTCCCTCGCCGCCGGCCGCGGCGGGCTTACCCGGCTTGTAGGTGGGGATGCCGTCCAGCTCGGCGCGCAGCTTCGGGCTCGTCTCGCTCACCGCAGGTCCTCCTCGACCGTCGTACAGGCTCGTCATACGGGCTCACCAATACTCCTCACCTTATGAGGATTCACGTCGCCTGCGAATGGGCGGCGGCAGATCGCGGAAAAAGGGGGAGCGCTCCCCGTCCCGGCGCGCGCCGGTGGCTCACTCCGTGGCGCGCATCGCCCGTAGTGGTGAGTTGAGACCTCTTCGAGACCTCGGGCCCTTGGCAGGTCTATGCCGGTCGACAACCGTGAGACCAGCGCGACACCACCCAACGCCCTTTATTTCTAAGGCAATTGGGCATTGCACACCATGCAGAAACGTGCCTGTCAACGCCTGCATATGCGACCGGCCCAACCGCCCGACATCGCCCTACTATCGGCTCGCCATGACAGCAGCAGGGAAGCACCAGGTGAGCCGGACGGAAACATCCCGCCGGGGCAGCCGGCAAGGTCGGGCGGGCATCCGGGACGTGGCCGCCGCTGCCGGTGTCTCCATCACGACCGTCTCCGACGCCCTCAACGGAAAGGGCAGACTGCCCGACGCCACGCGCCGCCACGTCCGCGAGGTCGCGGACCGGCTGGGCTACCGCCCGTCGGCCGCGGCCCGCACGCTCCGTACGGGCAAGTCGGGACTCATCGGCCTGACCGTGACGACGTACGGGGATGAACCTTTCACCTTCACCGAGTTCGCGTACTTCGCCGAGATGGCGAGGGCCGCGACCTCCGCAGCGCTGGCCCGTGGGTACGCCCTCGTCATCCTGCCCGCGACCTCACGCCATGACGTCTGGTCGAACGTCGCCCTCGACGGCACCGTCGTCATCGACCCCTCCGACCACGACCCGGTCGTCACCGAGCTGGTCCGCCAGGGCCTGCCCGTCGTCTCCGACGGCCGCCCGGCCGGCACCCTCCCGGTCACCGCCTGGGTGGACAACGACCACGAAGCCGCCGTCCTCGATCTGCTCGACCATCTCGCCGCCGCAGGCGCCCGCCGGATCGGCCTGCTCACCGGCACCTCCACCGACACCTACACCCGGCTGTCGACCACCGCGTACCTCAACTGGTGCGAGCGAGTCGGCCAGGACCCGGTCTACGAGGCCTATCCCGCGCACGACCCGGGCGCGGGTGCCATCGCCGCCGACCGGCTGCTCGCCCGTCCCGACCGCCCCGACGCCGTCTACGGACTCTTCGACCCCAACGGCACGGACCTGCTCGCCGCGGCACGGCGGTACGGGCTGCGCGTCCCCGACGACCTGCTGCTGGTCTGCTGCAGCGAATCCACGGTGTACGCCAGCACCGACCCGCCCATCACCACCCTCTCGCTCAAGCCCCGGCGGATCGGCACCGCCGTCGTCCAACTGCTCATCGACGCGATCGAGGGCGTGGACGGAGGCGGACCGGTCGAGCAGGTGATACCGACGGAACTCATCGTCCGTACGTCCTCGCAGCGCCGCCCCCCGCGGACGACGGTGAGCCACCCGAGGTCACACGCTCAGGACTAGACCAGCCCAATTGGGGCGAAACAGCCAGTGAACCGGGGGTGTACCCGGATTCAGCACCCCTGGTGCGTCACACAGCACGAGCCGCATTCCTATGATGGGCGCACGACACCGCGGGCCTCCCCGACCAGGCCGGTCCGACGGTGCACGGCGGCGCGACGGTGGTGGAGGGGTCGATGACTCAGGGGGCCGGTCAGGGACCCGTGGTGCGGACGGCGACGTTGCGTGACTTCCGGGTGCCCCCGTACGCACAGGTCCCGGTGCAGTCGCAGGCGCCGTCGTACGAGCACGTCCTCGATCACCCCGGCAACGCCTTTCCGGACGACGAGCCGCCGGAGGGCTACACCCCCACCGAGCGCGACCTGCCGGTGATCAACCGTGGGGACACCGTCCAGGTGACCGTCGCGCCCGTGGAGACACAGGCCGCCGTCCCGGACGGCCTCGGCCCGCTCTACGTCGTCGGCGACGTCCACGGCTACCTCGACGAGCTCCTCGCCGCGCTCGCCGAGCAGGACCTGATCGACTCCGAGGGCCACTGGTCCGCGGGCAACACCAGGCTCTGGTTCCTCGGCGACTTCACCGACCGCGGCCCCGACGGCATCGGAGTCATCGACCTCGTCATGCGGCTCTCCGCCGAGGCTGCGGCCGCGGGCGGCTACTGCAAGGCCCTGATGGGCAATCACGAGCTGCTGCTCATCGGCGCGAAGCGCTTCGGCGACACGCCCGTCAACTCCGGCGCCGGCACCGCCACCTTCCAGGCGGCCTGGCTCCTCAACGGCGGCCAGAAGAACGACATGGACCGCCTCCAGGACGTCCACCTCCAGTGGATGGCCCGGCTGGACGCGGTGGTCGAGGAGGACGGGCATCTGCTGATGCACTCCGACACGACCGCCTACCTCGAGTACGGCACCACGATCGCGGACGTCAACGACAACGTCCACGAGATCCTGAACCGCAACGACGCCGACGAGTGCTGGGACCTCTTCCGCAAGTTCACCAAGCGCTTCGCCTTCCGTGACGACGACGGACCGCAGGCCGTGCGCGAGCTGCTCGCCGCCTACGGCGGCCGGCGCATCGTCCATGGCCACAGCCCGATTCCGTATCTGCTCGGCGAGGTCGGCACCGAGGACGCGGCGGACGGTGCGGAAGGCTCGCGTCCGGTGGTCGAGGGCCCGCACGTGTACGCGGACGGACTCGCCATCGCGATGGACGGCGGAGTGACCATGGCCGGAAAGCTGCTGGTGGTGCAGCTCCCCCTGCATGACTGAGCCATTCCGGGTAAGGCGATTTCCGGAAACCCCCTGTCACCCCGTGCCGTAACCGCTCTACCATCGGCTTATCCGTAGCAGGCTCTCCTCCGTTTCCGCCCAACTGCCCACCCACGCGGGCAATCCGGCCCTACGGAGCATCGGGGGATGCACATGAACAGCGCTCCGCACCTGCTGACCGAGGACCGCGCCGAATACGAGCGCATCCTCGACGACGCGCTGCGCAACGCACATGACCGACCGGATCTCGACGCCGTCGGGAAGCGGCTCAACGCCGAACAGCTGCGCACGATGGCGCTCAACGCGACCGCACTGATCACCAGCGCCGCGTCCGCGGAGTACGAGCACTTCGTGAAGGTCAGAGAGGAGCTGCGCTCGCCCTCCACGGCGTCGGTCCGGAACGCGGTGATCGACCCCGCGCTCGGTGAGGCGTCCGAAACGGGTGCCGGGGCAGGCTTCGGTGCCGTCCTCACCGTCCTGGCGCCGCTCCTGGCGGGCACCGCCGCGGTGATCTTCCTGCTCGTGGGGTATGCCCTCAAGGCGCTCAGCCCGGAACCCTCCTTCGCCGAGACCCTGGTGACGGCCGGCTGGTTCTTCGGGGCCCTCACGGCGGCGGGACTCCTGGCCGCCGCGATCGGCCTGCTGATCACGGCCCTGCGGAACGGGGCGACCCAGGTGCCCGCCGAGGAGGCGGGGGGCGAACTGCCCGACGAGGTGGCACGTGCCAGGGAGGCCTGGCGGCACGCCCTCCTGGAGCGCGGAATCATCCCGTTCCTGCGCGCCGCGCTCGCCGACCCCAGCGCCGACCCCGCCTCCCCGGCCCCGCCGCGCCGGGTGAGCCGGATCCCGAAGGTCGGCTACAGCGGGCCCGACTTCTCCAGTCCGAGCGAGGGCTCATCGGCCGGCTCCCGGCCGACGTTCACCAGCCCGGACTTCACCAGCCCGGACTTCGGCCCTCCGGAGCACCAGCCCGAGTAGCCGGACCGCACAGCCCACCCCAGGAGCGGTGCATGGCGACACCACCACGTCCGGTCCCCCTGCTGGAGCAGTTCGACTTCGCGCGGCGGCGCCTCGCGGACCGTATGGCGGGGCCGGTCATGGACAGCGGCAAGGCTCGGACGTCAAGGTCGGCCCCATGACCGACGAGGAATATCTGACCCGGGACGACTACCGCGTCAGCGGGGACGCCGCCGCCTTCGACTCGGGCGCCGCGGCATGGCGCGATGCCCTGCTCGAGGCCGACGATTCCGCGCTCGACACGGTGGGGCACAGCACGTACCCCCACGGCAGCGACCCCGAGGACCCCTTCAACCGTGTCCGTTCCGAGGCCGATCAACCGGGTGCGATCACGGTGGTAATGGGATGCACCGTCATGAACCAGTCATCAGCTGCCACTTGTGGCTTCGCGTCCTCGCAGCACCCTGAGGTCGGGCAGGTAGTCCACCGTCACGGCGACGCAGACGACGTCGCCGGATGCCGAACGCCCCACCCACACGGGATAGGTGCCGTCCCCGCACGTGGCGAAGGCCGTCAGATCGGCAGCCGCGTTCCTGTCCGTCGTCCGCAGGATGTACGTCGAGTCGGACAGATGCTCCCCGGCGTCGGGATCGTTCTCGATCAGCGCCCGCTCGAAGAGCCGCTGCAGTGGCCCCCAGGCCGCGGCATCGGCGAAGCAGCCCGTCGCGCTGTCCGTACTGAAGCCGTACGCCTCGCCGTCCCCGAGCAGTCGGAGGTCGTCGTCAGCGCCGAGGGCCATCTGCCAGAAGACGACGGGAACGTCGCTCACCAGCAGCCGAACGGCCGTTGTGTCCGCACGCGTCACCCAGCCGCCGGTCCACTCGCAGTCGTACCCGACGCTGACCTGTGCCTCTTCGAGGACGTACTCACCTGGCGGCACGGCGATCGTGATCTGCGGCCCCTCGCCGTTGTCGGGGCTGTCCACGGCCAGCAGGCCGCTGGGCACACGCAGGGTTCCGCTCCGGACCGGCTCCAGGACCGTCATCTCGGAGAAGTGACTGGTGGACATGCGGGTGCCGGGCCGGAACAGTTCGTGCAGATGGCCGGGACCGGCCGGCCGTGGCGGCTGCCACTCGTCCTGCGCCAGGGCGGCCGCACCCCGATCGGGCACGTCCGCGTTCCGGAACGCCTGTGGCCCGGCCGGCCCACCAGTGACGCCGATCGCCGCCCGGGCAGTCCCCGTGGGGAGCAGGAGCGGGGTGCGACCACAGTCGCCGACCGGGTCGTTGCGAAGATCGCTTCCCAGGTGGCCCTCGAGGCGCTGAGCCGGTTCACCAAGTCGGCCGGCCGCGTACCGCCCGGCCGTCGGACGCCACGCGTGACGACATCCGTGCGGAGGGCACCCGAGCGGAATGACGCACGGCGGGACGACGAATCTACCGCCGGACGGCCGGACGTGCTCGGCGAAGCTCGGATGCGCATCGCCGTGGAGCTGGGCTATCCGTCCGACATCGGGGCACAGTGCGCCGCGGTGCGCCGAGAGGTCACCGAACGGCTCTGGACATGGGCCGGCATGGACGTCTCCGACCTCGCGGTGTCGGTCGAGAGGCTGCACTCGGTGCACTCGCGGCACACAGATCGGGGGAGGGTGAGATGAGCGCCAGCACCTGGCGGCAACCGACCGGCGACAGCGACCTTCCCTCCGATCCTGGACAGGCAGCTTCGTCCTCCGGTGACCCCCCGGACAAGGGCGCGACGGCAGGGGCCCATGAACCCGGCCGGTCGGCCCGCCGATTCTGGTCCGCGCGGCGGATCACGGCGGCCATTGTGGCCCTGCTGTCCGTCGCGGGTACCGGACTGCTCCTGTACGACGTGGTCTCGGTGCGGGTAGACCAGCCCGGGATGCGCTGGCGACGGCGGCTCGCCGAGGAACTGGCCACACGACCGCTGGACGACATCTGGCTGATCATCGGGGCCGCAGTGGCGATGGCCCTCGGCCTGTGACTTTTCCTGCTGGCGGTGACGCCGGGACTGCGCAGGCTGCTGCCCATGCGGCAGCCCACCGGTATCCCCGGGTCAGGGGAGGTCCGTGCCGGGCTCGACCGCCGCGCAGCCGCCCTGCTTCTGCGCGACCGGGCCATGCGGGTGTCCGGTGTCCAATCGGCACGGATCGATGTCGGCCGTCGGCAGGTCAAAGCCCGGGTACAGGCACATTTCCGCGATCTCACCGAGGTCCGCGCGGACTTGGAAAGGGCGCTGGGCGAAGCCGTGACGACCTTGGGTCTGGCCCGGCAACCCACGCTGGCCGTGCGTGTCCGGCGCCCGAAGAAAGGCTGAGGCCCGATGCTCAAGACAGTGAACCGGGTGGTGCTGGGGCTGCTCGGCCTTGGACTGTTCGCCCTGGGTAGCGGCGTGCTGCTGGGCGGGCTGGATCTTCAGCGTCGCTGGGGTTTCGACATGCCGGGCTGGTGGCCCTTCCGTGGGCCGGACGATGTGGTGCTGGGCACCGTGGGACGCACCCGGTGGCGGGAAGAGGGCTGGTGGTGGCCAGCTGTCATCGCGGTGCTCGCCGTGTTGCTGGCGCTGCTGCTGTGGTGGTTCTTTGCGCAACTGCGCAGGCACCGGCTGGGCCAGGTCCTCGTCGACAGCGAGGACGGCGCGGCGGCCCGACTCAATGGCCGCGCGCTGGAGGACGCGATCGAGGAAGAGGCGCAAGCCCTGGACGGGGTCTCGCGGGCTCATGTGCGGCTGTCGGGCCGGCGTACTGCTCCGGTCGCACGGGTGCGGCTGTTGCCGGAGCCTCACGCTGAACCAGCGCAGACTCTGGGGCAACTGAGCCGGGAACCGCTCGCACACGCACGGGACTCGGCAGGCCTGGACCGCCTGCCGTCGAAGGTCCGACTCCGGGAAGCCCGCCATCGCGCCCACCGCGTCGCCTAATCCGGTCGCTGGCGAGTCGCGCTTCCCTTTGGGGCCGGCGCACCGACTTGATCTTGAGCCCTTGCAGTTGGGGGTCGAGGGGAAAACTTGATCTGGGGCACGCTGCTCGTGGTGGCCTGGCGGGACGACCGTCTGGATGAATCCCAGCTGAGGGAGTCGCTGGACCGGGCGCGGGGTCAGATCGACGCACTGGAGACGATGCGCCTCTCGGCAGCGGTGGTGATCTCCTCCCGACGGAGTGCGCAGCGTCAGTTCTGACAACCCGTGAGACACCCTGATGGGCCGTGGCGCGATCCTGAACAGCTCTGCGGAAGAAATCTCGTTGGGCGGGCGCACTTGATGTTACCGCCGACGGACTTTTAGTGGTCAGCTACCTATTCGTATCGCCGGGCCTCTCCCAGCAGTCGCCTGCGAACCGTTGTAGGCGAATGACGAAGAAGCGTCTGGGGACGAGGACCTTTCACAGAGTGGACTGCGGCGCCTCTGGTCGCGCCTTTGCGCGACGACGGCCCGGCATTCCAGACGTGCCGGCATCGGCCTGTCCGAGATCTACGCGTTCATGGACCGGGCCATCGACGAGCAGTTAAAGAGTCCCTTCTGCCGGAAAAGCGGCATAGGCATAGCATGGTGAGTGGGCCGGTGCACTCTCACGTGCAACCGACCCGGAAGGGCGGCCCCGGTGTGTATACACCGGGGCCGTTGCGCACGGTCGGCGCGACGGCAGGGAACGAGCGAGTCGCGGTGCGTCCAGCGGCCGAGCAAGCCACCGAAGCCGGCACCAGGCTGCGCGGTGACCGACTCGTTGGGGACAGCCGGCTCAGCAGGTGAGGGTGAAATCAGGCTGGTGGGTGAAAGGGCACGGCTATGGCGGAGGGTGATCAGCAGTCCGGCAAGGGCGCGGTGGACCGGTCGGAAGGGTTCGGTGAGCGGCTGCTGGGGGTGCTGCTGGACCGGGCACACGAGATGCCGCCGCAGCTGATCGCCCCGCTGATCGCGGAAGAGGTGACCAGGGTCGGTGGCCGGGACATTTCGATCCTCCTGCAGGACTACGCACAGCTCCTGCTGGTGCCGCTGCCGGGCAGGGGGCTGACCGTCGGTGAGCCCGAGCCGATCGGTGACTCCCATGCCGGCACGGCCTTCCTGTACGCGACCACTGTCGAGGTACCGCAGGCCGACGGCGTCCGGATGTATCTACCGTTGCTGGACGGCAGCGACCAGGTGGGAGTGTTGACCCTCACCCTGGAGACCCTCGATGACGACGACCGGCGCCTGCTGCGCAGGCTCGCCGGCCTGATCGCCGACATGCTGGTCACCAAGCACAGCTACACCGACCAGTTCTTCCTCACCCGGCGCCGCGAACCCATGAGCGTGGCCGCGGAGATCCAGTGGTCCCTGCTGCCGCCGCTGGCGATGTCCGTCCCGCAGGTCGCGGTGGCCGGGATCCTGGAGCCCGCCTACAACGTCGCCGGCGACAGCTTCGACTACGCGCTCAACGACGACATCCTGCACGTGGCCGTGGTCGATGCGATGGGCCACGGCCTGAACGCCGCCACCATGGCCACTGTCGCCATCGGCGCCTACCGGCACTCCAGACGTGCCGGCATCGGCCTGTCCGAGATCTACGTGTTCATGGACCGGGCCATCGCCGAGCAGTTCGGGCCCGAACACTTCGTCACCGCGCAGATGATGCGCCTGAACATCACAACGGGCCACCTGCAGTGGGTCAACGCGGGACACCCCGCACCCCTGCTGATCCGCAACCACCAGGTCCTCCGGCAACTGGAAAGCCCGACCACCTTGCCGGTCGGCTTCGGAGGTGAAGAGCCCCAGATCAGCGAGCAGATCCTCCAACCCGGCGACCGGGTGCTGTGTTTCACCGACGGCCTGATCGAGGAGCATGAAGCCGGCGAAGAGCAGTTCGGCGAGGAACAACTCATCCACTGGGTCAACCGCATCGAGCACGCAGAGAAGGGGGTACGGGCGGTAGTGCGATCGCTCTCCCACACACTGAAGGAGGAACGGGGCGGGAGCACCAGTGACGACGCGACCCTCTTCCTGATCGAGTGGCGCGGGGGCGCCGCCGACCACCTCGCCGTCCTGGAGTGAGCCGATAGCCGCCCCATCGTTGACGGAGCCGAAGCGCGCAGGCCTGCGGCCCGGCCGCACCGAACCGGTCCTCAGAGCCGTGCTGACCGGAACGTGCGAGGGACACAGGCCCAACTCGCCGAACGATCGGAGCGAGGCACTTTCGTCGTGCCTGGCTTGATCGGACGGTTCATGGACGGTGACCTGGAGCTCGGCGACTTCTTCCGGTCCCGCGAACACGTCGACCGGCGACGGTGACCGGTGGCGCAGTCCAAGGCCGCCGCCCGGGCCGTGCCACCAGGACTTGTCCTGCCGCAGCGCGGTTCGTGAGAGACGACAGCGTCCCCCGGAGCGTATACCGGGGGGCGCTGAGACGTCAGAAGATCAGTCCGCAATGGGCAGGTAGACGCGGTGGCCCGCCTCCGCGAACTCCTTCGACTTGGCGAGCATGCCCGCTTCAACGTCATCGTCGCTGGTCACAGCGAGATCCGGGGCGAACTGCTCTGTGATGCTTCTGCTGATCTTCATCGAGCAGAACTTCGGCCCGCACATCGAGCAGAAATGCGCGGTCTTCGCCGGCTCCGCCGGCAGCGTCTCGTCGTGGAACTCCCGTGCCGTGTCCGGGTCCAGGGCCAGATTGAACTGGTCCTCCCAGCGGAACTCGAAGCGCGCGTCGGAGAGGGCGTCGTCCCACTCCTGCGCACCCGGGTGCCCCTTGGCGAGATCGGCCGCATGTGCGGCGATCTTGTAGGTGATGACGCCGGTCTTGACGTCGTCCCGGTTCGGCAGGCCCAGGTGCTCCTTGGGCGTGACGTAGCAGAGCATCGCCGTACCCCACCAGGCGATCATGGCGGCACCGATGCCGGAGGTGATGTGGTCGTACGCGGGCGCCACATCGGTCGTCAGGGGGCCCAGCGTGTAGAAGGGCGCCTCTTCGCAGATCTCCTGCTGGAGGTCGATGTTCTCCTTGATCTTGTGCATCGGGACGTGTCCCGGGCCCTCGATCATCGTCTGTACGTTGTGACGCTTGGCGATCGTGTTGAGTTCCCCGAGGGTCCTCAACTCGGCGAACTGCGCCTCGTCGTTGGCGTCCGCGATCGACCCGGGCCGCAGGCCGTCGCCGAGCGAGTACGTGACGTCGTACGCCGCGAGGATCTCGCAGAGCTCCTCGAAGTTCTCGTACAGGAACGACTCCTTGTGGTGCGCGAGGCACCAGGCGGCCATGATCGAGCCGCCGCGCGAGACAATGCCGGTCTTGCGGCGGGCCGTGAGCGGCACGTACCGCAGCAGCACGCCCGCGTGGACCGTCATGTAGTCGACGCCCTGCTCGGCCTGCTCGATGACGGTGTCCTTGTAGATCTCCCAGGTCAGCTCCTCGGCCTTGCCGTCGACCTTCTCGAGCGCCTGGTAGAGCGGCACGGTGCCGATGGGCACGGGGGAGTTGCGCAGCACCCACTCGCGGGTGGTGTGGATGTTGCGGCCGGTGGAGAGGTCCATGACCGTGTCGGCGCCCCAGCGGGTCGCCCAGGTCATCTTCTCCACCTCCTCCTCGATGGAGGAGGTCACAGCGGAGTTGCCGATGTTGGCGTTGACCTTCACCAGGAACCGCTTGCCGATGATCATCGGCTCGATCTCTGGATGGTTGACGTTCGCCGGCAGGACCGCGCGGCCGGCGGCGATCTCCTCGCGCACGACCTCGGGGGAGACGTTCTCCCGGATCGCCACGTACTCCATCTCCGGTGTGATCTCGCCACGGCGGGCGTACGCGAGCTGCGTCACCGCCTGGCCGCCGCGGCCCCGGCGGGGCTGGCGCGGGCGGCCGGGGAAGACGGCGTCGAGGTTGCGGAGCCCGCCGCGGGGCGAGGTGTGCTTGATCCCGTCGTCCTCGGGGCGGACGGGACGGCCGGCGTACTCCTCGGTGTCGCCGCGACCGATGATCCAGTTCTCCCGCAGCGGCGGCAGTCCGCGGCGGACGTCGGTCTCGACCTGTGGGTCGGTGTACGGCCCGGACGTGTCGTACAGGGTCACGTCCTTGCCGTTGGTGAGGTGCACTTGGCGGACCGGCACCCGGATGTCGGGGCGGGAGCCCTCGACGTATCCCTTGTGCCAGCCGATGGACTTCCCGCCCTCGTTCTCGCCCTCGTTCGAGCCGGAGGCAGGCGTGCGTGTGTCCTCAATGGTCATCGTGACCTACTCCCTACGCCGGCATTACCCGGTAACAGGTTCGGCGGTCGGCGCAGCTGTCCCGTACGGATCTACGGAGGTCAGCGCCCTCTCAGCCCGGTGCTCCGAGCTCCCGCGTGTGCAAAGGTGTCACCACGCTAGCGCCCCATCGGGCGTGCTGAACAGTGGGCCCTTGCCGTTCTTGCGATGATCGGGCGGTGACTTCCTCGCAGCAGACGCCCGAACCCCACGGCCCCGCGAACGGCAAGGCGGCCGATCACGCCCATGGCCACACGCACAGCCACGGGCCTGCCGAGCCCGTTTCGAGGCACCTCCGGCGGGTCATCGCCGCGGTGCTGATTCCTTTCGCCACCGCGGTTCTGGCCGGACTCGTGGTGCTCTGGCCGGGCGGCGTCCCGGGCCACGAGCGCACCGGAGTCGGTTTCGACCGGCAGACCGAGGACGGGCGGGTGGTGAAGGTCGAGCAGGTCGACTGCAAGGACGTGAACGCCGCGCAGGTGCCGCCGACCGGCGACACCTCGACCCCCGAAGGACGCGAAGCGGTCAGTTCCCAGCAAGGAACGTGCGCGAGAGCGACGGTCGAGGTCACGACCGGTGAGAACAAGGGCCGTACGTTCATCGAGATCGTGCAGCCGGACGCTCCTCGGCAACTGCACCAGGGGCAGGGCGTGGTGGTGGCGTACGCGCCCGACGCCCCGCGCGATCTCCAGTACTCGGTCGCCGATGTGGACCGGCAGTTCCCGATGGCACTGCTCGCAGGGATCTTCGCGCTCGTGGTCGTCGTGGTGGGACGGATGCGCGGGGTGGCGGCCCTGATCGCGCTCGCCATCAGCTTCGCCATCCTGACGCTGTTCATTCTCCCCGCGATCCTGCAGGGCTCGAATCCCCTGATCGTGGCGGTGGTCGGGGCGAGTGCGATCATGCTGATCGCGCTCTACATGTGCCATGGCCTGTCGGCCCGTACCTCGGTCGCGGTGCTCGGGACGCTCATCTCGCTGCTGCTGATCGGGCTGCTCGGCTCGCTCTTCATCGGCTGGGCGTCCCTGAGCGGGAACACGGACGACAACACCGGCCTGATCCACGGCCTGTATCCGAACATCGACATGTCCGGTCTGCTGCTGGCAGGCGTGATCATCGGTTCGCTCGGTGTGCTCGACGATGTGACGGTGACCCAGACGTCGGCGGTCTGGGAGCTGCACCAGGCGGATCCGACGATGGGCCCGCGCCGCCTCTACCAGTCCGCCATCCGCATCGGCCGGGACCACATCGCCTCGGTCGTCAACACGCTCGTACTGGCTTACGCGGGTGCGTCGTTGCCCCTCCTCCTGCTGTTCTCGGTGGCGCAGTCCGGCGTGGGGACGGTCGCCAACAGCGAGCTGGTGGCGGAGGAGATCGTACGGACGCTGATCGGCTCGATCGGCCTGGTCGCGTCGGTGCCGGTCACCACGGCGCTGGCGGCCCTGGTCGTCTCTGCCGACCGGCCGGCGGGCACTGCCGCTGCCGGTGCGGGTAACGGCAGGTCCGTGGTACGCGGCGGGAGGGGCCGCCGCCGCAAGAGGTGACCTCAGCCGGCGTTCTCCTCCGCGAGGATGCGCCCGAGCGCCGCCTCCAGATGGTCCTCGAAGTCACCGAGGGTGCGCTCCTGCCCCAGCGGTACGAGCTTGTCCGTACGGTCGAGGAAGGCCACGAGGGGTGAAGCGCTCACCCTGAACATCGCCCGGTCGCTGCCGACCTGGAGCCGGATGGACACGTCGGACAGCCCTTCGGGTGCGGTGGGCGCGATGTGCACATCACCGTCGCCACTGGGCCCGTTGATGCCGTCGATGAGCAGCTCCCGGCCGAAGGCCCAGGTCACTGGCGCGTCACCGGGCAGGTGAAAGGTCATCCGAACCGCGTATGGATCCTCCGTCTCATACCGGAGTTCCACCGGGATCCGGAACGAGAGCTCCTCGGAGACCAGGAAGCTCATCAGGACCTCGGCCTGAACCGACTCGCGCATCATGTACCCCGCAGTAGATGAAAACGGCCAGGAATGATCCCCTTGGCCTCTTGCCCATCGTCCAGCACCCCGCCAGCAGATCACAAGGAGTAATTTTTCAGATACTGATAGAGAAGGCGAACGAGCTGAACAGGCTACCCATCCCGCTGCGCAACTGCTCAACTGCGGGCAGCAATCGGGCTTCCTGATGAAGGGGAAGAGAAATCGCCATGGTGGCGGCCATGGAACCCACCGTGATCGGAATAGCCGCGCAGACCGTGCCGAGTGCATATTCCTGGCGCTCGACGACGGGTTGCATCCGGCCCGTGCCGCCGAGCCGCTCCAGCAGCGCCCGCCGGTCGCGGACCGTATAGGGCGTGATCGTCTGTACGGGATGGCGGTCGAGGTGGTCCTCGCGGGCTTTCTCGTCGAGCTGGCTCAGCAGACACTGGCCGATCGCATGGGCGTGGCCCGTCTCGCGGAAGTCGGCCCATTCGTCCACGGCGGGTGCGTACGGAGTGTCCGAGACGGCGGCGAGTTCGATCTCGCCCTCCCGGTAGAGAGCGAAGTAGACGGGCACGCCGATCGCGTCCCGCCAGTGGGCCAGCGAGTCCTCGATCTTGCTGCGACGATTCTGCATCGCTCCGCCGCCGGCCAGCCGCACGGCCGCTTCACCCAGGACGAACACGCCCTTGTCGCGACGGAGATAGCCCTCATGGGTCAGCGTCCGCAGCAGGTGGTACGCGGTGGGGAGCGGGAGGCCCGCTTCACGCGCCAGCTGCTTGGCGGGGGCTCCGGCCGTGTGGGAGCCCACGGCCTCCAGCAGTCTCAGCGCCCGCTGCACCGAGCCGATCAGCGTGGGTGCAGGGGCGGATGCGGGCGTGGGTGCAGGGGCGGATGCCGGCGTTGGCGCGGGTGCGGGTGCGGGTGCCGGTGCGGATGCAGGTGGCGCGGGTGCAGGTACTCGTGCAGCAGGTGCAGGAGCCGTAGCTGTAGCCAAAGGTCACCCCCAGGCGTGGTGACGGGCGGCATGCCCGCCCGCGGGGGCCGCCCCCGCGCGTCCGCCGCCCTCCTGAAGGTGGATCGAAGATGCCTGGATTCGAGCCCAGAAATTACCCAGGAAGTCGTACAAACCGCTGTTCATTGCGATCTTCGACCCTTGATTCCCAGGGGGCGACAGACGTTTGCCACTCTAATGGCAGCCCCCGTTCGGGCGCCCGATTCCCTTCGCCGTTCCCCCGCGCGGGCTAACGTGCGTACGCGTTACCAGTCGCCGCTCGACGATGAGGACGAGTTCATGAACTTCCGTACGACGTAGACGAGTCCGCCGACGAGCGCCACGAACACCAGCACCTTGAAGAGCAGTCCGATCACAAACCCGATCACGTTCGCGATAAGCCCGCCGAATACGACGATGGCGATCAAGGGGACCGCAACCCACTTCACCCACCAGGGCATCCCCACGAATATCTCCCGCACCGCCATCGTCCTTACCTCGCTTCTGTGAGTTGTCCTGGCTTCGATGCTAGGGGTGGGCGAGGGCCGACGGAGCCTCCGCAGCCCTTGGACTCCCCTGATCCGTCCCCTAGGGAAACCCGGGGCGGCCGGCGGTCAGCTCTCGGGGGGAGAAAAGACGACCATGACGCGCAGGTCCTCGGTGATGTGGTGGAACTTGTGGGCCACCCCGGCCGGCACGTAGACCACGCTGCCCCGCCCGACCTGCGTCGTCTCCATCCCGACGGTGATCGAGGCACGGCCGCTGACCACGAGGTAGATCTCGTCCTGCCCGTGCGGCTGCTGGGGGTCGAGCTCACCCGCGTTCAGTGCGTACAGCCCGGCCGACATGTTCCGCTCGCGAAGGAACTGCAGATATGCCCCGTCGTTCGCGGCGCGCTCCGCCTCGAGCTCGTCCAGTCGGAATGCTTTCATCGTGCGTCCGCCCCTGCCGTTGGTCCGATCACGTCTGCCACGATCAGACACATGAAGAATTTCCTCGTCAAGACGATCGCGAACGCCGGGGCCCTGGCCGTGGCAATCTGGCGGATCCAGGACATAACGCTCACCGGGGACAGCACCGGGGAGAAGACGCTGACGCTGGTCCTCGTCGCGCTGCTCTTCGGCCTTGTGAACTTCCTCGTGAAGCCCATCGCCAAGCTGCTGACACTTCCGCTCTTCGTCCTCACCCTCGGGCTGTTCACTCTGGTGATCAACGCCCTGATGTTGTTGCTGACCTCCTGGCTCGCCGACGAACTCGATCTGGGCTTCCATGTCGACGGCTTCTGGACGGCGGTCCTCGGCGGTCTGATCATCTCGATCGTGTCGTGGGCACTGAACATGGTCCTCCCCGACGACAAGGGCTGAGGAACCGATGTCGTTCGCTGTCTGCTTCGTCTGCACTGGCAACATCTGCCGGTCGCCGATGGCCGAGTCCGTCTTCCGCGCTCGTCTGGAGGAGGCCGGGCTCGACGGCCTCGTCGACGTGGAGAGCGCCGGCACCGGCGGCTGGCACGAGGGTCACGGCGCCGACCACCGCACGGTCTCCGTCCTGGGGACGCGCGGCTACGGGGCGGACCACGTCGCGCGGCAGTTCCGCGCCTCCTGGTTCGCCCGGCTCGATCTGGTGATCGCCCTGGACGACGGGCATCTGCGCGACCTGCGACGGCTCGCGCCGACGGAGGCGGACGCCGCCAAGGTGCGGCTGCTGCGCTCGTACGACCCGGCTGCCCGGGCCGAGGGCGACCTCGATGTCCCCGACCCGTACTACGGCGGCATGGACGGCTTCGAGGAGTGCCTCGAGATGGTGGAGGCGGCGAGCGAAGGCCTGCTCGCCGCGGTACGTACAGCTGTTGAGGAGCGAGCGGCATGAGCATGGGTGACGGAACAAGGGCCGTACGGGCAGGGCTGCCCGAGGCGCGGAAGTACGAACCGACACTCCCGGGACCGGTCTTCGCCGCGCACTACCACCTGCCGGGCGAGCCGACGGGTCCGTACACCTACGGACGCGACGACAACCCCACCTGGACGCTGCTGGAGCGGGCCATCGGCGAGCTGGAGGCGCCGTCGGGCGGGGCGGACGGTACAGGAGAGGGGCCCGGGTCCGGGGTCGAGACCGTCGTCTTCGCCTCCGGGATGGCCGCGGTCTCCGCAGTCCTGCTGTCCCAGGTGCGGGCCGGCGATGCCGTCGTGCTCCCCGACGACGGATATCAGGCGCTTCCACTGGTGCGCGAGCAGCTGGAGGCGTACGGCGTCGAGGTGCGGACCGCCCCCACGGGCGGCGACGCCCAGCTGGAGGTGCTCGACGGGGCGGCGCTGCTGTGGATCGAGACGCCTTCCAATCCCGGGCTCGATGTGTGCGACGTACGGCGGCTCGTCGACGCGGCGCACGCCGGCGGGACGCTCGTCGCCGTCGACAACACGCTCGCGACGCCGCTCGGTCAGCGACCGCTCGAGCTCGGCGCGGACTTCGCCGTGGCCAGCGGCACCAAGGGACTGACGGGCCACGGGGATCTGCTGCTCGGGTACGTGGTGTGCCGGGACGCCGCGCTCGCCGCGCGCGTGCGGCACTGGCGCAAGGTCGTCGGCGCGATCCCGGGCCCGATGGAGGCCTGGCTCGCCCACCGCTCGCTGGCCACGCTGCAGCTGCGGTCCGACCGCCAGTGCGCGAACGCGCTCGCTGTCGCGCGGGCGCTCTCCGGACGCTCCGAGGTGACCGGGCTGCGCTATCCGGGACTGCCCGACGACCCCTCGCACAAGGTCGCATCGGGCCAGATGCGGCGCTTCGGCTCGGTGGTCTCCTTCACGCTGCCCGACCGTGCGCACGCGGAGCTGTTCCTGGCGGAGGCGCGCCTCGTCGACGACGCGACGAGCTTCGGAAGCGTCCGGTCCAGCGCCGAGCGCCGGGGACGGTGGGGCGGCGACGCCGTACCGGAAGGCTTCATCCGCTTCTCCGCCGGCGCGGAGGATCCGGACGATCTGGTGGCGGACGTGCTGCGCGCCCTGGACGCGGCGGCCGCCTCGGCCGCGTGACCGCGGAAACGGAACGCGAAGGAGCGGCGAAGCGCGCTCGAGCGCCCGAGCACCAAGGAGCAGACTGGACGCGCGACGACGGCGGGGCCGACGCACGACAGGACGGTCCGAGCCTCCCCCCTCATGGCTCGGACCGTCCCGGTGCCACGCGATTCACCGCGAATCCACGCGCGGAGAACCGCTCGACCAAAGGCTAGTTGACTGTGCGTCAGTGTCCAATCACGCTAGCGACAGCGACCTATCGACATATTTATAGTTGAGCAATGGACTTGGGCCTGCTGCGCACATTCATCACGGTGCACCGGGCCGGTTCGTTCACCCGCGCCGCCGCCCTGCTCGGGCTCTCCCAGCCCGCGGTGACCAGTCAGATCCGGACCCTGGAGCGGCAGCTGGGGCGGCCGCTCTTCCTGCGTCAGGCGCGTGGCGTCACCCCCACGACCGTCGGCGACGAGCTCGCCCACCGCGCCGCCCCGCATCTGGACGCCCTCGTCGAGATCGCCGAAGCCGGTCTGGACGACGAGTCGGGCGTCCGTACGCTGCACCTGGCCGGGCCGCCCGAATTCACCTCCGTACGCGTGCTTCCGGCGCTCACCCCGCTGATCTCGCAGGGGCTCGCGTTACGGACGTCCTTCGTGGGAAACGCCGAGGAGATCCTCGAAGGACTGGCGGCCGGGCATCACGATCTGGCCATCGCGACGGCCCGCCCACGCGGCGGACTGCTCACCTCGACTCCGCTCTGCGACGAAGAGCACGTCCTGGTCGCCTCGCCACGGTGGGCGGGTCGGCTCGGGCCCGGCATGCTGCAGGGGAAGGGCTCCGTCGTGCTGGAACAGCTGCCGGTGGTGGAGGTCCACGAGTCGCTGCCGTTCGTCTCCCGCTACTGGGCCGCCGTCTTCGACAGCCGGCCGCCCGCCGCGGGCACCGTCATCGCGCCGGATCTGCGCGCCGTACTGGAGTCGGCCGCGTCGGGCGCCGGGCTCGCCGTCCTGCCGCGCTACCTGTGCGAGAGCGACCTGGAGAGCGGGCGGCTGGTGGCACTGCTGGATCCTCCCGTTCCTCCTCTGCGTACGTACTTCCTCGTCGTCCGCACCGGGACACTCGCACTCCCGCACATCGCACGGGCCCACGAAGGACTGCTGCGCGCGGCCGCCGACTGGTGACAACCGGACACCAACAGGTGACGCCGGGCAACGGCAGGGTGGACAGGAGTTTCAGAACGGGTGTCGTGGGCCACTCTCTTGCCATGACCGAACGGCCAGTGGTCAAGCGCACCGCACGCGCCATCCTGCTCGACGGGGATGACCTCGTCCTGATCAAGCGGACCAAGCCGGGCATGGATCCGTACTGGGTAACGCCGGGCGGCGGGGTCGAGCCCGAGGACGCCACCGTCGTCGAAGCCCTCCATCGTGAAGTGGACGAGGAGCTCGGCGCCAAGATCGTCGACGTGGTGCCCTGTTTCGTCGACACCGTCGAACACATCGTGGACGGCGGCGTCTCGGGCGTGAAGGTGCAGCACTTCTTCGTCTGCCGACTGGTGTCGATGGACGAGACTCGGCGCCACGGTCCCGAGGTGGACGAGCCCTGTGGCCAGTACGAGATCGTCCGAGTGCCCTTCAGTCGCGTCGGGATCGCCGCCGTCCATCTCGTACCGCTGTCCCTGCGGCACTACCTGGACGGCAATATCGAGGGCGTGCGCGCGATGCACGCTCCCGATCTGGGCTGAACCCGGGCCGTGGTGCGGCGCGGGGTCCACGGGCCGGCACGGCGTCCGCCGAGTGGCGCACGGCGGCGGTCGCAGGCGGTCGGAGGCGGTCGAGGCGGTCCTAGTCGGCGGCCGCGACGAGCTCTTCGAGGGAGTCGTGACGGATCCGCTCGAACGGGATGCCGATGCCCCGGAGCGCGTCCACACCACTGCGGATCATTCCGACCGGGCCTGACAGATACGCGTCGTACTCGTTCCACGGACCGTATTCGCGGACGGCATCGGGCAGCTGGGCCTTGCCGTCGACGACAGGGCGCACCTGGAGCCATGGGTGGCTCTGCTGGAGCCGCAGCATCGTGTCGATGTCATAGAGGTCGTGGTCGGTGCGCGCACCGTAGAACACCTCCACCGGCCGGCGCTCGCCGTGCACGGCGACGTCCTCGACCAGCGCCTTGATCGGGGCGATGCCGGTACCGCCGCCCAGACAGAGCAGACCGTTGTCGGTGGTGTGGTCGACCGTCATGGACCCCGCGGGCGGGCCGAGGCGCAGCACGTCGCCGGGGCGGGCGTGGTGGACCAGGGCGTTCGAGACCCAGCCCGCCGGGACGGCCTTGACGTGGAAGGACAGCAGCCCGTCGGAGCGCGGGGCGCCGGCGAAGGAGTAGTGCCGCCAGACCCGCGGCCACCACGGCGTCTCCAGGCTGGTGTACTGCCCGGCCAGGAAGGAGTACGGCTGGTCGGGGCGGACGGTGATGACCGCGATGTCCGAGGTCCTGAGGTCGTGCGAGACGACCTCGGCGTGCCACCAGGCCGGCGCGTGGAGTTCGTTCTCCGCGGCCGCGTCGATCATGACCTGGGAGATCGTCGTGTACGTACGGACCCAGGCGGCCTCGGTCTCGCTGTCCCAAGTGGCGGCGGCGTAGCGGCTGAGCGCGCCGATGAGGGCCTCGCCCACGGCCGGGTAGTGGGCGGGCTGGGTGCCGTATTTGCGGTGACCACGGCCCAGGTTCTGGAGGTAGTCGACGAGCACGGCGGTGTTGTCCATGTGCTCGGCAGCGGTCAGCAGGGCCTTGAGGAGGCGATCCCGCTGGGTGTCCATCGCGGCGGGGAACAGGGCTCGCAGATCGGGGTGGCGGACGAAGAGCAGGGCGTAGAAGTATGAGGTGACCTTGTCGGCGACGGGGCCGATCTCTTCCATGGTCCGCCTGACGAGTATCGCGTCGGGCGACGCATTGCGCTGCTGCGTGTACGCGTGCGCGGCGGGGGGCGTCGGGGGCTCGGGCTCAGGCGCGGGTGGCGTCGGTCCGAAGCCCTCGGGCGCGGGCGCGAAGGCCTCGGGCGCTGCTGCGGCTGCCTGTGGTGCGGAGGCCGGGGCCGTCGGCGCATGGGCCGCGCGGGCCTGGGGAACGCGGGGTTCGGGCGCGGTGTGCTGCGCGGGGGCCGGGGCGCCCCGCTGCGGCATGGCGGAGGCTCTCTCGGCGCCGGTGCCGACCGGACGTATCGCGGCCACGGGACGGCTGGGCGGGGTTATTCGGCCCTCGTTCCCCTCGCCTGGGGCCCCGCCCTCCGTATGCGGCGCAGGCCGGCCCGTGGCATCGCCCCGCTTACGAGGGGTGAACCAGCCGCCTCCGCCGCCGTTTGCACCGTTCTCGCCCGAAGTGCCATTGCCGGCCGACGTGGTGGTCGGAGCGTCCATTGTGTGCCTCGCCTCGAACATCTTTCGGTCGGTCTGCGCACTTCCGCTGGTCCGGAACGTGCCTCAATTCCCCGCTCTGCCTCAAGACCGCTGCCGGCCCACACTAACCTTTGCCTTCGCGGGAATCGGGACGAGTGGGACTGGATTGTGACGCTGGCCCGCAACACCTGTCGTCGCAGCATCGCATGGAGTACTGCCGCAACGGACAAAGAGCGGAAAGTCCGGGTATCCGCGCCCGATTTCCCGTTAGGCTGCATTGCCCCCCATGCCTGTAGCCGCGGTCGGGTCCGGGCCTCCGGGCGTCCCGACCCCGTTCCCGTCGCCGCGAACTATTGGCGGAATCGCACCAGTTCGTATGCCTCCCGCAGATCGCTTCCCGTGTAGGCGTGTGTGGCGAGCTCGGACAGATGATGGTCCGCATTCACCGCCACCGCAACGGGCACCGCGGCGAAGATGTGCGCGTCGGACATCGAATCACCGTATGCAACACACTCGTCCAGCTTCACCTCGAACTCTGCACAGAGCTGGTTCGCGATCTTCACCTTCGCGACCGCATCAAGAATGCCGGACCGGTCGACCGGCTCGGTGAACGGTACAGACGGCCAACGTGAACCATGGGCGGCGTGCGCACCCCATGGCAGCAATCTCTCGACGAAGAAATCAGGCGAGAGGGAGATCACGGCACAGTGGTCCCCGCGGGTCCGGATATCGGCCCAGACCTCACGGATTCCCTCCATCCAGGGAGCCCCGTCGAAAGCCGCGATCAGCTGATCCTGAGTGAGCCCCTCCCACAGCTCCCGGGCCCGTACGGCGAATTCGTCCGGGGTGAGGCCGTTCCGCGCGAAGTGATGCTCCAGCGCGGCGATCTCATCGGAGAGTCCCAGCTGCCGGGAGATCTCCACAGCGGCCGCTGAGCCACGTATCAGTGTTCCGTCGAGATCGAAGAGGTGCAGCCTCGCCATGTACGCCGAGGTTAGTACGTGCGGTTACTCCCGCTGTCAGACGCGGAAGCAGGAGCCGGCGCGGCACGGTGTTTCACGTGAAACCACTCAAGCGGCCCGCTCGACGGGCCATCCTCGTCGTCCATGTCTCCGCATCGGCGGGCTGGCTCGGTCTCTCCCTCGGACTGCTTGGGCTGAGCGTCGCCGCGGTCACCTCCGGGTCCCCTGCCGTCGCCGAGGCCTCGTACCGCTCGATGGCCGTCTTCGCGAACTGGCTGATGATCCCCGTCGCGCTGCTGACCCTCGGCAGCGGTCTGCTCCTGTCCCTCGGGACGCCCTGGGGGCTGGCACGCTACCGCTGGGTCTGGACCAAGTTCTGGCTCACCTTGATCACGACCGCGCTTACGGCCTTCTCGCTTCGGCCGGGGGTGAACGCGGCCGCGAAGGAGGCCGCCGCCGGGATTCCGGTGACGGACCCATCGGGTCTTCTCGCCGCCCCGATCGTCTCCCTGTCGGCGTACCTCTTGATGACGGCGATCTCGGTCCTCAAGCCCTGGGGTATGACGCGCCGCGGTCGTCGCCTGCGGGTCTCGGCCAGTTCCGGTAAAGCGCTGGACGAGCGATCTCTGCGTCCGACAGCCTGACCTTCATGTCCACACCGCTCAGCGAGCTCCCCATCCGGCGTCTGACCACGGCAGACCTCACGTCTTGTGCCGATCTCTCCGAGGACCGCGGCTGGCCGCGCGAAGAGCACAAGTGGGGCCTGCTGCTCGCGGCGGGGACCGGATACGGCATCGACGACCCCTCCGGCAAGGGCCTCATCACGGCGTGCGTCGTCACCTCCTACGGCCCGGGGCTCGCCGCCGTCGGCATGGTGCTCGTGGCCGAGCGATACGCCCGGCGGGGCGTCGGACGGCGCCTGATGAAGTATGTGGTGGCCGAGAGCGGGGACACACCGCTCACCCTCCATGCCACCCCGAACGGGCAACCGCTCTACGAGGAGTTGGGCTTCACCACCGTCGGCGGCGCCGAGATGGTCTGCGGCCACTTCCGCCCCGCCGACCCGGCGCCGCAGGGCATCACCCGGACCGCTGCCGGAACCACGATCCGCCCGGCGACCGCCGAGGACGTCCCCGCGATCCTCCGCCTCGACGGTGAGGTCTTCGGCCTGGACCGCACCCACATGATCACGCGCCTGCCGGCCTTCGCCGATCAGCTTAAGGTCGCGGAGTCCGGCGGTGTCCTCACGGGCTACGCGGCCGCCTGGCCCAATATGAACACCCATGTCGTCGGCCCCCTCATCGCCCGGGACACGGACACGGCGAAGTCCCTCGTCGCCTCCCTGGCCGCGGCCACGGACCGCCCCCTGCGTACCGACATCGACGTACGCCACGACGAGCTGCTCACCTGGCTGAAGGCGAGCGGCCTGTCACCGATCGCCTTCAACGCCGTCATGACCTATGGCACACCCGCACTCCCCGGCGACTGGGCCCGCCGCTTCGCGCCCCTGACGGTCGCAGCGGGCTGAGCGGGAGGTCCCGCCGGGTCCTTGAGGCAGCGGAAACTGAGGGCGGCCCGCGCCGACGCGCTCATCGGGTCAGCCGGCCAGTGCTTCCAGCGCTGTGGTCGCGAAGCCGTGGTCCTGCTCCGGCGCTCCGCCGCCGACCCCGATCGATCCGATGAGGCGACCGTCGCGGTGCACCGGGATGCCGCCCGCGATGAAGAGGAGTGGGCGGTCCAGAGCGGTCGGGAGGGTGTGGAAAAGGCCTCCGGGCTGGACCGCGTCGACGAGGTCCGCGGTGGCGGCGTCCAGCTGAAGCGCCGTGTACGCCTTGCGCGTGCTGGTCTCCCCGGCGATGAGCACGGCCCGGTCGTCGCGGCGGAAGGCCAGCAGATGGCCTCCGGCGTCGAGGACGGTGACCGCGACGGTCACACCGGCCGCTTCGGCCGCGGCGCGGGCGGCCTCCACAAGGGCCTCGGCGTCCTGGATGGTCAGCAGGGCGACGCCGGTGGTGGCGGTGGCGGTCATGGTGAACTCCTTGATGCGATGGTGCGGTTGCGCGGTCAGGGGTTGAGACGGTTGAGGGGCTGAACGTGGGCGGGTTGAACGCCGAGGGTTGAGCGGCTGAGAGGTTGAGCGGCTGAGAGGTGCCGCGTGAGCGTCCGGCTTCAGCGACGGACCGCAGGGACGGATACGGGCTCCGCGGCCCCCGTCCCGGCCACGACCCGGCTCTCCCGGCGGGCGGAACCGCGCTCCAGGGCTGCCGAGAGGACGGCGAGACCGAGCGCCGACGCGGCGAGGATCGCGCCCACCCAGTTCGGGGCAGTGAAGCCGAGCCCGGCCGCGATCACGACGCCACCGAGCCAGGCGGACAGCGCGTTACCGAGGTTGAACGCGCCGATGTTGACGGCCGAGGCCAGCGTCGGGGCGCCGGACGCCTGGTCCAGGACCCGCTTCTGCAGCGGCGGCACGGTGGCGAAGCCCAGGGCGCCGACGAGCACGATCGTGACGGCCGCCGCGATCTTGTTGTGGGCGGTGAAGGTGAACAGCGCCAGCACGAGGGCGAGCGCGCCGAGCGAGACGTACAGCAGCGGCATCAGCGCACGGTCCGCGAACCTGCCGCCGACCAGGTTGCCGCCGACCATGCCCAGGCCGAAGAGGACGAGCAGCCAGGTCACCGAGGAGTCGGCGAAGCCGGCGACCTCGGTCATCATCGGCGTGATGTAGGTGATGGCGGCGAACACGCCACCGAAGCCGAGCACGGTCATCGCCATGGCCAGCAGGACCTGCACATTGCGGAACGCCGCAAGCTCATGGCGCAGCCGTACCCCTTCGGGCCTGGGCTGGTCCGGCACCAGCTTGGCGACGCCGGCGAGGCCCAGCACACCCAGCCCGGCCACGATGAAGAACGTCGCACGCCAGCCGATGCTCTGGCCGATGAACGTGCCCAGCGGCACACCGACGACATTCGCGACGGTCAGCCCGGTGAACATCATGGCGATGGCGCCCGCCTTCTTCTCGGGGGCGACGAGATCGGCAGCGACCACCGAGCCGATTCCGAAGAAGGCGCCGTGCGCGAGCGAGGCCACCACGCGGCCCGCGAGCATCACACCGAAGACCGGGGCGACGGCGGAGAGCACGTTCCCCGCGATGAAGAGCCCCATCAGCAGCATCAGCATGCGCTTGCGGGAGACCTTGGTCCCCAGGACCGTCATCAGAGGAGCGCCGAGGACGACTCCGAGGGCGTAGCCGGTGACCAGGTAGCCGGCGGTGGGGATGGACACCTGGAAGTCATCGGCAACCTCGGGGAGCAACCCCATGATCACGAATTCGGTGGTGCCGATACCGAATGCCCCGATGGCGAGGGCGAGGAGCGCGAGCGGCATGGGTTACACCTTCCCAGAAGATTGCGTCTGCGCCTTACGAGCGTTCACAATAATTGTAGACGCCGATTAATTGCAAACGCGGGCTATTGCATAGGTCGTCTATCCTGGACCCAAGCCACGCAGAGCAGTGGCGGCAGCGGCCCTCGAGGCCCCCGAGAGCGCTCGTGGACGAAGGAGAGATCGATGACAGCGACGGACCCGGCACTCACCGCCCTCGCCCAGAGCTGGTGCGCCCTCTCCCTGCTGCACGGCCGGATCGAAGCCCACCTCGAGCGGGCCCTCCAGACCGGGCACGACCTGAGCGTGCGCGAGTACTCCCTGCTCGACGTCCTCAGCCGCCAGCACAACGGCCCGGGCGGCCATCTCCAGATGAAGCAGGTCGCCGACGCCGTCGTACTCAGCCAGAGCGCCACCACCCGCCTCGTCACCCGTCTCGAGGACCGTGGGCTGCTCAGCCGCTACCTGTGCGACACAGACCGTCGCGGCATCTACACCGATGTCACGGATGCCGGGCTGGCACTGCTCGCCGAGGCCCGACCGACGAACGACACCGCACTGCGCGAGGCGCTCGACGAGGCCGCGAAGAACCCCGAGCTGGCCCCCCTGGTCAGGGCGGTCGAGGCCCTGCGGATTCCGGCACCCGCAGAGGCATCGGCGTAAGCGCGGGGCGCAGGCACAAGCCGTCGGCCCAGGACGTCACCACCACGCGCCGGCCCACCCGCCTATGCTGCCGATCATGAGCGATCTGCAGATACGGCCCGCATCTCCCGGCGACATCCCCGCCATCGTGGCGATGCTCGCCGACGATCCGCTGGGCGCCCGGCGCGAGTCGCCGGACGATCTCACCCCGTACACCGCGGCCTTCGAGCGCCTCGCGGGGGACCCGAACCAGCACCTCGTCGTCGCCGAACGCGAAGGCCGGGTCGTCGGCACCCTCCAGCTCACCGTTATCCCCGGACTGTCCCGGCGCGGCGCCACCCGGTCGATCATCGAGGCGGTACGGATCCTCGCCGACGAACGCGGTAGCGGCCTCGGCAGCCGGCTCATCGAATGGGCCGTCGACGAATCCCGCCGCCAGAACTGCCAGTTGGTCCAGCTGACTTCCGACGCCAGCCGCGCGGATGCTCACCGATTCTACGAGCGCCTCGGCTTCGAGGCCTCCCACGTGGGCTTCAAGCGCACCATCTGACGTCGAAACGGCCCTCTCCATCGTCCGCTGAATGAGGACTCGGTCTGGCCTCATTCCGCTCTACGCTCCGGCCATGAGCAGCACACCTCACCGGATCAGCGCGGCCGAACGCCGAACCCGCCTCGCCCGCCGCCATCTCCTGGCGCCCTCCGCGCGGGCTGCCAGGGCCGTGGACGTCACGGACGCCGTGATCGCCCTCCACGCGACCGATCCCGCGACCGTCCATCTCTCCGCCTGTGCGCGCCTTGCGGACGCCGGCATCGCCGAGGTGGAACGGGCGCTGTACGAGGACGTCTCGCTGGTCCGCCTGCTGTCCATGCGCCGCACGCTCTTCGTCGTCTCCGAGGAACTCGCCCCGTACGTCGCCGCCTCGACCGGGCACGCCATCGCGGTCAAGGAACGCACGACGCTGGTCAAGCATCTTGTCGAGGACGGAGGCGGTCTGGACGAGCGATGGCTCGCCGATGCCGAGGACGCTGTCCTGGCAGAGCTCACGGCCCGCGGCCCGTTGACCGGTAGCCGACTCTCCGCCGCCGTTCCCGCGCTGCGCACCAAGATCACCGTGTTCCGCGGCAAGAAGCACGAGACAGTGCAGGGTGTGTCCACGCGCGTGATCCGGCTCCTCGCCGCGGAAGGCCGTATCCGCCGGGACCGGCCGCGCGGTTCCTGGACCTCGAGCCAGTTCGGATGGACGGTGAGCGAGCCCTGGCCCGTTCTCCCTCCCGCTGAGGCCCAGGCAGAGCTGGCCCGGCGCTGGCTGCTCCGCTACGGCCCCGCCACCGAGGCGGACCTCAAGTGGTGGACGGGATGGACCCTGGGCCATGTGCGCAAGGCCCTGGTAGCCGTCGGCGCCGAGGAAGTCCGGCTCGACGGGGACATCGTCGGCCATGTCGCGCCCGGCGACACCGAGCCGGAGCCACCGGTGGAGCCCTGGGCGGCTCTGCTCCCTGCGCTCGACCCGAGCGCCATGGCCTGGGCCGATCGTGCCTTCCATCTCGACACCGGCCATCGGGCCGCGCTCTTCGACTACGCCGGGAACATCGGGCCCACGGTGTGGTGGAACGGCGAGATCGTCGGGGGCTGGGCCCAGCGCGCGGACGGCGAGTTCGTCTGGCGGCTGCTGTCGGACCCGGGCCGGGAGGCCTCCGCCGCGATCGAAGCAGAGGCCGCCCGGCTGTCGGAGTGGGTAGGTGAAGCTCGGATCACCCCGCGCTTCCGTACGCCGCTGGAGCGCGAGCTGACCGCCTGAGCCTTGGGGCCTCGGCCGTGCCGCCGCCCGTTTCACGTGAAACATCGCCGCAGGCCCACCGGCTGCACCGGTGTCGCCGACTCCGCGGCGGCGCCGGTCCCCGGATCCACGGCATCACGGATTCACCTGGGCAGGCCGCGCCACCCACCCTCGTCCACCCCTCCGGGCACTTCCGCCGCAGGGTCGTACGGCTCACGCGTAAACGCGAACGAACCCAGATCGAGGTGGTCGACCGACCCATCGGCCCGCCGCACGACACTCAACGTCTCCCCCGCGAAATAGCCGTCGAGCCCGATCCAGCCGTCGCCGTCCCCACGGACACGGAACCGCGAGCCACGGCCGCCCCCCTTCAGCGGGTACAGCTCCAGGCCGCGGTCGGCCACCACCTTCAGCCCGAAAGCACTCGTCCCCCAGTACCAGGGCCCGGCGAGCTCCAGCAGCGACTCGTCCACCTCCGGCATCGGCCGCCAGGGCTCGGGCAACCGAGGCTCCGCCTCGACCACGATCCGTACGAGATCGGTGGCCACGGTGCCCGCCAGCGGACCCGAGGTGGCATTGGCGAGCGCGACCCCCGCGACGCCCTCCTCCACGTCCACCCAGAGACCGGCGACGAACCCGGGCAGTGAGCCCCCGTGTCCGATGAGCGTGCGCCCGCCTCTCCGTACGACCTGGAGGCCGAGACCGTAGCCGCTCTCCCAGTCTCCAGCCTCGGGCGGCACGGACGGGGTGCGCATCTCCCGTACGGACTCCTCGCTCAACACCCGGTCATCGCCCTGGGCGAGAAAGCCGGCGAAGCGGCAGAGATCGGAGGCGGTGGACCACAGCTGACCTGCCGGGGCCATCAGCCCGAGATCCTCGGCAGGTTCGGGCATCATCACATCCGCCCAGGGGTGCACGGCCCACCCGCCCGCATGCGGGGCCTCCGGCTGGGCGCTCGTACGGCTGAGGCCGAGCGGCTCCAGGATCTCCCGACGGAGCACGACCTCCCACGTCTCTCCGCGTACCGCCTCGATCAGCGAACCGAGCAGCGTGTAACCGGGGTTGGAGTAGTGGTGCCGTCGGCCCACGGGATGAAGCAGGGGCTTCTCGCCGAGCACATCGCTCAGCTTCGGCCGGAGGGCGCCCGGTGTGCGCTCCCACCAGGGCGCCGGGCTCTCGGCGGCCAGGCCCGCACTGTGGCCGAGAAGTTGACCGATGGTCACCTCACCCACCCCCGTGCCGGGCAGGTGCTTCTCCAGCGGGTCACCGAGGTCCAGCAGTCCTTCGTCCCGCAGCCGCAGGACCAGCACCGCGGTGAAGGGCTTGGTGATCGAGCCGATGCGGTACTGGGTGTCGGCGTCCGGGGCATGCCCGTCGACGCAGCTCCGCGCGCCGCTCCAGACGCACTGGCCATCCCTGGCGACCGCGCCGACGAGGGAGGGGGACCGGCCCTCGGACTGTGCGGAGGCGACCCGATGAAGGAGAGCCCGCTCGGTGCTGGGAAGCAGCGCTTCAAAAGGTGAGGTCATGGTCAAGCTCTACCGCTACGACCCGGCTCCGGTCGAACGAAAAAGGCACAGCCCCTGGCGTCCCGTCCGACCCCATTGACGGAGTGAGCACTCACTCCGCACTATGAGGGACATGACACCACCGGAAACGGGGAAGCGCCGGGCCCCGGCGATGAGCCCGGAGCAGCGCCGGGACATGATCGTCCGCGCCGCGATCCCACTCGTCATCGCGCATGGCAGCTCCGTCACCACCCGGCAGATCGCCCAGGCCGCCGGCATCGGCGAAGGAACGATCTTCCGCGTCTTCGCCGACAAGGACGAACTGCTCCAGGCTTGTGTCGCCGAGGCCCTCAGCCCCGGCAACTCCCTTGCAGAGCTGGCCTCCATCGACCTCGGTCTGCCGCTCGCCGAGCGCCTCGCCGAAGCCGCGGACGTCCTCCGCGCCCATCTCGACCGCATCGGAGCGGTCATCGGCGCCCTGCACACCACCGGAGGCCGCACCCGCACCGAGCGTCCGGCCGGCGGCCCCCTCCCCGAGCGCGACGACCGTGGCATGACCGCCACCCGGGACGCGGTGGCCGAGCTCTTCGCACCGGAGCGCGAAAGCCTCCGGCTGCCTCCTGAGCAGCTGGCCCAGCTCTTCCTCGGCCTGCTCCTCACCCATCCCGACGACGAACCGGACACCGCGGCACTCGTTTACGTCTTCCTGCACGGCGCCCTGACGCACGACCACGACCCGGACGACTGAAAGGCCGCACATGCCCATCAGCCTCAACCACACCATCGTCGAAGCCGTCGACAATGACCGCGGCGCCCGCTTCTTCGCGGGGATCATGGGCCTCGTCTACTCCGGCCCCGACCGCCACTTCGCCCCGGTCCGGGTCAACGAGTCCCTGACCCTCGACTTCCTGGCCACCCCCGAACCGCGCGGCGCCCACCTCGCCTTCGACGTCGACCCCACCACGTTCGACGCCGCGCTCACCCGCCTGAAGGCCTCCGGCATCCCGTACGGCGACGACCCGAGCACCCCCGACAACGGCGGCACGAACCATCCGCTCTGCGCCCGCGGCCTCTACTTCACGGATGACTCGGGCAACCTCTACGAGCTGATGTCCCCGGCCTGACCGCCCGGTCCGTGATCGCCCGGGATCACTCCGCAGGCGCCGTGGCCAGCAGCTTCCTGGCAAGGGCGCGCGCCTCGTCGTCGGGATGCGGAGTCCCGTCGTCGAACGGGCCGGCGGCCGCGATCCGGCGCGGCGACAACGCGAGACGTTCCACCGCGGGGCGCGCATGCCGCGGGAGCCGGCCCATCTCGGTCAGTGCCCGCAGTGACTCCATCTCGAGCTGGTAGAAGCCCTCCGATCGCGCCAGCTGGTCGGCCGGTGGCGCAAGGGTGTCCGTGGTGCGGCCCGTGATCCGCCAGATCGCCGCCGCGGCCGCCGCCCTCGTGTCCCGCGACGGCGACGGCAACCGCCGCTCCAGCAGGGGCACCAGCTCTGCTCCCGCAGGCCCGAGCCGCCCTGCGTCGAGCAACCACCAGAGCGGGCGGTCCCCGTTCAGTTCGCTCCGCACGAGCTCGACGGCGACAGAATGATCGCCGGTGACCCGGGCATAGGCGAAGGCGGCGGCCGCGCTGCCCTCGTGCGCCGCAGCAAGCAGCGCCCGCTCCGCCGCCGGCCCTGCATCGCGGCCCAGCGCCGCCAGCGCAACCGCCGAGTCCGGTACACAGCCGATCAGTTCGCCGAGGCAACGAGCGGCGAGATCCGGGAAGTGCGCCAGAGCAGCGGCCCATTCGCCGCGGGGCCGCTCGGCGGCCCGTGCCGCCACGGGTCGCGCCTCTGCTCCGAAGACCTCCACCGCCGCCAACACCGCGTGCGCCGTCCCGGAGTCCTCGGGCAGCTCGTCCATCAGAGCCAGCACCCGCCCGATCGCGTCCGGCACCCTCAGCCGTACCGCCGCGACGGCGGCCGCCGCCCTGAGGCCCCTGTCCGGCGACTCCAGGAAAGGGATGAGCCACGGCGCAGGATCCCCGCCCTCCAGCGCCGCCCCTGCACGGGCGATGGCGTACAGCTGATAGGCGTGCTCGGCATCCTTCACCAGCCAGGGAAGGACGTCCCGCTCACGGTCCCGCCATGTGTCGATGATCCGCTGCGCAAGCGGTACGCCCCGCGCGACGGCGCGCAGAGCGGCATCGGGATCGTCGAGGAGCCGCTCGTCGAGCGGCCGATAGTGCTCGGGCCATGGCCCGCGGTGCAGCGCCGTGGGCCGGGCCTCGTACGCCTCGAGCGCGCATTCCACCAGCTGTGCGGGGAACGGCACTTCGGCCGTCCGCAGCAGATCGGTGGCCGCGGCCAGCCGCACCTCCGGCCCCGGGCCGGACAGCAACGCCCGGCCGCGCTTCGTACGAGCCGCCTCGCTGACGTCGAGCAGCCCGAGCGCGGTGACGACATCCGCCCGGACGTCGGCGTTACGTTCGCTCTCCAACCGGGCACGCAGCAGCGGCATCAGAGGCAGTGCCCCCTCGCCGCACGACGCGATCAGCCACACCATCGCCTGCCGCACGCCCGGGTCCTCGTCGGTCACGAGCCCGAGCAGCGAGGGCAGCACCTCGGCGATCGCCCGCCGCGCCGCCTCCGTGTCCGCGCGTGTGCCGCTGCCGTCGGCGATCCCACCGAGCAGCCAGAGCAGCTGCTGCCGGTGCCCCGGTCCGTGCAGCGCGAGTCTGCCGAGACGGGGGACGGCCGGCGCCGTGCCCGGATAGACCGTCCCCTGATGGCAGAGCGAGGAGACCAGTTCGTCGAGCGCCTCGTCCCGTACGTCCTCGTCGGGGTCCTCCATCGCACGCAGCAGCTCCGGCACATCCTCCGCCGACCCGTATGCGTGCGCGAGCCCCGCCCAGTCCACGCCGTCGAACTGCTCCTGCTCGGTCATGGGCGTGACCTTACGCAGGCCGGTCCTGCGGCCGGGGATCAGGTCTGTGCCATGTCCACGAAGCGCGAGTAGTGGCCCTGGAAGGCGACGGTGATGGTGGCCGTCGGGCCGTTACGGTGCTTGGCCACGATCAGGTCCGCCTCGCCCGCGCGGGGCGACTCCTTCTCGTACGCATCCTCGCGGTGCAGCAGGATGACCATGTCGGCGTCCTGCTCGATGGAGCCGGATTCACGCAGGTCGGAGACCATCGGCTTCTTGTCCGTGCGCTGTTCGGGGCCACGGTTCAGCTGGGAGAGCGCGATCACCGGAAGCTCCAGCTCCTTGGCGAGCAGCTTGAGGTTACGGGACATGTCCGAGACCTCCTGCTGACGGCTCTCGGCCCGCTTCGAACCTCCGGACTGCATCAGCTGCAGATAGTCGATGACGACCAGCTTCAGATCATTGCGCTGCTTGAGCCGACGGCACTTGGCACGGATCTCCATCATCGACAGGTTCGGGGAGTCGTCGATGTAGAGCGGCGCCTGGGAGACATCGGGCATCCGGCGGGCCAGCCGGGTCCAGTCCTCGTCCGTCATCGTCCCGGAGCGCATATGGTGCAGCGCCACGCGTGCCTCGGCGGACAGCAGACGCATCGCGATCTCGTTGCGGCCCATTTCGAGGGAGAAGATGACGCTCGGCAGATTGTTCTTGATCGAGGCGGCCCGGGCGAAGTCCAGGGCGAGTGTCGACTTGCCCATGGCGGGACGGGCCGCGATGACGATCATCTGGCCGGGGTGCAGTCCGTTGGTGAGCGAGTCGAAGTCGGTGAAGCCGGTCGGCACCCCGGTCATCTCACCGCTGCGGGAACCGATCGCCTCGATCTCGTCGAGCGCGCCCTCCATGATGTCGCCGAGCGGCAGATAGTCCTCGCTGGTGCGCTGCTCGGTGACGGCATAGATCTCGGCCTGCGCCGAATTCACGATCTCGTCGACGTCGCCGTCCGCCGCGTATCCCATCTGCGTGATACGGGTGCCGGCCTCCACCAGACGCCGCAGCACCGCCCGCTCGTGGACGATCTCCGCGTAGTACGAGGCGTTGGCCGCGGTCGGCACCGACTGGACCAGCGTATGCAGGTACGAGGCGCCGCCGACGCGGGTGATCTCGCCGCGCTTGGTGAGCTCGGCAGCCACCGTGATGGGGTCGGCGGGCTCGCCCTTGGCATAGAGATCAAGGATCGCCTGATAGACGGTCTCGTGCGCGGGCCGGTAGAAGTCGTGGCCCTTGATGATCTCCACGACGTCCGCGATGGCGTCCTTGGACAGCAGCATGCCGCCGAGGACGGACTGCTCGGCGTCGAGGTCCTGAGGCGGCACCCGCTCGAAGCCGCCGGGAGCTCCGTCATCCCAGGGCCCGCTCTCCCTGCCGCGCTCGTGCTGCTCCTCGCGGCCGCGGCCACGGCCTTCTCCTCGTCGCTGACGGGATACGGGAAGACGGTCGCCCGGACCGGTGTCGGCCCAGGGATCGTCCAGGGGCTCGGGAATGCTCACCGGCCACCTCCTCCCGTCCGCTCCGCGGACCTCGCCGTGCGACTCTTTCTATGGCACAGCACTGACAAAACGAGCACCCCGACTCCGTTTTCCGGCACGTCGAGCGCCGGTCCACGTTAGGGCCGCAGGCACCGTCAGCCAATCTGGTTATCCACAGGCCATGTGGACGACCGACGAGATGCTGTGGAGAACCCCTCGGAACCTGTGCACGGACCGGGGGACAGCACTGTGGACAAAGTCATAGCCACCCGATCGAACCTGCTCCGACCTGGGGGTTTTCCATCCACCGGCTGTGGGGGAGAAAAACTTTCCCGGCTGGACCAAGATCAGAACAAACGGCACACAGCAGGAGCCGCATCTCAGGGTTTGGTAAGGACCAGAAAGGCTTTGCATCTCTTACCTGTGGAAGATTAGATTGAGCGCATGACCCAGGCCCCCGCGGCACCGAAGACCAGCCCGCGACGACATGACCGCGAGATCATCGCGCTCGCCGTTCCCGCCTTCGGCGCACTCGTCGCCGAGCCCCTCTTCGTGATGGTCGACAGCGCCATCGTCGGCCACCTCGGCACTTCCCAGCTCGCCGGACTGGGCGTCGCCGCAGCCCTGCTGACCACCGCGGTCAGCGTCTTCATCTTTCTCGCGTACGCCACCACGGCCGCGGTCGCCCGTCGTGTCGGCGCAGGCGAGCTCGGAGGCGCTATCCGCCAGGGCATGGACGGCATCTGGCTCGCGCTGGTGCTCGGCATCGCCGTCATTGCGTTCACCCTCCCCACGGCACCCTGGGTCGTCGAGATCTTCGGCGCCTCCGACACGGCCGCCCCGTACGCGACCACGTATCTGCGCATATCCAGCCTGGGCATCCCCGCGATGCTCGTCGTCATGGCGGCCACCGGCGTACTACGCGGCCTCCAGGACACCCGCACTCCCCTGTATGTCGCCGTCGGCGGCTTCGCCGCCAATGCAGCCCTCAACGCCGGGCTCGTCTACGGCGCCGGGCTCGGCATCGCAGGCTCCGCCTGGGGCACCGTCATCGCCCAGTGCGGAATGGCCGCCGCCTATCTTGTCGTGGTCGTCCGCGGAGCCCGCAGGCACGGCGCCTCACTCCGCCCCGACGCCTCGGGTATCCGGGCCAGCGCCCAGGCCGGGGTGCCACTGCTTGTCCGTACGCTCTCCCTGCGGGCCGTCCTGTTGATCGCGACTGCCGTGGCCGCCCGCCTCGGTGACACCGAGATCGCGGCGCACCAGATCATCCTCTCGCTGTGGAGCCTGATGGCCTTCGCGCTGGACGCCATCGCCATCGCGGGCCAAGCGATCATCGGCCGCTATCTCGGCGCCGACGACCCCCAAGGCGCCCGGGAAGCCTGCCGTCGCATGGTGCAGTGGGGCATCGTCTCCGGCGCGGTGCTGGGAGCTCTGATCGTGCTGGCCCGCCCGCTCTTCATCCCGCTCTTCACCGGCGACCAGGCCGTTCAGGACACCCTGCTCCCCGCTCTGCTGGTCGTGGCGCTCTCCCAGCCGATCGCCGGTGTCGTCTTCGTCCTGGACGGCGTACTGATGGGCGCCGGGGATGGCCCCTATCTGGCCGGGGCGATGCTGGTGACGCTGGCCGCCTTCGCCCCCGTCGCCCTGCTCGTCCCTGCGTTCGGCGGCGGACTGACCGCACTGTGGTGGGCGATGGCGCTGATGATGACGGTCCGCATGCTGACCCTGTGGCTGCGCACCCGCTCCGGCCGCTGGATCGTCACGGGCGCGACCCGATGACGAACCGCTGTTTCACGTGAAACAACGAGAGGGCCGCACCCCCGTGGGGTGCGGCCCTCTCATGCTTCGCGAGCGGTCGCTCAGGCAGCGACGACCTCGACGCCGAGGTTCGCGGCAACCTCGGGGTGCAGACGCACGGACACCTGGTGCGAGCCCAGGGTCTTGATCGGCGAACCGAGCTCGACACGACGCTTGTCGACGTCCGGGCCACCGGCCGACTTGATCGCCGAGGCGATGTCAGCCGGGGTGACGGAGCCGAAGAGACGGCCGGAGTCGCCGGAGCGAACAGCCAGACGCACCTTCACGCCCTCGAGCTTGGCCTTGACCTCGTTGGCCTGCTCGATGGTCGCGATCTCGTGGATCTTGCGAGCGCGACGGATCTGCTCGACGTCCTTCTCGCCACCCTTGGTCCAGCGGATCGCGAAACCGCGCGGGACCAGGTAGTTGCGAGCGTAGCCGTCCTTGACGTCGACGACGTCGCCGGCGGCACCGAGGCCAGAGACCTCGTGGGTGAGGATGATCTTCATGTGTTGGTCACCCTTCCCTTAGCGCGCGGTGGACGTGTAGGGCAGCAGCGCCATCTCACGGCTGTTCTTGACGGCCGTGGCGACGTCACGCTGGTGCTGCGTGCAGTTGCCGGTCACGCGACGGGCACGGATCTTGCCGCGGTCGGAAATGAACTTCCGCAGCATGTTCGTGTCCTTGTAGTCCACGTACACGGTCTTGTCCTTGCAGAATGCGCAGACCTTCTTCTTCGGCTTGCGCACAGGCGGCTTCGCCATGGTGTATCTCCTGTGTGATCAAGAAGTGGGGGTACGAGCTGCCCCTGGGACGTCCCGGTGGGACTGATCCCTAGAAGGGAGGCTCGTCCGAGTAGCCGCCGCCGGAGCCTCCGCCCCAGCTGCCACCGTTGCCGCCCTGCTGCTGGCCGCCGGCCGGCGCACTGGTGGCCCACGGGTCGTCGGCGGGAGCACCGCCGCCACCCTGCTGGCCACCGCCGCCGGGACCGCCGCCCCAGCTGCCGCCACCCTGCTGGCCGCCGCCGTAGCCGCCCTGACCACCGCGACCGGTGGTCTTGGTGACCTTGGCCGTGGCGTTCTTGAGGCTGGGGCCGACTTCCTCGACGTCCAGCTCGTAGACCGTGCGCTTGACGCCCTCGCGGTCCTCGTAGGACCGCTGCTTCAGCCGGCCCTGCACGACGACGCGCATGCCTCGCTGGAGCGATTCGGCGACGTTCTCCGCCGCCTGACGCCAGACCGAGCAGGTGAGGAAGAGGCTCTCGCCGTCCTTCCACTCATTGGTCTGACGGTCGAAGGTGCGGGGAGTGGACGCGATGCGGAACTTCGCGACCGCCGCACCGGACGGGGTGAAGCGCAGCTCGGGGTCGTCGACGAGATTGCCGACGACCGTGATGACGGTCTCGCCTGCCATGGGTGAACCTCTCGGCGGGATTGCTTGGCTGCTTGCTGCTACTCGAACCCGATGACCTCTGAGCTAGGTGCTCAGTGGGTCTCGGGACGGAGGACCTTGGTCCGGAGGACCGACTCGTTCAGGTTCATCTGGCGGTCGAGCTCCTTGACGACCGCAGGCTCGGCCTGCAGGTCGATGACCGAGTAGATGCCCTCGGGCTTCTTCTTGATCTCGTAAGCGAGACGACGACGGCCCCAGGTGTCGACCTTCTCCACCTTTCCGTTGCCCTCACGGACGACGGAGAGGAAGTTCTCGATCAGCGGGGAGACAGCGCGCTCCTCGAGATCGGGGTCGAGGATGACCATCACCTCGTAGTGACGCATGTGGAACCCACCTCCTTTGGACTCAGCGGCCACGGTCGTTCCGTGGCAGGAGGGTCGTGATGCGTGAGCATCGATGTCTACGAGTAAATCAGGCCCCACTGACAATCGGCCTCGTCGAGCGAGGATCGAGTGCGGGGGCTGGGCAGACACCGGCGCAGATCGTACACAGTACCCGCAGACCCGCTTCCGGTTGAAATCCGGCGGCCTGGCACCGCACTCTGGACCCATCGGTGTGGGCGGCGTCACAGGGCGCCGCCTTCCGGGAATGCCAGGAGGTGCTTCATGGCGCAAACTCAACCGAATCCCACCGGCTCTCTCTTCGCCACGGACGGCAAGCCCCATCCGCTCCAGGACACCCTGATGATCGCGACCCTGATCCTGGGTGTCGTGGCCTTCGTGTCCGCCCAGTTCGACAGCCTCCACCTGCTCAGCTCGTGGTCCGGCCTGATCGGCATCCTCACCGGTGGGTACGGCCAGTTCATCTCGGTCACGACCCGCGAGCGCTTCCTGACGGTCATCGGACTCGGTGCCGCTGCCGTCGGCTTCTTCCTCGGGATGGCACACGGCGGGCTCTTCGGCGGGCTCATCGGCTACTAGCCCCCGTTCCCCCGCGGCCACGCGGGGCGCTCCCCATGCCCAGTAGGCTTCGGCGCGAGAGCCGGAGCCCCTGTACCCATGGGGACACACCTGCCGAGGAGCGCCCCGCATGAGCCTGACCCTGAGGACCATCAGCCGAGAGCAGCATCTGGCATACATCCAGAGCCTGCCTGCGGCGAGTCACTGCCAGGTCCCGGCATGGGCGGACGTCAAGACGGAGTGGCGCTCCGAGAACCTGGGCTGGTTCGACAAGAGCGGGGAGCTCGTCGGAGTCGGGCTCGTCCTGTACCGCCAGCTGCCCAAGATCAAGCGGTACCTGGCGTATCTGCCCGAGGGCCCGGTGATCAACTGGTACGCCCCGAACCTGGACGACTGGCTGCAGCCGATGCTGGCGCACCTCAAGAACCAGGGCGCCTTCTCCGTGAAGATGGGCCCGCCGGTCGTCATCCGCCGCTGGGACGCCCCGGCGATCAAGACGGGCATCCAGGACCCGGATGTGAAGCGCCTGCGCGATGTCGAGGCCACCCACATCGAGCCGCGCGCCTTCGAGGTGGCGGACCGGCTCCGCAAGATGGGCTGGCAGCAGGGCGAGGACGGCGGCGCCGGTTTCGGTGACGTCCAGCCCCGGTACGTCTACCAGGTGCCGCTGGCCAACCGGTCGCTCGACGACGTCCTCAAGGGCTTCAACCAGCTGTGGCGGCGCAACATCAAGAAGGCCGAGAAAGCAGGCGTCGAGGTCGTCCAGGGCGGCTACGACGACCTCGCCGAGTGGCAGCGGCTGTACGAGATCACGGCCGTGCGGGACCACTTCCGGCCGCGCCCTCTCTCGTACTTCCAGCGCATGTGGACGGTGCTGAACAACGAGGACCCGAACCGCATGCGCCTCTACTTCGCGAGGCACAACGGCGTGAACCTGTCGGCGGCGACGATGCTCGTCGTCGGGGGCCATGTCTGGTACTCCTACGGCGCGTCCGACAACATCGGGCGTGAGGTCCGGCCCTCGAACGCGATGCAGTGGCGGATGCTGCGCGACGCGTACGCCATGGGCGCCACCGTCTACGACCTGCGGGGCATCAGCGACTCGCTCGACGAGACCGACCACCTCTTCGGCCTGATCCAGTTCAAGGTCGGCACAGGCGGAGAGGCCGTCGAGTACGTCGGGGAGTGGGACTTCCCGCTCAACAAGCTGCTGCACAAGGCGCTCGACATCTACATGTCGCGTCGCTGATTCTTCCGTAACCTCGCTCATACCTCTGATACACCGCTGCCACCAGAAAGGTTCCGGTCCCGGCCATGGCGCTCTCCCTCTACGTCGACACCGCGCGCTGGCGGGCGCACCAGAAGTCCGTGATCGACCAGTTCCCGGGCCTCGTACCCGTCTGCAAGGGAAACGGCTACGGGTTCGGCCATGAGCGGCTCGCCGAGGAGACGACCCGCTTCGGCTCGGACATGCTCGCCGTCGGCACGACCTACGAAGCGGCCCGGATAAAGGACTGGTTCAGCGGCGACCTCCTCGTCCTCACCCCGTTCCGTCGGGGCGAGGAACCGGTTCCGCTGCCGGACCGTGTCGTCCGCTCCGTCTCGTCGGTCGACGGGGTGCACGCCCTGGTCGGCGCGCGCGTCGTCATCGAGTGCATGAGCTCCATGAAGCGCCACGGCGTCTCCGAGCAGGAACTGGGCCAGCTGCACGCCGCGATCGAGGACGTACGCCTCGAAGGCTTTGCGCTGCACCTGCCGCTGGACCGCACGGACGGCTCCGACGCGGTCGAGGAGGTCATCGGCTGGATGGACCGGCTGCGCGCGGCCAGACTGCCGCTGCACACCATGTTCGTGAGCCATCTGCGGGCCGAGGAACTGGCCCGGCTGCAGCAGCAGTTCCCGCAGACCCGCTTCCGCGCCCGGATCGGCACCCGGCTGTGGCTCGGCGACCACGAGGCGACCGAGTACCGCGGCTCCGTCCTCGACGTCACCCGCGTCGCCAAGGGCGACCGCTTCGGCTACCGGCAGCAGAAGGCCGCCTCGGACGGCTGGCTCGTGGTCGTCGCCGGCGGCACCTCCCACGGCGTCGGCCTGGAGGCGCCGAAGGCCCTGCACGGCGTCATGCCGCGCGCCAAGGGCGTCGCCCGCGCCGGCCTGGCCACGGTCAACCGCAACCTCTCGCCGTTCGTCTGGGCGGGCAAGCAGCGCTGGTTCGCCGAGCCGCCGCACATGCAGGTCTCGATCCTGTTTGTCCCCGCGGACGCCCAGGAGCCGAAGGTCGGCGACGAGCTCGTCGCCCATCTGCGCCACACGACCACGCAGTTCGACCGCCTGGTCGACCGCTAGGCGCCGCGAAGCGACACTCCCCGGGGCCACGGAGCGGTCCGTGGCCCCGGTGATTCCTGACAGTGCGCTCGTGGCCCCGATGCCCCCTGACGGCGTGCCCGTGGCTCGGGTTCAGCCCACCGTGGTCCCCGTGGACCCTGTGGTGCCCGTCATTCCCCACTCCACCCGGGGCCCCTCCACCGCGTGTGCCGCGTGCCGCGGCGGATGCGCCGCCCGGCCGAGCGCGAACACGTCCGGCGCCCTGTCCAGCACCCCGCCCGACGGGTCGTCGGAGCCGTCCTGCCGCACGACGTCGCGCTCCGGCATCAGGATGTCCCGTACGACCAGCGCGCACAGGTAGAGCGTCCCCAGCAGATGCAGGGCGATCGCCAGCTGGTATCCCTCCTGCGGCAGCCCCTGGTGCTTGTCACCGCTCGTCGTGTACGCGAGGTACATCCAGATGCCCAGGAAGTACATGACCTCGCACGCCTGCCAGATCAGGAAGTCCCGCCAGCGCGGCCGGGCGAGTGCGGCGAGCGGGATCAGCCACAGGACGTACTGCGGTGAGTAGACCTTGTTGGTGAGGATGAACGCGGCCACGACCAGCAAGGCGAGCTGCGCGAAGCGGGGCCGGCGCGGCGCGGTCAGGGCCAGCGCCGCGATACCCGCGCACGCCACGATCATCAGCAGCGTCGCGTACGTGTTGACGGCATCGACGTCCAGCGGCCGGCCCGTGCGCTGCGTGATGATCAGCCAGAAGGAGCCGAAGTCGACGCCCCGCTCGCGGCTGAAGCTGTAGAACAACTTCCACCCCTCGGGAGCGAGCAGCATCACCGGCAGGTTCACCACAAGCCAGGCACCGGCAGCACCCAGCAGCGCCGTCCCGTACTGCCGGTACTTGCCGGCCCGCCAGCACAGCACCAGCAGCGGTCCGAGCAGCAGCACCGGATAGAGCTTGGCCGCGGTCGCCAGCCCGATGAGGATGCCGAAGGCCAGCGGACGCTCGCGCGACCACATCAGCATCGCCGCGGCCGTGAGGGCCACCGCGAACAGGTCCCAGTTGATGGTGGCGGTGAGGGCGAACGCGGGCGCCAGGGCGACCAGCAGCCCGTCCCAGGGCCGCCTGCGGTGGGTGCGCGCGACGCAGACCGCGATGACGGCGGCGCAGATGAGCAGCATGCCCGCGTTGGCCATCCAGTACGCCTGCTCGCGCTGCTGGACGGAGCCGTCGAAGGGCAGCGTCAGCCAGGCGGCGACCTGCATGAACAGCCCCGTGAGGACCGGGTACTCGAGGTACTTCATGTCACCGCTGAGCCGGTCGAAGTAGGGCACGAGCCCGTCGGCGAAGCCTCGCCCGAGGAAGAGGTGCGGGATGTCGGAGTAGCAGGCGTGGGTGTACTGCGAGCTCGCGCCCCGGAACCACGCCCACTCGTAGCACGGGATCTTCTGCACCATGCCCAGCGCGAACATCCCGATCGCGACGAGCGCGACGACACGTACGGGGGTGAACCAGCTGCTGCCGACCCAGGCGAAGCGGCCCAGCGGACCGCCGATCAGCTCACTGCCGGCCGCGGCGACCTCGTCCCGCTGTGTGGGACGCACCACCGGCTCGTCCTGGCGCACGCTCGTCTTCTCTGGGCTCGGCATAGGCACATCCTGCCGTACGAGGCTGTGCCGAGGGATGGCGGCGGCGGCACCCGCGGAGCGGGACGATGCTCCCCCGGGGATCCCCAAAAGGACGGCGGTCGCACCGGAAGAACTCTTCCCGTGCGACCGCCGTACGTTGGCCGGTACGAAACTTCAGGCCGTCAGCCCCCTGCGCCTGCGAGCCAGCCGCTGCTGTTGCCGTTGCCGTTGCCTCCGCCGTTGCCGCTGGTCGTGGACTCTGATGGGCTGCTGGTCACCCCACCGTCCGTCGTACCGCCGTCGGTCACTCCGCCCGTGTCGGTACCGGAGTTGGTTCCGCCGCCGTCCTGACCCTTGGTGGGGGTGCAGTTCCAGTCGAACGGGTCGCAGGAGGTGCTCGGGTCCGGCGACTTGGAGGGGCCCTTCGACGGCTTCCCGGACGGGCCCTCCGACGGGCTCTCCGACGGGCTCTCGGACGGCGTCGGGGTGGGGCTGGGCTGGCCACCGCCGTAGACAGCCTCTGCGTCGAGGGGCTCGGGCTCCGGGAACGGAATCGCTTCCTCGCCGTTCAGGGCTGCCGACATGTACTTCTGGAAGATCTCGGACGGGAACGACGCACCGTGGATCTGCTTCTGGCCACCTGTTCCGTACATCTCGAGGAACTTGCGGTTCTTGCTCTCCGCGTTGTCGTCCATGCGGTACATGTCGATGGCGGTCGCCAGCTGGGGCGTGTAGCCCACGAACCAGGCGGACTTGTTTCCGTCGGTCGTACCGGTCTTGCCCGCGACGTCACGGCCCGGGATCTGGGCGTTGGTGCCCGTGCCCTTCTTGACGACATCCGCCAGCACATCGGTCACGTTGCTCGCGATGGCGGACGAGAAGGCCACCTTGGCCTTGTCCTCGTGCTCGTAGATGGTCTCCCCGCGCTTCTCGACCTTGGTGACCGAGTACGGATCGCGCTGCTTCCCGTCGGCCGCGAAGGTCGCGTACGCCCCTGCCATGCGGATGGCGCTGGGGTCGGAGATACCGATCGAGAACGACGGGACGTTGGCCTCGACCAGGCTGGTCTCCCGCAGGCCGGCCTTGATCGCGGCCTGCCTGACGTTGTCGATTCCGACATCCATGCCCAGCTGGACGAAGGGGGAGTTGGCGGACTCGATCATGGCCTCGCGCAGCGTCATGTCCGAGTACGACCTGTTGCCGTCATTGACCTGCAGCCACTCCTCGCCCTTCTCGTTCTGCCAGACGCTCCCGTCGTATTTCTTGATCTTGAGCTTGTTGACCCCGTTGTACTTGCTCTTGTTGGGGTCGACCCGCCTGCGACTCTCCGGCCCCTGGTCCGGACCGAGCTGGGGATCGCGCACACCGTCCTGCATCGCGGCGGCGAGAACGAAGGGCTTGAAGGTCGATCCGACCTGGGCACCGGTCTCGTCGGCGTTGTTGGTGAAGTGCTTGGTCGCGTCCTGGCCACCGTAGATGGCGACGATCGCGCCGGTCTTCGGGTTCACCGAGGCGCCGCCGAACTGGACGTGGGTGTCCTTCTCCGGGCGCTTCTTGGGGTCGATGTTCTTTTCGTAGACCTTCTTGACGGACTCCTCGAGCAGCTTGACCTTCTTCCTGTCGAAGGTCGTGTGGATCTCGTAGCCGCCCTGGGTCAGGTCCTCAGCGGTGATGCCTCGGTCGTTGCTGTTGACGAAGTTGGCCTTGGCGAGGTCGACCAGATAGCCGATCTGCCCACTGAGCTGAGCGTTCCTGTTGGGCGGCAGGGGCATGGGGAACTTCGTGTACGTGGCCCGCTCCGCGGCAGGGAGATGGCCGTCCTTGACCATCTCGTCGAGGATCCACTGCCAGCGCTCGACGGCGCGTTCGGTGTTCTTCTCGCGAGTGGCCTTTACCGGGTCGACCTCCGGGACACCGTAGGGGTCGTAGTACGTCGCGCCCTTGAGAAGCGAGGCAAGGGCGGCGCACTGGCTCGGGGTGAGGTCCTTGGCGTTCTCGTTGTAGTACGTGCGCGCCGCGGCCTGGATTCCGTAGGCACCGCGTCCGTAGTACGAGGTGTTCAGATAGCCCGCCATGATCTTGGGCTTGTCCAGCGTGGCGCCCACCTTCATGGAGATGAACAGCTCCTTGACCTTGCGGGTCAGGGTCTGGGACTGGTCGGCGAGCCGGTTGTTCTTCACGTACTGCTGGGTGATGGTCGAGCCGCCCTGGGTCTCGCCGCCCCTGGCCATGTTGAAGGCGGCACGGGCGATACCCATCGGGTCGACGCCCGAGTCCTCCAGGAACGTCTTGTTCTCCGCTGAGATCACCGCGTTCTGCATGGCGGTGGGAATGCTCTCGATCCCGATGACCTGCCGGTTGATCTCACCACCGGTCGCAGCCATCTGCGAGCCGTCAGCCCAGTAGTAGACGTTGTTCTCGGCCTTGGCGGCCTTGTCCTCGTCGGGGATCTCCACCATGGCGTAGGCGAGCGTCCCCGCCGCCATCAGACTGCCCATGAAGGTGAGGAAGAGCCCGGTCACGAGCTTCCACGAGGGCACCCAGCGCCGCCAGCCGTACTTGTCGTAGCGCGGGTAGTCGATCAGCCGCTTCCTGCCGGGACCGCCGCCCCGTCCGCGGCCGCCCGGTCCACCGTGACCGCCGCCTCCGCCACGCCGGCCACCGCCGTGGCCTCCGTAGCCCGCTCCGCCGCCCTCGGCGGCCCTTCTGCGACCCCCGCCACCGCGCTGGGCGGCGCGCCGGGCTTCGGCACGGCCGCCGTACGGCCGCTCCTGCCCGTACGCGTCGGAAGGGGATCCGGTGGCGCCCCTGGGGGCTGCGCGGCGGCCTGAGGGCTGCTGGGCGGCGCGCCGGGCCGCGGCACGTCCGCCACCCTCGGGCTGCGGCGGTTTGCGACGGTGCTCGCTCATCGAACGACTACTCCTCGGGCAGGCATGAAGGCCTGGAAGCGGCAGTTGAGATCCGGTCCCCCCGCAATGAATACGGACCAGCCCGGCGACGGGCTCATCCGTGATGCATCCAGGACGATGACGCTCTCTGGCGTCACACGGTTCCCGGTGGTCTGCATGCCGCACAGACTACGCACGGTCAAAACCCATCTAGCGCCACAATTCACCCCAAATCAGGCAACTCAATTGCTGCGAATTGACGATGTGATGCCGGTCACGATGCCTCCTCTTGTCGCAGCCGGACCGCCGTTCTATCGTCTGGATGTATCGAGTCGATACATCAGCACGGCATAAGGGCCAGGGAAGACGGAGGAGGCGAACGATGAGCAGACGCTCCGGCATCCTCGAGTTCGCCGTTCTCGGCCTGCTCCGTGAAGCCCCGATGCACGGGTATGAGCTGCGCAAGCGGCTCAACACGTCGCTGGGAGTCTTCCGGGCGTTCAGTTACGGGACCCTCTACCCCTGCCTCAAGACGCTGGTCGCCAACGGCTGGTTGATCGAGGAGCCGGGAAGTGCTCCCGAGGACGCCCTCGCCGCCTCCCTCGCAGGCCGCCGAGCCAAGATCGTCTACCGCCTGACGGCGGAAGGTAAGGAGCACTTCGAGGAGCTCCTCTCCCACACCGGCCCCGACACCTGGGAGGACGAGCACTTCGCCGCCCGGTTCGCCTTCTTCGGGCAGACGGAACGGGAGGTGCGGATGCGCGTGCTGGAGGGCCGGCGCAGCCGCCTGGAGGAGCGTCTGGAAAAGATGCGTGCCTCCCTCGCCCGCACACGCGAGCGCCTCGACGACTACACGCTTGAGCTGCAGCGCCACGGCATGGAGTCCGTGGAGCGCGAAGTGCGCTGGCTGAACGAGCTCATCGAGAGCGAGCGGGCGGGACGGGATCAGCGACGATCCTCCGCCCCGGGGGAAGCCGCTCAGCAGGACACCACATCTGGAGAGACGGGCGACCTGCCCCGGCACCGGGGCGAAGTGGCCCCCGAGGGGAGCTCCTCAGGGCACCCCACCGCGCCGGATCCGTCCGATGACACCACCAAATGAGGCCCCGCATCCACGCAGGGTCTCGTACGAGAACAAACAGGGAGCAACCGGAATGGGTTCGGTTCGCGTAGCCATCGTCGGCGTGGGCAACTGCGCCGCCTCGCTGGTGCAGGGCGTCGAGTACTACAAGGACGCCGACCCGGCGGCCAAGGTGCCGGGTCTGATGCACGTCCAGTTCGGCGACTACCACGTCCGGGACGTCGAGTTCGTGGCCGCATTCGATGTCGACGCGAAGAAGGTCGGCCTCGACCTCGCGGACGCCATCGGTGCCAGCGAGAACAACACCATCAAGATCTGCGACGTGCCGTCCACGGGCGTGAAGGTCCAGCGCGGCCACACCCTCGACGGTCTGGGCAAGTACTACCGCGAGACCATCGAGGAGTCCCCCGAGGCCCCGGTCGACATCGTCCAGGTCCTCAAGGACAAGCAGGTCGACGTACTCGTCTGCTATCTGCCGGTGGGCTCCGAGGACGCCGCGAAGTTCTACGCGCAGTGCGCCATCGACGCCAAGGTCGCCTTCGTCAACGCTCTCCCGGTCTTCATCGCCGGCACCAAGGAGTGGGCGGACAAGTTCACCGAGGCCGGTGTCCCGATCGTCGGTGACGACATCAAGTCGCAGGTCGGCGCCACCATCACGCACCGCGTCATGGCGAAGCTGTTCGAGGACCGGGGTGTCGTCCTGGACCGCACGATGCAGCTGAACGTCGGCGGCAACATGGACTTCAAGAACATGCTCGAGCGTGAGCGCCTGGAGTCCAAGAAGATCTCCAAGACGCAGGCCGTCACCTCCCAGATCCCGGACCGGGAGCTCGGCGAGAAGAACGTGCACATCGGCCCGTCGGACTACGTGGCCTGGCTCGACGACCGCAAGTGGGCGTACGTCCGCCTGGAGGGCCGCGCGTTCGGTGACGTCCCCCTGAACCTGGAGTACAAGCTCGAGGTGTGGGACTCCCCGAACTCCGCGGGTGTCATCATCGATGCCCTGCGCGCGGCGAAGATCGCCAAGGACCGCGGGATCGGTGGTCCGATCCTGTCGGCCTCCTCGTACTTCATGAAGTCCCCGCCGGTCCAGTACTTCGACGACGAGGCGCGCGAGAACGTCGAGAAGTTCATCAAGGGCGAGGTCGAGCGCTAGCGAGACAGGGCGCAGCGCGCCGGCGAAAGGAAGTACAGCGCGCCGGCCGCTTGTCCTGCCGGACATATGAGGGTCCCCGTGGCTTCTGCCCGGGGGCCCTCTTCCTGTGTGACGCTTGCGCACATGCCTGTCGTACGTGATCTGCGCGTACTCCTGCGCCTGACGAACTTCCGCCGACTGCTGACCGTGCGGCTGCTCTCGCAGTCCGCCGACGGCGTCTATCAGGTGGCGCTCGCCGCGTACGTCGTGTTCTCACCGGAGAGGCAGACCTCGCCCGGCGCCATCGCCTCAGCGATGGCCGTGCTACTGCTGCCGTACTCACTCGTCGGCCCCTTCGCAGGCGTCCTCCTGGACCGCTGGCAGCGCCGTCAGGTCTTCCTCTACGGCAATCTCCTCCGAGCCGCGCTCGCCGCCGGCACCGCCGTGCTGATTGTCACCGCCGTTCCCGACTGGCTCTTCTACGTCTCCGCGCTCTCCGTCACGGCAGTCAATCGCTTCATCCTGGCCGGACTGTCCGCCGCACTGCCGCGCGTCGTCGATGAGAAGCGGCTCGTCATGGCCAACTCCATCTCGCCGACCGCGGGAACGCTTGCCGCGACCGCGGGCGGTGCGCTCGCCGTCGCCCTGCGCGTGGTCGCCGAAGGGTCCGACGCCACGGTGGTGCTGCTGGGCGCCGCGGTCTATCTCTGCGCCGGACTGGCCTCTCTGCGCATGGCGCGGGAGCTGCTCGGGCCCGATCCGGAGCTCGTGCAGTCACGACTGGGCGCCGCGGTCGCCTCAACGGTCCGCGGCCTTGTGAGCGGGCTGCGCCACTTGGCCGAGCGACAGGTCGCCGCCCGCGCCCTCGCGGCCATGACCCTGCTCCGCTTCTGCTACGGCGCGCTGACTGTCATGGTGCTGATGCTCTGCCGGTACGCATGGTCGGAGACGGAGTCGGAGGGGCTCACCCTTCTCGGTCTCGCCGTAGGGATCTCGGGCGCAGCCTTCTTCGCCGCGGCTGCCATCACACCTTGGGCGGTCGCCCGGCTCGGCGAGTACGGCTGGGTGGCAACGTGCGCAGGAGTGGCGGCAATTCTCGTACCGGCACTCGGACTCCCCTTCGCCCCCGCCCCGATGCTCATCGCTGCGTTCATCCTCGGGGTCATCACTCAGGGATCCAAGATCGCCACCGACACGGTCGTGCAGACCTCCATCGACGACGCCTTCCGCGGCCGGGTGTTCTCCCTCTACGACGTGGTGTTCAACGTCGCCTTCGTAGCCGCCGCAGGCGTGGCCGCCCTGATGCTGCCCCCGGACGGCAGGTCCGTGCCGCTCGTCCTCTCGGTCGCCGCCGTCTACACCGTCGTAGCGACGGCCATGACCCGTTGGCGCTAGGGGCGATGTTTCACGTGAAACATCGCCCCTCGATCGGCCGACCTTGCCGTGTTTTCACGTGAAACATCGCTCGCGTGAAACACGGCACAGTCAGACTCAGCCCTGCTTGGCCCACCACTCCTTGAGCGCGGCGACGGCCGCCTCGTGCTCCATGGGCCCGTTCTCCAGGCGCAGCTCCAGGAGTGCCTGGTACGCCCTGCCGACCGCAGGGCCGGGGCCGACGCCAAGGATCTCCATGATCTGGTTGCCATCGAGGTCCGGACGGATCGAGTCCAGCTCCTCCTGCTCCTTGAGCTGGGCGATGCGCTCCTCGAGCCCGTCATAGGCGCGCGACAGCGCACTCGCCTTCCGCTTGTTCCGCGTGGTGCAGTCCGAGCGGGTCAGCTTGTGCAGCCGCTCCAGCAGAGGGCCGGCATCCCGTACGTAGCGCCGCACCGCCGAGTCGGTCCACTCACCGGTGCCATAGCCGTGGAACCGCAGATGCAGCTCAACCAGCCGCGAGATGTCCTTGACCATGTCGTTGGAGTACTTGAGCGCCGTCAGCCGCTTCTTGGTCATCTTGGCGCCCACCACCTCGTGGTGGTGGAAAGAAACCCGGCCGTCCGACTCGAATCGGCGGGTCCTCGGCTTTCCGATGTCGTGAAGCAGCGCGGCCAGGCGCAGCACGAGATCCGGGCCGCTCTCCTCCAGCTCGATCGCCTGGTCCAACACGGTCAGTGAGTGCTCGTACACATCCTTGTGCCGGTGATGTTCATCGCTCTCCAGTCGGAGCGCCGGCAGTTCGGGGATGAAGTGTTCGGCGAGACCGGTGCCGACAAGGAGAGCCAGGCCCTTCCGCGGATACGGGGAGAGGATCAGCTTGTTGAACTCGTCACGGATCCGCTCGGCAGAGACGATCTCGATCCGGTCCGCCATCTCCTTCATCGCGGTGACGACCTCCGGAGCCACCTCGAAGTCCAGCTGGGCCGCGAAACGCGCAGCCCGCAGCATGCGCAGCGGGTCGTCCGAGAAGGAGTCCTCGGGGGCACCGGGAGTACGCAGCACGCGCGCTGCGAGATCCTCCAGGCCACCGTGCGGATCAATGAACTCCTTCTCCGGCAGCGCGACGGCCATCGCGTTCACGGTGAAGTCGCGGCGGACGAGGTCCTCCTCGATGGAGTCGCCGTAGGAGACCTCAGGCTTGCGCGAGGTTCGGTCGTAGGCCTCGGAGCGGTATGTCGTGACCTCGATCTGAAAGCGCTGAAGAGCGTCTTCGACACGGGCATCCTTCTGGCAGCCGACCGTGCCGAACGCGATCCCCACCTCCCACACGGAGTCCGCCCACGGCCGGACGATCTTCAGAACGTCCTCGGGGCGGGCGTCGGTCGTGAAGTCGAGATCATTACCGAGCCTGCCGAGGAGCGCGTCCCGGACCGAGCCACCAACCAGGGCTAGGCTGAACCCGGCCTCCTGGAACCGGCGGGCCAGGTCATCGGCGACAGGGGACACCCGCAGCAGTTCACTGACCGCGCGGCGCTGCACGTGGTTCAGTGCAGTGGGGTTGTCTTCGTTGGCGTTCGGCACAACAGAAAAGGGTACGTGCCCGCGCGGACCCGGGCTTCCCTGTTTCCGGCGCCCCCACCACTCTTCCGATCTTGTGGAGCAGTCCCCAGCACTTCGTCACAGCGCGCCTCGTTACCATGCGTGGACGCACCTAGCGACACCCACCAACGGCAACAGACGACAAGGGACGGACGAGCGCGTGGCCGAGGCGGCAGAATTCCAGGGGATGGGTCCCTCTCCTGCCCGCCGGTGGCTGCGGCGCACAGCCGCCCTCCTTGCGGGAACACCACTGCTGGCCGCTCTGGTTTATGTACCGACGGCCTCACCCGCGCACGCCGCAGAGGACGCCACCGGCTCCCGCACCGTGGATGTGTCTCTCGACTCCTTGACTCCCAGCGCCCCTGTGAAAGACGACACGCTCACCATCACGGGCACTGTGACGAACAAGGGCAAGGAACCGGTCACGGACGCGCAGGTCGATCTGAGGGTCGGCCCGCGTATGGCGGGTCGCCCGGAGATCGATGAGGCCTCTCGGCGCACCGGCTTCTCGCCGGGCAGCGACGCCGAGAAGCTCGGCGACCCGTACACCGTCAAGCTCCCCAAGCTTGCGGCCGGGATAAGCGAGGACTTCGCACTCACTGTCCCGGTCGGCAAGCTCGGGCTCGACGAGGACGGTGTGTACCAGCTCGGGGTGTCCCTCTCCGGAGAGACTCCGAGCGAGCCGTACGAGCGGGTGCTGGGCATCGAGCGGACGTTCCTGCCCTGGCAGCCGGATGCCGCCAAGAAGAAGACCCAGCTCACTTTCCTGTGGCCGCTCATCTCCTCGACGCACCTGTCCGCCGAGACCGGCTCGGACGAACAGCAGACGCCGATCTTCGAGAACGACAGCCTGGCCGCTGAGCTCGCCCCCGGTGGCCGGCTCGAGCAGCTCGTCTCGCTCGGCAGCGAGCTCCCCGTGACCTGGGTCATCGACCCGGACCTGCTGGCGACGGCCGAGGCAATGACCCGGAACTACCGGATCAAGAACGGGACGGACGGCACCATCGCCGGCCGGAACCAGACCGTGGCCAGGAAGTGGCTGAGCTCGCTCGAGAAAGCGGTACAAGACAGCAAGGTCGTCGCGCTGCCGTTCGCCGACCCCGATCTGGCCTCCCTCGCACACCGGGGGAAGGACGTCTCCGGGTCCCTCAGCCAGCTTCAGCCGGCCACCGCGGTGGCCGAGACGACCGTCGAGACGATCCTCCATGTGAAGCCGTCCATAGACTTCGCCTGGCCGATGGAGGGCGCGATCGACCCGTCGATCGTCGATGTGGCGACCTCGGCAGGAGCACACAAGGTCATCGCCCGTAGCGACAGTCTCCGGGAGACCGGCTCGGTGTCCTACACGCCGTCCGCGGCCCGGCCCATCGGTGGCGGTACGACGGCCGTCGTCGCGGACGAACGGCTCTCCACGGCCTTCCAGGGCGACATGACCAAGGCCGGGACCTCGACCTCCGCGGTTCAGAAGTTCCTCGCGCAGGCTCTCGCGCTGACCCTTCAGGCGCCGGACAAGCAGCGCAGCATCGTGGTCGCGCCGCAGCGCACGCCGTCGGCCTCCCAGGCACAGACGATGGCGAGCGCGCTGCACGGTCTCGCCGGCCAGCGCTGGACCCAGCCTCTCGACCTGATCGCGGCCGCGGCCACGAAGCCCGACCCCGATGCCACCACCGACGTGCCCAGCGCCTCCCGATACCCGGATCGGCTCCGCGTACGGGAGCTGCCGGTCCAGACCTTCCAGGACATCAGGTCGACCCAGGAGACCCTCGACAATTTCAAGGTCATCCTGACCGCACCGGACCGGGTGGTCACTCCGTTCGGCAATGCGATCAATCGGGAGATGTCCACGTCCTGGCGCGGCAAGGCACGGGCCGCGGCCGACTACCGCAGAGGTGTACAGAGCTTCCTGGAGGACCTCAGCACAGAGGTGCGGTTGATCCAGAAGTCGGCCGTGACCCTGTCGGGCCGTAGCGCCACCATCCCCGTCACCGTGCAGAACAAGCTCGTCCAGGGCGTCGACAACCTCGTTCTCCGGCTGAAGTCGTCGAACCCCACACGCCTCGAACTCGGCGAGGACAAGGTCGTCGCCGAGCGCCAGATCAAGATCGAAGGCGGGCACAGCCAGTCGGTGAAGTTCACCGCCGCGGCCAATGCCAACGGTCCGGTGCAGGTGACGGCACAGCTCTACACGATGGACGGCAAGCTGTACGGAGGCCCGATGACCTTCACAGTCAGGGCTTCCGAGATCACCCCGACCGTGATGCTCGTCATCGCGGGCGGCGTACTGTTGCTCGTCCTCGCGGGCGTCAGGATGTACACCCAGCGCAAGCGCGCTGCTGCCCGCGAGGCGGCCGCCATGGCTGATGAGGGCGAGGACCCCGAGCAGCCGAGTGACCCCGCACCGGACACCGGACCGGAAAGCGGGGACCCGTCGGGCACGGGTGAGAAAGTGGACCGTTGAGCGATGTCGTGGCCGGTCGGCCGGGGACGATGAGGTGGGGTAACCATGAACGCGCCGTACGACGGTGACCGTGGGCAGGGTGCGGGCAACACCGCACCCTCCTTGCGGGCTGAGTACCCCGCGCCCGGCCCGCAGCGGGCGGATCAGCCGTCGGCGGGCCAGGTGCCCACGCCGTCGCCCGAGCCCACCGCGGACCCGTACGTCGACGACGCGTACGCGCACGACCCCTACCGGGAGCAGGACCTGTCCGCCCAGGACCCCGTGTCGGAGGCGCTCTACGACCGTGCCGCCCACCCGCCGCCACCGCACAGCAGCAGCTTCCCCCAGCCGCAGCCGCTCTACCAGCAGCCACCCGCCCAGGAGCATGCGCCGGACCCGCGGATCTGGGCCCAGACCCCGCCGCCCGAGCCGGATGGCCCGTCGCGCCGTCTGCCCTATGGGGACGACACCAGCGGCGCCCAGTTCACGGGCGTCGACGAGCTCGTGACCAGGGCCGGGGAGAACGAGCCGGAGCCGGACGCGTTCGCCCATCTCTACCGCGACCAGCAGGCATCCGGTCAGCCACCGGCCCCGTCCGCGGCGGAACCTGCGGCCCCGGCACCCGCCCCGAAGAAGGTGGGCGGCCGGGCATCCGGACTGCTCAAGTCCAGCGCGGTGATGGCGGCCGGCACGCTTGTCTCGCGCCTCACCGGCTTTGTCCGCAGTCTCGTGATCACCGGTGCCCTGGGCGCCGCCCTGCTCGGTGACGCCTTCACGGTCGCCTACACGCTGCCGACGATGATCTACATCCTCACCGTCGGCGGCGGACTCAACTCGGTCTTCGTGCCGCAGCTCGTGCGCGCCATGAAGAACGACGAGGACGGCGGCGAGGCCTACGCCAACCGACTGCTGACACTCGTGATGGTCGCGCTCGGCGGCATCGTCGTCATCGCCGTGTTCGCCGCGCCGCTGCTGATCAAGTTGATGTCGGCCACGATCGCCAACGACCCACCGGCGAACAGTGTCGCCGTCACCTTCGCCCGCTACTGCCTGCCCACGATCTTCTTCATGGGTGTGCACGTGGTGATGGGACAGATCCTCAACGCCCGCGGGAAGTTCGGCGCGATGATGTGGACGCCGGTCCTCAACAACATCGTCATGATCTTCACCTTCGGGCTCTTCATCTGGGTGTACGGCACGTCCGCCGAATCCCACATGAGCGTGCAGACAATCCCGCCGGAGGGCGTCCGCCTGCTGGGCATCGGCACCCTGCTCGGTCTGACCGTCCAGGCCCTCGCGATGATCCCCTACCTCCGCGAGACGGGCTTCCGCTTCCGCCCCCGCTTCGACTGGAAGGGCCAGGGACTCGGCAAGACGGTCAAGCTGGCCAAGTGGACCGTTCTGTTCGTCCTCGCCAACCAGGCCGGAGTCCTCGTGGTCACCCAGCTCGCCACCGCCGCCGGTGAGGCCTCCGGCAAGGACGGGGCCGGCTTCCTGGCCTACTCCAACGCACAGCTGATCTGGGGCATGCCGCAGGCGATCATCACGGTCTCGGTCATGGCCGCCCTGCTGCCCCGGATCTCCCGCGCCGCGCACGACGACGACCCCGGTGCCGTCCGCGACGACATCTCGCAGGGACTGCGCAACTCGGCCGTCGCGATCGTCCCGGTCGCCTTCACCTTCCTGGCGCTGGGCGTGCCGATGTGCACCCTGCTCTACGCCTCCAGCGGCGTCCAGGCCGCACAGTCCATGGGCTTCATCCTCATGGCGTTCGGCCTCGGCCTGATCCCCTACTCGGTGCAGTACGTCGTCCTGCGTGGCTTCTACGCCTACGAGGACACCCGCACGCCCTTCTACAACACGGTCATCGTCGCCGCCGTGAACGCGGCCGCGTCGGCCGCCTGCTACGTCGTCCTCCCGGCTCAGTGGGCCGTGGTCGGCATGGCCGCCTCGTACGGTCTCGCCTACGCCGTCGGTGTCGGCATCGCCTGGCGCCGGCTGCGCAACCGGCTGGGTGGCGACCTCGACGGCTCCCATGTGGTCCGCACCTACGCCAGGCTCTGCCTGGCATCCGTCCCGGCAGCAGTCGCGGGCGGCGCGGTGGGCTTCCTTCTGCTGCAGACCCTGGGTCAGGGGGCCTTCGGATCGCTCGTCGCGCTGGTCGTCGGCGGTGCGGTCCTGCTGGGCGTCTTCTTCGTCGCGGCGAAGAAGATGAGGATCGAAGAGCTCAACGGCATGGTCGGCATGGTCCGCGGTCGTCTCGGGCGCTAGAACCCGGTCGTTCGCGCACAACCATCGTCCGCCACTGTGTGTCGTGCATAGCGCCGGACTGTGGGCACAATTGGCATGGCTGTTGGATATGGCGCAACGGATGGGGAGGCAGGGAACGACGGTGGCGGAACGTAGCAGTGCTGCCGTCGACGTGGCCGACAACAGCGGTGACGACCCGCTGGCCGCCAAGGCGGACAAGGCCATGACCGACGGGGTGGCGGAAGCCGACGACACGGCGGAGAAGAGCGCCGACGACACGGGCAGCGAGCGCGGGAACAGCGAGCAGCCCACCATCACAACGCCCGAGCTGCACAGCGGCCACAAGCTCGCCAGACGCTACCGGCTCGAGGAGTGCGTCACCCGTCTGGAGGGATTCAGCAGCTGGCGAGCAGTCGACGAGAAACTCCGCCGCGCTGTCGGCGTCCATATCCTGCCCGCCGATCATCCGCGGGCCCGGTCCGTCCTCGCCGCGGCTCGCTCTGCGGCGCTCCTTGGCGATCCGCGCTTCGTCCAGGTGCTCGACGCCGTCGAGGAGAACGATCTCGTCTACGTCGTCCACGAGTGGCTGCCCGACGCCACGGAGCTCACCACCCTGCTGGCCGCCGGGCCGATGGAGGCCCACGACGCGTACCAGCTGGTCAGCCAGCTCTCCCAGGCCATGGCGGCGGCGCACCGTGAGGGCTTGGCCCATCTGCGCCTCACCCCCAACGCGGTCCTGCGCAGCTCGACCGGCCAGTACCGGATCCGTGGCCTCGCCGTGAACGCCGCGCTGCGCGGCATCAGCGCCGACCGTCCGCAGCGCACCGACACCGAAGCGATCGGTGCACTGCTCTATGCCGCGCTCACCCACCGCTGGCCGTACGAGAACGACGCCTATGGCCTCTCCGGACTGCCCAAGGGCGTCGGCCTCATCGCCCCCGACCAGGTACGGGCAGGAGTCCACCGCGGACTCTCGGAGCTCGCGATGCGCGCTCTGGTCAACGACGGTGCCACCGCATCCCGGCAGGAGCTGCCCTGCACCACCCCGGACGAGCTGGCGAAGGCGGTCGCGGCCATGCCCCGCATCCGTCCGCCGGAGCCCGCTTTCACCCCGCCGCCGGAGTACCAGCGCACCACGTACCAGCAGGGCACGTACGGGCGTCCCACGGCCCATACAGGCGCCGCAGCGACCCAGCCCGTGCAGGCGCCGCCCGCGCCGCTGGAGAGCCGTACCGGCAAGGTCCTCAAGTGGGCCGTGTCCGCGCTGCTCATCGCCGCGCTGGGGCTGGGCAGCTGGCAGATCGCCGACAGGCTCCTCGACCGCGACGCGGGCACCAAGGACCCCGGGAACACCCAGACCACCGACGGCGAGAAGGACGACAAGCCGAAGGCGCCGGTACCGCTGGCCATCCAAGGCGCCGAGGAGTACGCCCCGGACGGCAAGCCGCAGAACGCGGCAGACGTCGGCAACACGTACGACGACGACAGCTCCTCGTACTGGCGCACCAAGTACTACCTCGACGGTCCGGATCTCGTTCCGTCGATCAAGCAGGGTGTGGGCATCGTCTACGACCTAGGCGCCGCGAAGGACATTTCCGCCGCCTCGATAGCGCTGCGCTACGGGGGGCCCCACACCACGGTCTCTCTCTATGCGGTCGACTCCTTGTCGCCGTCCGGCCCCGTCGAATCCATGAAGAAGATCGCAACGACCCAAGCCAGCGACAGTTCGGCGAAGCTGACCATGAAGGAGCCGGTGAACTGCCGCTATGTGCTCCTGTGGATGACCGCGATGCCGTACTCACCGCAGGACGGCGTCAGCGGGGCGGGCTACAAGCAGGGCATCACGGACGTGAAGTTCACCGGCTGACATTCAGCGATCACGCGGGGAGGGGGCTCACCGTTGGACAACGCCACACCCGGCGAAGCAAGCGACCAGGATCTCCTGGAACGCCACGTCGCCGGCGATCCGGATGCCTTCGGTGAGCTCGTGCGGCGCCACCGCGATCGCCTCTGGGCCGTCGCCCTGCGGACACTGGGGGACCGCGAAGAAGCCGCCGACGCGGTCCAGGACGCCCTGGTCTCGGCCTTTCGGGCCGCACACACCTTCCGGGGCCAGTCCGCGGTGACGACATGGCTCCACCGCATCACCGTCAATGCCTGTCTCGACCGGGCCCGCAAAGCGGCGTCCCGCAAGACATCCCCCGTCGACGACACCGAGCGCCTGGAGCAGCTCCTCGAGCCTCATGAGTCCGCCGAGGCACCCGCGGAACGCCAGGATCTCCATCGCGAGCTGCTGGCCGCCCTGGCCAGGCTTCCCGCCGATCAGCGGGCTGCGCTGGTGCTGGTCGACATGCAGGGCTACCCGGTCGCCGAGGCGGCGCGGGTGCTGGACGTGCCTACGGGAACCGTGAAGAGCCGCTGCGCACGTGGACGAGCGCGCTTGCTCCCCATGCTCACTCATCTGCGCGGCGAAGCAGGGGATAACAGCGGTCACGACAGGGGAAGGAACCGGACGCCAGGGACATCCGTCCCACCTGCGTCGGGACCAAGGGATGCAGGACCAAATGATCCTGCTGCTGCGAAGGGCGGAGGTGGGCGCGCGTGACCTCCACGACCGGCACGACTCAGCACCCGGATGTTTCCGAGATCTCCGATCTCACCGAAGGCCTGCTGTCACCGTCCCGCCAGGCAGCCGTCAGGGAGCATCTGGACGGCTGTGCCCTGTGTGCCGACGTACGAGCCTCCCTGGAGGAAATTCGCGACCTCCTGGGGACGCTCCCGGGTCCGCCACGCATGCCCGCCGACATCGCCGGACGCATCGACGCCGCTTTGGCCGCCGAGGCGCTGCTGAGTGCCACCGCGCCGGACGACGAGCCGGTCGATGTTTCACGTGAAACATCGACCACTGAGCCGCAGACCGAGAGCCCTCCTGCGGACCGCCCCGCAGGACACCCCCGCGCGGCCACGGGCCCCGGCCGGAGCCGTCCGCCCCGACGCCGGCGCCGCACTGCCGTTCTGAGCGCGGCCTTCGGTGTCGCAGCCGCGGGGGTGAGCCTGCTGCTCGCGCAGTCCCTCGCCGGCACAAGCGGCGACAAGGAAGCGTCGACGAAGAGCGGAGTCAGCGCCGCAGATACAGCGTCAGACTTCTCGGAGAACCGGCTCCAAGCACGCGTACACGCCTTGCTGGCTCCCTACAGCGCCGCGAAGGACAGCACACAGGGCGGCACAAAACCGGCTCCCCGCTCGGAGGCGGAGCCCTCCGCCGGCATCGAGACCGACCCTCAGTCCCCGATGCGCACATCGGCCACCGCAGTACCCGCCTGTATTCAGAAGGGCACGGGCCGCGCCGATCCGGCTCTGGCGGCCGAGCAGGGAACCTACGCAGGTACCGAGGCGTATCTCGTCGTCCTGCCGCACTCCAGCGACAGCTCTCAAGTCCAGGCGTATGTCGTCGACGCGGCGTGCGTCGCCACCGCGCCGTCCGGCAAGGGCGAACTCCTGCTGACCCACTCCTACCCTCGCCCCTGATACTGCCGCCGTGCCGCTCGGCCTCCGTGGGAATGCAAGCCCCGTAGGATCCGTTGGGTGGGGTGAGAGTCGTTAGACCCGCCCCAGTAGGCAGTAGGCAGTCTGCAGAGACGAGGAAGAAACCCGTGAGCGACGTCCGTAATGTGATCATCATCGGCTCCGGGCCGGCCGGCTACACCGCTGCGCTGTACACCGCGCGCGCGTCGCTGAAGCCGCTGGTGTTCGAAGGCGCCGTCACCGCCGGTGGTGCGCTCATGAACACCACCGAGGTGGAGAACTTCCCCGGCTTCCCCGACGGCATCATGGGGCCGGAGCTGATGGACAACATGCGGGCCCAGGCTGAGCGCTTCGGCGCTGAGCTCGTCCCGGACGATGTCATCGCCGTGGACCTCTCTGGTGACATCAAGACCGTCACAGACACCGCGGGCACCGTGCACCGCGCCAAGGCCGTCATCGTCACGACCGGCTCTCAGCACCGCAAACTCGGCCTGCCGAACGAGGACGCGCTCTCCGGTCGCGGAGTCTCCTGGTGTGCCACCTGCGACGGGTTCTTCTTCAAGGACCAGGACATCGCCGTCGTCGGCGGCGGCGACACCGCCATGGAGGAGGCCACCTTCCTCTCGCGCTTCGCCAAGTCCGTCACGATTGTCCACCGCCGCGACAGCCTTCGGGCCTCCAAGGCCATGCAGGATCGCGCGTTCGCCGACCCGAAGATCAAGTTCGCCTGGGACAGCGAGGTCGCCGCGATCCACGGCGACCAGAAGCTTTCCAGCCTGACGCTGCGCAACACCAAGACCGGGGAGACCTCCGAGCTGCCCGTCACCGGTCTGTTCATCGCGGTCGGCCACGACCCGCGCACCGAGCTCTTCAAGGGCCAGCTGGAGCTGGACGACGAGGGCTACCTCAACGTCGACGCCCCTTCCACGCGCACGAATCTGTCCGGTGTCTTCGGCGCCGGTGACGTGGTCGACCACACCTACCGGCAGGCCATCACCGCTGCCGGCACCGGCTGCTCCGCCGCCCTGGACGCCGAGCGCTTCCTGGCCGCCCTCGCCGACGACGAGAAGGCCGCGGCAGCGGCGGCTGTCTGACCCCGTCTGAGCTCAACGACCCCACACCCCACACCCCGCAAGTTAAGGAGGCCGCCGTGGCCCTGAAGAACGTGACCGACGCCACCTTCGAAGAAGATGTGCTCAAGAGCGACAGGCCCGTGCTCGTCGACTTCTGGGCTGCCTGGTGCGGCCCGTGCCGCCAGATCGCCCCGTCCCTGGAAGCGATCGCGGCCGAGCACGGCGACAAGATCGAGGTCGTCAAGCTCAACATCGACGAGAACCCGGCCACGGCAGCCAAGTACGGCGTGATGTCCATCCCGACGCTGAACGTCTACCAGAACGGCGAGGTCGCCCAGACCATCGTCGGCGCCAAGCCGAAGGCGATGCTCGTCCGTGAGCTCGACGCCTTCATCGGCGACGAGGTTGCCAAGGCCTGACGCGCCGCACTTCGTTTCACCTGAGAGCTTCGTTTCACGTGAAACACGAATGGGCCAACCCGGTAAGGGTTGGCCCATTCTGCATCTGCGGGCGATTCATAGCGGCCGAAGCGCCGGTTCCTTCTGTACGGCCCCCAGGAGCCGGTCGAGTGCCAGCTCCACGTCTTCCTTCCACGAGAGCGTGGTGCGCAGCTCCAGCCGCAGCCGCGGGTGGGTGGGGTGCGGACGGACGGTCTTGAAGCCGACCGCCAGGAGGTGGTCGGCGGGAAGCACACAGGCCGGCTCTGTCCAGCGGGCGTCCCCGAACGCCTCGATCGCTTTGAAGCCCCGGCGCAGCAGATCCTTGGCGACGGTCTGCACCATCACCCGACCGAGCCCCTGCCCCTGGTAGCCCGGCATGATCCAGGCGGTCATCAGCTGCACGGCATCCGGGGAGACAGGGCTCGTCGGAAACGCCGTGGAGCGCGGCACATAGGCGGGCGGTGCATAGAGCACGAACCCGACCGGCACCTCGTCGACATAGACGATACGGCCGCACGATCCCCACTCGAGAAGGACGGCGGAGATCCAGGCCTCCTTCTCCAGCTCCGGTCTGCCCGCCCTTACTGCGGCTTCTCCGCTGACTGGATCAAGCTCCCAGAAGACACACGCTCGGCAGCGCTTGGGGAGGTCTGGAAGGTTGTCGAGTGTGAGCGGTACGAGCCGACGGCCCATGAAGGCTGCTCCTCACTTCCTTGGACTGCCGCGCCAAGGGCAGCTGACAACGCGCTCCGTTCTCGGAGCAAGCTGCCGATGAACCCGCCGACCGCGCCAATGCTCAGGCCGGCTGTCAGTAGCTGGCTGCGGCTCACCGATCGCATGGCTGCCCTTCCTCTGAGATGGGTCAAGGTGGATGCGCCGTACCAGAACGCATCGTATCCACCCAGCGAGGACACGCCTACCGTGAGACGGCAAAGGGCGGACCGTGTTCCGTCGAGTGCCGGACACGATCCGCCCTGATGACTGCGCAGAGGCCTCAGACCTCTTCGTCCTCCGCAGTTTCCTCGGAGAGCCCCTTCTCCATGACCCGCCCCTCTCCGGGAGCGAGCGTGCCGAGGATGCGGTCCAAGTCTTCTATCGAGGCGAACTCGACGACGATCTTGCCCTTCTTCTGACCCAGGTCGACCTTCACTCGGGTCTCGAAGCGGTCCGACAGGCGCGATGCCAGATCGGAGAGCGCCGGCGAGAGACGGGCGCCCGCCCGGGGTCCCTTCGGCTTCGCGGTGCTCGAGGGCCGCGACCCCATCAGGGTCACGATCTCCTCAACTGCACGCACCGAAAGGCCCTCGGCCACGATGCGGTGTGCCAGTCGGTCCTGCTCCTCGGAGTCCTCCACCGAGAGCAGAGCACGGGCGTGACCGGCGGAGAGCACACCTGCAGCGACGCGGCGCTGAACCGGAGGCGAAAGGCGGAGCAGTCGCAGCGTGTTGGACACCTGCGGACGCGAGCGCCCGATCCGGTCGGCCAGCTGGTCGTGCGTGCAGTTGAAGTCCTTGAGCAACTGGTCGTAAGCAGCGGCCTCCTCCAGCGGGTTCAGCTGTGCCCGGTGAAGGTTCTCCAGAAGGGCGTCCAGCAGAAGCTTGTCGTCCTCCGTGGCACGCACGATCGCCGGGATGCGCTCCAGGCCCGCTTCACGGCATGCCCGCCAGCGGCGCTCACCCATGATGAGCTCATACCGGTCGGGACCCAACTGACGAACGACGACAGGCTGGAGGAGACCAACCTCCTTGATGGAGGTGACCAGCTCGGCGAGCGCGTCCTCGTCGAAGACCTCACGAGGCTGTCGAGGGTTCGGCGTGATGGTATCCAGGGGCACCTCGGCGAAGTGAGCCCCGGCCGGGGACATGACCTCGGGGACCACCTCCGGCTCGGGCTCGGCCGCCCGCGGCTCGGGAGTCATGGGCCCTGGCGGCAGCGTGGTCACCTTGGCGGCGGCCACACCCCGCTCCGCCGTGAGGACCGGTCCTGCGCCCGCTGATGCCGGGCCGGTCCCGTCGGAAGCCACCGGCTTCTCCTGCGGAGCGGCCGGGATCAGGGCACCGAGCCCACGCCCCAGTCCTCTACGTCGCTCGCTCACTGGATCCCCTCCGACATGCTCTGCTGGTTGTTCTGGCTGACCACATGGGCAGCCGGAGCATCGTAATGGACCCCGACCCCACGCAGTGCGATCTCACGCGCTGCCTCAAGGTACGACAATGAGCCGCTGGAGCCCGGGTCGTAAGTGAGGACCGTCTGCCCATAGCTGGGCGCCTCCGAGATGCGCACGGACCGAGGGATGCTCGTCCTCAGCACCTCATCACCGAAGTGGCTGCGGACCTCCTCCGCCACCTGCGAGGCGAGCCTCGTCCGACCGTCATACATGGTGAGCAGAATCGTCGACACATGCAGCGTGGGATTGAGGTGGCCGCGTACCAGGTCGACGTTGCGCAGGAGCTGACCCAGGCCCTCAAGTGCGTAGTACTCGCACTGGATGGGGATCAGCACCTCGGCGCCCGCGACAAGGGCGTTAACGGTCAGCAGGCCGAGCGACGGCGGGCAGTCGATGAGGATGTAGTCCAGCGGCTGCTCATACGACTGGATGGCCCGCTGCAGTCGGCTCTCCCGCGCCACCAGAGAGACCAGCTCGATCTCCGCACCGGCGAGATCGATGGTGGCTGGGGCGCAGAAGAGGCCTTCGACGTCCAGGACCGGCTGGACCACTTCGGAGAGAGGCTTGCTCTCCACCAGGACGTCATAGATCGAGGGGACTTCGGCGTGGTGATCGATCCCCAGCGCCGTGGAGGCGTTGCCCTGTGGATCCAGATCGATCACCAGAACGCGGGCGCCGTGCAGCGCCAGCGAAGCGGCAAGGTTGACCGTTGTGGTCGTCTTACCCACTCCGCCCTTCTGGTTGGCGACCACCATGACGCGTGTCTGCTCAGGTCGAGGAAGACCTTCGCCGGCACGGCCCAGAGCCTCCACCGCCAGTTGGGCAGCACGACCAATGGGGGTGTCGTCCATCGGAGGTGGTGTTTCACGTGAAACATCCACCCCCGCTGACTCGGTACGGGGACCTGGGACCGGATCGGTCATCGGTCCCGCGATGTTGGCGTCGGACCGCAAGGATTCACTCTCCTCGACTTCAGACTCGCGATGAACAGAGCCTGCCATGTCTTGGGGGTCGTGAACCAGCGAGGCCGGTGGTTCTGTGGAGGAATCCACCTCTGTGGACAATTCGATAGCCCTCAAGAAGGGCTTGCGGTTACGGGGAGCGGCAGCCGCGCGACCGCGGCTAATGATTCCCTGCAGCAGTGAGCGACGTTTCACGTGAAACACGATGCCCGCGCCTCACGGTCACATCGTTACGACACTCCGAAATGCGTACGTATGGGGATGCAGACCAACGACCAGTTGGCGGGCACCACACATGAGAAAACCTCAGCGACGGAAGACCTCACCGACGCCGGGGCGCGTCAACGACGACGGCGAGTGCGACCCGTCCTGGCAGCCTTGGCCCGCTTGGCCGCAAAGCGAACACCGCCGGGGCTCTCCCCGACCTCGACCCGCACCACCGTGGAAAGCGGATCCACGATCCCCTCCCCGACATGCAGCACAGAGGTCTCCACCACCCCCAGCTTGCTGAGGGCCGCACGAGCGCCGTTGAGCTCCTCCTCCGCGGTGTCGCCCTTGAGCGCCAGCATCTCGCCGTACGGACGCAGCAGCGGAACGCCCCATCCCGCCAGCCGGTCCAGTGGAGCCACGGCACGTGCTGTCACCACATGCACCGGCGGCAGCTTGCCGAGAACCTCCTCGGCCCTGCCCCGCACCACCGTGACATGGTCCAGCCCCAGCAGCTCGACGACCTCCTGAAGGAAATTCGTGCGACGCAGGAGCGGCTCAAGAAGGGTGATCTTGAGATCCGGGCGAACGAGAGCCAGTGGGATACCCGGGAGGCCGGCGCCGGACCCGACGTCGCAGACGGTGACGCCTTCCGGGACCACCTCGGAGAGCACGGCACAGTTCAGCAGGTGCCGCTCCCACAGCCGCGGCACTTCACGCGGACCGATCAGCCCGCGCTTGACCCCCGCGTCCGCGAGCAGCTCCGCGTACCGGACGGCCTCGGGGAAGAACTCACCGAACACCGTCCGCGCCGCCTCGGGCGCCTGGGGAAGCTCTGCTGCCTCCGTCACCGGAACCGTCCTTCCATACCGCGCTACCGCGCTGTGGTGGCTGACTACAGGCTGACAAAGTTCGGCCCCGCCTGCGAACAGACGGGGCCGAGGGAACGCTCAGGTCAGGCCGGGAGCACGACGACGAAGCGCTGGGGCTCCTCGCCCTCGGACTCACTGCGCAGACCGGCGGCCGCGACCGCGTCGTGCACAACCTTGCGCTCGAACGGAGTCATCGGCTTCATCCTCACCGGCTCACCGGTGTTCTTGACCTCGTCCGCGGCCTTGGCCCCGAGCTCGGCGAGCTCGGCACGCTTCCTGGCCCGGAAACCCGCGATGTCCAGCATGAGCCGGCTGCGGTCCCCGGTCTCCCGGTGCACCGCGAGACGCGTCAGCTCCTGGAGTGCCTCGAGCACCTCGCCGTCCCGGCCCACAAGCTTCTGCAGATCCCTGCTGCCCGTTTCACTGATGATCGAGACCGCGGCCCGGTCCGCCTCGACGTCCATGTCGATGTCGCCGTCGAGATCGGCGATGTCGAGCAGGCCCTCGAGGTAGTCGGCGGCGATCTCCCCCTCCTGCTCCAGGCGGGTCAGGGTGTCGCCACCCTCAGCGGCGGCGGAGGTGGTGCCTTCCGTCACGGATGGACTCCTTCTTACTTCTTGGACGACGGGTGCTTGGGCCGCTGCTGGCCCTTGCGCTGTCCGGACTTGGCTTGGCGGGCCGACGCGGGGGCGGTCTTGCCCACCGGCTTCGGCTTGGCGTCCTGCGGCTCGTCCTGCTTCTCGAGCGACGTCTTCGAGTCGCTCGAGGTGGTCGATGCGCTCGACGTGGAGTCCTGCTGAGCACCGCCGGCCTGAGTGGCAGCGGCCTGGCGCTGAGCCTTGGTCTGGCGCTTGGGCTGCTGACGCCTCGCTGCGGCACCCCCGTCGGCCTCGGCGGTGACGGTGTCGCTCTTGACGACCGTGCCGTCCGCCTGGGCGGCGAAGCCCTCCTTGGACAGGGCCGCGATGAACCGGCGCTCGTTCTCGTTGCGGTCGGAACCCTTGGCGACGATGGCCTGGACGACGCTGCGCTTGCGGCGGCCGCGCACCTCAGCGTGAGTCGTGATGCCCTTCAGCAGACGCTGCAGGTAGTTGTCCTGCGCCTTCGAGCCCGGGGTGGGGTTCTGGTTGATCACGTACATCTGCTGGCCCATGGTCCACACGTTGGTGGTCAGCCAGTAGACGAGAACACCGACCGGGAAGTTGATGCCCGTGACGGCGAAGATCACCGGGAAGATGTACATCAGCATCTTCTGCTGCTGCATGTACGGCGTCTTGACCGTGAGGTCGACGTTCTTCTGCATCAGCTGGCGCTGCGTGTAGAACTGCGACGCCGACATCAGGATGATCATGATCGCGGTGACGACGCGGACATCGGTCACCGAAGCGTGGAGCGACTCGACCTTCTCCGCGGAGTCCATGAACTTCGCGGCGATCGGAGCGCCGAAGATCTCGGCCTGCCGCGCGCTGTCCACCAGGGTCTGGTTGAGTACGCCGATCGTCTTGCCGTTGGCGATGTTGCTCAGCACGTGGTAGAGCGCGAAGAAGAACGGCGACTGCGCGAGGATCGGAAGGCACGAGGACAGCGGGTTGGTACCCGTGTCCTTGTACAGCTTCATCATCTCTTCGGACTGACGCTGCCGGTCGTTCTTGTAGCGCTCCTGGATCGCCTTCATCTTCGGCTGGAGCGCCTGCATGTTCCGCATCGACTTGATCTGCTTCACAAAGAGCGGGATCAGACAGATACGGATCAGCACCACCAGCGACACGATGGACAGTCCCCAGGCCCAACCAGTGTCGGGGCCGAAGACCGCCCCGTACAGGCTGTGGAACTGGACGATGATCCAGGAAACAGGTGTGGTGATAAAGCTGAAGAGACTGGCAATCGTGTCCACTAATCAGGCTCCTTGAGCATTGGGCGAGGTCTCTGCGGCCGGGCTGGTCTCAGGGGGGTGCCCGCCCTTGCCACCACGCAGGTGGTCGCGCAGCAGCTCGTGCCAACGAGGTCGTTTACGCGGCGGAACATGGTCCACACCACCTGGCGACCACGGATTGCACCGCAGAATGCGCCAAGCGGTCAGGGCCGTGCCCTTCACCGCGCCGTGCCGGTCGATGGCCGTATATCCGTAGTGGGAACACGACGGGTAGTACCGGCAGACAGGCCCGAGTAGCGGGCTGATCGTCCACTGGTACAGCTTGATCAGGGCCAGCAGCGGGTATTTCATCGCGCGCCCCCTCCCAGCAGCCGCTGAAGAGCGGCGTCCAGGTCTCGGGCCAGCTGTGCATGGTCGGCGTCGCCCGCTCCGGGCAGCGCCCGTACGACCACCAGGCTACCGGGGGGCAGCTCGGACAGTCGTTCGCGCATCAGGTGCCGCAGTCGCCGCTTCACCTGGTTGCGAATGACCGCGCCACCTACAGCCTTGCTCACGACGAAACCCGCACGCGTCGGGGGAGCGCTCTCCCCAGGCGCGTGCGGGTCCGTTGCACCGCTGCGTAGATGGACGACGAGTAGCGGGCGTCCGGCCCGGCGTCCTCGACGTACCGCGGTCGCGAAGTCCTCGCGCCGCCTCAGCCGATTCTCGGTAGGCAGCACGTCATGACCTGTTAGCGATCAGGCGGACAGGTTCGCGCGACCCTTGCTGCGGCGGTTCGCCAGGATGGCTCGGCCGGCACGGGTACGCATGCGCAGGCGGAAGCCGTGGGTCTTCGCGCGACGACGGTTGTTCGGCTGGAAGGTGCGCTTGCTCACTCGGGGGCTCCAGAAATGATTCGTGTAGTGGCGGGGCATCGCCTGGCTGTCACCGTGCGCCCACGAGTAGCTCGCAATACGCCCGAGTGCACCGCTTCACAATCACTGATCGTGATCTTTGCCCATCGGAGGCAGGCGGCAGCAGCCATCGACAACTCGACCTGGTTACGGTACGCGCGGCTACGCCATTCGGTCAAACCAGGGTCACGGCGCGCCCCGCTGTGCACAGGCTGTGGACAACAACTTGAACCACGCGGGTCGGCCTGACTACCGTGACTGGACTCGAATTCCTTTCCTACCCGCCTGCCGGACCTGACCGACCCGTCCCGAGAACCACACATTCGTGGGACCTGTGAGAGAGCGTGCCTTGTGGCTGACGTACCTGCCGATCTTGCCGCAGTGTGGCCACGAGTGCTGGAGCATCTCCTGGGAGAGGGCCAGCAGGGCATCGAACCCAAGGACAAACAGTGGATCGAGCGCTGCCAGCCACTCGCACTGGTGGCCGACACTGCGCTCCTCGCCGTCCCCAATGAGTGGGGCAAGCGTGTCCTCGAGGGCCGGCTGGCGCCGCTGATCAGCGACACCCTCAGCCGCGAGTGCGGCCGCCCGATCCGTATCGCGATCACCGTCGACGACTCCGCGGCCGAGCCGCCCGTGCAGCAGCAGCCCCGCTACCAGGGCCCGCAGCACGACGAGCCGCGCCAGAGCGACACGTACGAGAGCTACGGCCACCGCCCCACGAGCGACGACGGTCTGCCGACGGTCCGCCCCGCGTACCCCGACTACCAGCAGCAGCGCCCGGAACCCGGCGCCTGGCCGCGCACCCAGGAGGACCTGTCCTGGCAGCAGCCGCGGCTCGGCGGGTTCCAGGAGCGCGACCCGTACGCCACGGGCCGCCCCCAGCAACACGACTACCGGTCGCCGATGCCCGACCGCGGGCATTACGACCAAGGGCGCCACGAGCGGCACGAACTGCCGGAGCGTCAGAACCCGAGGCACGGCGGTCCGCCCGGCCCGCCGGTCGGGGGAGTACCCGGCAGTCATGCCCCCGGCCCGCTCGGCGCACAGCCCGCGCCGGCCCCCGGTCCCGGTGAGCCGCATGCCCGGCTGAACCCCAAGTACCTCTTCGACACCTTTGTCATCGGCGCGTCCAACCGGTTCGCGCATGCGGCCGCCGTCGCGGTGGCCGAGGCCCCGGCGAAGGCGTACAACCCCCTGTTCATCTATGGGGAGTCGGGACTGGGCAAGACCCATCTGCTGCATGCCATCGGGCACTACGCGCGGAGCCTCTATCCGGGTACGCGGGTGCGGTACGTGAGCTCCGAGGAGTTCACCAACGAGTTCATCAACTCGATCCGCGACGGCAAGGGCGACGCGTTCCGCAAGCGCTACCGGGATGTGGACATCCTGCTCGTCGACGACATCCAGTTCCTCGCGAGCAAGGAGTCGACGCAGGAGGAGTTCTTCCACACCTTCAACACGCTCCACAACGCGAACAAGCAGATCGTGCTGTCCTCGGACCGGCCGCCCAAGCAGCTGATGACCCTGGAGGACCGGCTGCGCAACCGCTTCGAGTGGGGTCTGACCACCGATGTACAGCCGCCCGAACTGGAGACGCGAATCGCGATCCTCCGTAAGAAGGCGGTGCAGGAGCAGCTCAACGCCCCGCCGGAGGTACTGGAGTTCATCGCCTCCCGGATCTCGCGCAACATCCGCGAGCTCGAGGGCGCGCTGATCCGGGTCACGGCCTTCGCGAGCCTCAACCGGCAGCCGGTCGACCTCGGGCTGACCGAGATCGTGCTCAAGGATCTGATCCCGGGTGGCGAGGACAGCGCCCCGGAGATCACCGCGAGCGCGATCATGGCGGCGACCGCCGACTACTTCGGGCTGACGGTGGAGGACCTCTGCGGGTCCTCGCGCAGCCGGGTACTGGTCACCGCCCGCCAGATCGCGATGTACCTCTGCCGCGAGCTCACGGATCTGTCGCTGCCGAAGATCGGTGCGCAGTTCGGCGGCCGCGACCATACGACGGTGATGCACGCGGACCGGAAGATCCGCGCGCTGATGGCCGAGCGACGCTCGATCTACAACCAGGTCACCGAGCTCACCAACCGCATCAAGAACGGCTGAGGCCGCCCGGCCTCCACAGAACTGCAAGGTCTGCGAGGACCGCACAGCAGGCTGTGCACACGGCCTCGAAGGGCGCCCCGGGACGAATCCCGGGGCGCCCTTCGGCGTTCCCGGCCCTGCCCCGTGCGACCGCGGTGCCGCCTCGCCGACACGGACTCGCCGTCGCGGTGTTCGAATACGTACCGGCGTCAGCCCGTTCTCCACAGAACTGCGGACAATCTTCCGTCCACAGCCTGGGGACTCCTGAGTTGTCCAGATTGCGTCCACAGGGCCACTTGCCGAGACTTGATCACTCCAGGTCAGCCGGTTGTGGATTTGTGGCCAACCGCGCTCCACAGACTGTGGACGGGCGGCTCGTCCACAGGGCGCGATCAAGGTTGTCCCCACCCGGCCCACAGCCGAGGCCGTGTTGCCCACAGCTTCTCCACACCCCTGTCCACTGTTCGGCAACGAAACACCCGAGCTCACCGGACCGAGTGAAAGGCGTCACACCAAGGTGCTGGATTGGTCTGTGGGGAACCTGGGTAAAGCTGGGGACAGCACTGGGGAGAAGTCCATGTGGCCTGTGCACCGGGTGTGCAGAACTTTCGGGCGTCCACAGAAAGCCCGGGTTGTCCACCGCTCGCGCCCACAGGGCCGGTGGACAAAAAATCGGGTCTGACCTGCGCGGATGGCGTTATCCACGGTTTCCACAGGCCCTACTACTACTCCCACTCAGAGATACCGGGGAATTCGCTTCGAAGAGGGTCCTGTGCACAACTCGGCGCCGGGGCTCCGGCTGCCTCTTGTCTCGACTTGACCCCGAGCCGCACCGAGTGTCGGTGCGGTGCGTCAGACTGGTCTCCGGCATCGGCCCCTGGCTCCGGCTGGGGACTCCATGCCGACGACGAAGGCCAGCAGGGCGAGCGAGCAACAGCAGGAGGCGGTTCCGGTGAAGATCCGGGTGGAGCGCGATGTACTCGCGGAGGCGGTGGCGTGGGTGGCCAGGAGCCTCCCGGCCCGTCCGCCGGCGCCCGTTCTCGCGGGCCTTCTTCTGAAGGCGGAGGACGGCGCTCTCAGCTTCTCCAGCTTCGACTACGAGGTCTCGGCGAAGGTCTCGGTCGAGGCGGAGGTCGAGGAGGACGGGACGGTCCTCGTCTCCGGCCGCCTCCTCGCCGACATCTGCCGCGCCCTCCCCAACCGGCCGGTGGAGATTTCCACAGACGGTGTACGGGCGACGGTCGTCTGTGGCTCCTCGCGCTTCACACTCCACACCCTGCCTGTGGAGGAGTACCCGGCGCTGCCGCAGATGCCGACCGCGACCGGCACGGTCCCCGGCGAGGTCTTCGCCTCCGCCGCCGCCCAGGTCGCCATCGCCGCGGGCCGCGACGACACACTGCCGGTCCTCACCGGCGTACGGATCGAGATCGAGGGCGACACCGTCACCCTGGCGTCCACCGACCGCTACCGCTTCGCGGTCCGCGAGTTCCTGTGGAAGCCGGAGTCCCCGGACGTCTCCGCGGTTGCCCTGGTGCCCGCCAAGACGCTGCTGGACACCGCCAAGTCGCTGACCAGCGGTGACACCGTCACCCTGGCGCTCTCGGGCTCCGGCGCAGGCGAGGGCCTGATCGGTTTCGAGGGCGCCGGCCGCCGCACCACCACGCGGCTGCTGGAGGGCGACCTGCCGAAGTACCGGACGCTCTTCCCCACCGAGTTCAACTCGGTCGCGGTGATCGAGACCGCGCCGTTCGTCGAGGCCGTCAAGCGTGTCGCCCTCGTCGCCGAGCGGAACACGCCGGTGCGGCTCAGCTTCGAGCAGGGCGTGCTGATCCTGGAGGCCGGTTCCAGCGACGATGCACAGGCTGTGGAGCGTGTGGACGCACAGCTGGAGGGCGACGACATCTCGATCGCCTTCAACCCGACGTTCCTGCTGGACGGCCTGAGCGCCATCGACTCGCCGGTGGCCCAGCTCTCCTTCACCACCTCCACCAAGCCGGCGCTGCTCAGCGGCAAGCCGGCGATGGACGCGGAGGCGGACGAGGCGTACAAGTACCTGATCATGCCGGTGCGACTGAGCGGCTGACCTGCTGATATCGGCCGCAGGCCATGCGCCGCATGAGCGGCTGACCCCACAGGTGTGCACCCGCGCCCGGGCGTAGGCTCGGACGCGGGTACGAAACCGCACACGACGCAAAAGGAATCTCTGATGGAGCTCGGTCTCGTCGGTCTCGGCAAGATGGGCGGCAACATGCGCGAGCGCATCCGCCGCGCAGGCCACACCGTCATCGGTTACGACCGCAATCCGGAACTCGCCGATGTCCCCAGCCTCGAGGAGCTGGTGGCCAAGCTCAAGGGCCCTCGTGTCGTGTGGGTGATGGTCCCGGCGGGCGCCGCGACGCAGTCCACCGTCGACGAGCTGGCCGAGCTCCTGTCCCCCGGCGACATCGTCGTCGACGGCGGCAACTCCCGCTGGACGGACGACGAGAAGCACGCGGTCGAGCTCGGCATCAAGGGCATCGGCTTCGTCGACTGCGGTGTGTCGGGTGGCGTGTGGGGCCTGGAGAACGGCTATGCGCTGATGTACGGCGGCGACCCCGAGCACGTCGCCAGGGTGCAGCCGATCTTCGACGCGCTGAAGCCCGAGGGCGAGTTCGGCTCGGTGCACGCGGGCAAGGTCGGTGCCGGCCACTTCGCGAAGATGGTCCACAACGGCATCGAGTACGCCATGATGCAGGCCTACGCCGAGGGCTGGGAGCTGCTCGAGAAGGTCAACTCGGTCACCGATGTCCGTGAGGTCTTCCGCTCCTGGCAGGAGGGCACGGTCATCCGTTCCTGGCTGCTCGACCTCGCGGTCAACGCGCTGGACGAGGACGAGCACCTGGAGAAGCTGCGCGGTTACGCACAGGACTCCGGCGAGGGCCGGTGGACTGTGGAAGCCGCCATCGACAACGCGGTGCCCTTGCCCGCGATCACCGCGTCGCTGTTCGCGCGGTTCGCGTCGCGCCAGGAGGACTCTCCGCAGATGAAGATGATCGCGGCCCTGCGGAACCAGTTCGGCGGGCACGCGGTCGAGAACGCGAAGTAATCCACAGCCTGTTGACCGGCCTGTCGATATACGGCGAGAGCGGCGGGCGGCAGGCGGTACACAGGCAGTGAGAGGCAAGCCGGGGGAGGTCGGCGTCGATATGCATGTCACGCATCTGTCGCTGGCCGACTTCCGCTCGTACGCCCGGGTCGAGGTCCCGCTCGACCCGGGCGTCACCGCGTTCGTGGGGGCGAACGGACAGGGCAAGACCAACCTGGTCGAGGCCGTCGGCTATCTCGCGACCCTCGGCAGCCACAGGGTCGCGTCGGATGCCCCGCTGGTACGGATGGGAGCTGACCGGGCGGTCATTCGCGCGGCCGTCACCCAGGGCGAGCGGTCCCAGCTGATCGAGCTGGAGCTCAATCCGGGCCGGGCGAACCGGGCGCGGATCAATCGGTCCTCGCAGGTCAGGCCACGGGATGTGCTCGGGATCGTACGGACCGTGCTGTTCGCGCCGGAGGACCTGGCGCTGGTGAAGGGCGATCCGGCTGAGCGGCGGCGCTTCCTGGACGAGCTGGTCACGGCGCGGTCGCCGCGGATGGCCGGGGTGCGGTCGGACTACGAGCGGGTGCTCAAGCAGCGCAACACGTTGCTGAAGTCGGCGGCGATGGCGCGGCGGCACGGCGGCCGGTCGATGGATCTGTCGACGCTCGACGTGTGGGACCAGCATCTGGCACGGACGGGCGCGGAGCTGCTGGCGCGGCGGCTGGATCTGATCGCGACGCTCCAGCCGCTCGCCGACAAGGCGTACGAGCAGCTGGCGCCGGGCGGCGGGCCGGTCACCCTCGAGTACCGCGGGTCGGCGGGCGCGGAGGCGCACACCCGTGAGGAGCTGTACGAGCAGCTGATCGCCGCGCTCGCGGAGGTGCGCAAGCAGGAGATCGAGCGGGGCGTCACGCTCGTCGGGCCGCACCGTGACGAGCTGCTGCTCAAGCTGGGGGAGATGCCGGCGAAGGGGTACGCGAGCCACGGCGAGTCCTGGTCGTACGCGCTGGCGCTGCGGCTGGCTTCGTACGACCTGCTCAGGGCCGAGGGCAACGAGCCGGTGCTCGTCCTCGACGACGTCTTCGCGGAGCTGGACGCCCGGCGGCGTGAGCGGCTTGCGGAACTGGTGGCTCCGGGTGAGCAGGTACTGGTGACGGCGGCTGTGGACGACGACGTTCCGGGGGTGCTGGCGGGGGCGCGGTACGCCGTCGCGGACGGGGCGGTGGAGCGCGTATGAGCGAGAACGAGGCGGCCGGGGTTCCTGAGCCCTCCGGGGTCGACCTTGCGCGGGTCGCGCTGCGCGCGGCCAAGGAGCAGGCGCGGGCGCGTGGTGCGGCGGCGCAGGAGAAGCGGCAGGCCAGGCGGGGTGGCGGACTGCGGTCCGGGGCTCGTGCGGACGGCCGGGACCCGCTGCCGCTCGGCGCGGCGATCAATCGGCTGATCACCGAGCGGGGCTGGGAGACGCCTGCGGCGGTCGGCGGTGTGATGGGGCGCTGGCCGCAGATCGTGGGCGAGGACCTGGCGAAGCACTGTCTGCCACTGCGGTACGACGAGGATCCGGACGAGCGCGTGCTGACGGTGCAGTGCGACTCGACCGCGTGGGCCACGCAGCTGCGGCTGCTGGCGCCGCGGCTGGTGGCCCGGCTGAACGAGGACCTCGGCCAGGGAACCGTCCGTCTGATCAAGGTCCTCGGCCCCGGTGGCCCCCCGCGTCGGTACGGCGCGCTCCGTGCCCCGGGCAGCACGGGCCCGGGCGACACCTACGGCTGACCTGCCGCCGGTCCGCCCCAGCTCCCTTCCTTCACCTGTGCCTGTCCTTCAGCTGTGCCTGGGAGCACCCTCCTCCTTCTCCCGTGCCCGGGGCGTCCTGTGCCCGGGAGCTGCCTTGTATCCCGGCTCTGGCCCGCTGCCTGGCGCGGGGCCACAGGCCCTGAGTCCCCTCGCCTCTGGGCTCCGCCCTTCCCGGCGCCGCACTCCAGCCCCACTCCAGCGCCCGCCTCGCATCCGCCGAAGGTGCCCGGCGGCGCCTGCGTCCCACCCCGGTCGCAGCCCACTGTGCCCCCCGAAACCCGCGTGGCTCATGAGGCGTCCCTCACCGTAGCCGGAGGTTGACAGGCCGAAGCGCTCAATGCCCGTGTGAGCCTCTTGGAGCCCCTTCCCGAATATGGGGAGTCGGTCGGCGCCCGTTCAGGGCGGCACATGCGGACTCAGGTACCGGCAAACCCCCATTAGTGTCGGCGGTACCGGTAGACTGGTAGAGAATCCCGTCCGATGGACGGGACACGTCGATTAATGCCGAACGACGCAGCCGCTCCCGCGATCGCGGAGAACGGCTTGTGCTGTGCCAGAAAGGGCGCTTCGTGGCCGATTCCGGCAACCCCAACGAGAACATTCCTTCCACTGCTGCCGCCGGGACCGGCGAGGCCCTGGCGCCCTCGTCGTACGACGCCAGCGCGATCACCGTCCTCGAGGGGCTGGACGCGGTCCGCAAGCGCCCCGGCATGTACATCGGCTCGACCGGTGAGCGTGGACTCCACCACCTTGTGCAAGAGGTCGTCGACAACTCCGTCGACGAGGCGCTCGCCGGCCACGCGGACACGATCGACGTGACGATCCTGGCCGACGGCGGCGTCCGTGTCGTCGACAACGGCCGGGGCATCCCGGTGGACATCCACCCCGTCGAGAAGAAGCCCGCCGTCGAGGTCGTGCTGACCGTCCTGCACGCGGGCGGCAAGTTCGGCGGCGGCGGTTACGCCGTGTCCGGCGGTCTGCACGGTGTGGGTGTCTCCGTCGTCAACGCCCTGTCCACCAAGGTCTCGGTCGACATCAAGCGCGACGGCTACCGCTGGACGCAGGACTACAAGCTCGGTGTGCCGACCGCCCCGCTCGCCCAGCACGAGCAGGTCGCGGACTCCGGCACCTCCGTGACCTTCTGGGCCGACCCGGACGTCTTCGAGACCACCGATTACTCCTTCGAGACGCTCGCGCGCCGATTCCAGGAGATGGCCTTCCTCAACAAGGGCCTGACCCTGACGCTCACGGACGAGCGCGAGTCGGCCAAGGCGACGATGAACGCCGACGACCCCGACGCCGAGGCGGCCGAGGAGCAGCCGGCGAGGACGGTGAAGTACCACTACGAGGGCGGCATCGTCGACTTCGTGAAGTACCTCAACTCCCGCAAGGGCGAGCTCATCCACCCGACCGTGATCGACGTGGAGGCCGAGGACAAGGACCGGATGCTCTCGGTCGAGATCGCGATGCAGTGGAACTCGCAGTACACCGAGGGCGTGTACTCCTTCGCGAACACGATCCACACGCACGAGGGCGGTACGCACGAGGAGGGCTTCCGGGCAGCGCTGACGGGCCTGGTCAACCGGTACGCGCGCGACAAGAAGCTGCTGCGCGAGAAGGACGACAACCTCACCGGTGAGGACATCCGCGAGGGCCTGACGGCCATCATCTCCGTCAAGCTCGGCGAGCCCCAGTTCGAGGGCCAGACCAAGACCAAGCTGGGCAACACGGAGGCGAAGACCTTCGTGCAGAAGGTCGTGCACGAGCACCTCTCCGACTGGTTCGACCGCAATCCCAACGAGGCCGCGGACATCGTCCGCAAGTCGATCCAGGCGGCCACCGCCCGTGTCGCCGCCCGCAAGGCGCGCGACCTGACCCGCCGCAAGGGCCTGCTGGAGTCGGCGTCCCTGCCCGGCAAGCTGTCCGACTGCCAGTCGAACGACCCCACCAAGTGCGAGATCTTCATCGTCGAGGGTGACTCCGCCGGCGGCTCGGCCAAGTCCGGCCGTAACCCGATGTACCAGGCGATCCTGCCGATCCGAGGCAAGATCCTGAACGTCGAGAAGGCGCGGATCGACAAGATCCTGCAGAACACCGAGGTCCAGGCGCTGATCTCGGCCTTCGGCACCGGAGTCCACGAGGACTTCGACATCGAGAAGCTCCGCTATCACAAGATCATCCTGATGGCGGACGCCGACGTCGACGGCCAGCACATCAACACGCTGCTGCTGACGTTCCTCTTCCGCTTCATGCGGCCGCTGGTCGAGGCCGGGCACGTCTTTCTGTCCCGTCCGCCCCTGTACAAGATCAAGTGGGGTCGCGACGACTTCGAGTACGCGTACTCGGACCGTGAGCGCGACGCGCTCGTCGAGCTCGGCAAGCAGAACGGCAAGCGGATCAAGGAAGACTCGATCCAGCGCTTCAAGGGTCTCGGTGAGATGAACGCCGAGGAGCTGCGCGTCACGACCATGGACATCGAGCACCGTGTCCTCGGCCAGGTCACCCTGGACGACGCCGCGCAGGCCGACGACCTGTTCTCGGTGCTGATGGGCGAGGACGTCGAGGCCCGGCGCTCGTTCATCCAGCGCAACGCCAAGGACGTCCGCTTCCTCGACATCTGAGTCGGTCTCAGCTGACCGCACGAAAGGACTGAAGACCAGCAATGGCCGACGAGAACACTCCCGAGACTCCCGCCATCACGGACACCGAAGAGGAGGAGCAGCTGCGGATCGAGCCCGTCGGGCTCGAGACCGAGATGCAGCGCTCGTACCTCGACTACGCGATGTCCGTCATCGTGTCCCGCGCGCTGCCCGACGTACGGGACGGCCTCAAGCCCGTCCACCGGCGCGTGCTGTACGCGATGTACGACGGCGGCTACCGGCCCGAGAAGGGCTTCTACAAGTGCGCCCGTGTCGTCGGCGACGTCATGGGTACGTACCACCCGCACGGCGACTCCTCCATCTACGACGCGCTCGTCCGTCTCGCCCAGCCGTGGTCGATGCGGATGCCGCTGGTGGACTCCAACGGCAACTTCGGTTCCCCGGGCAACGACCCGGCCGCCGCCATGCGGTACACCGAGTGCAAGATGATGCCGCTGTCCATGGAGATGCTCCGGGACATCGACGAGGAGACCGTCGACTTCCAGGACAACTACGACGGCCGTAACCAGGAGCCGACGGTCCTGCCGGCCCGCTTCCCGAACCTGCTGGTCAACGGCTCGGCGGGCATCGCGGTCGGCATGGCCACCAACATCCCGCCGCACAATCTGCGCGAGGTCGCGGCCGGTGCCCAGTGGGCGCTGGAGCACCCGGAGGCCACCCACGAGGAGCTCCTCGACGCGCTGATCGAGCGGATCAAGGGCCCGGACTTCCCGACCGGCGCGCTGGTCGTGGGCCGCAAGGGCATCGAGGAGGCGTACCGGACCGGCCGCGGCTCCATCACCATGCGCGCGGTCGTCGAGGTGGAGGAGATCCAGAACCGCCAGTGCCTGGTGGTCACGGAGCTTCCGTACCAGGTCAACCCGGACAATCTCGCGCAGAAGATCGCCGACCTGGTGAAGGACGGCAAGGTCGGCGGCATCGCCGACGTCCGCGACGAGACCTCCTCCCGGACCGGCCAGCGTCTGGTCATCGTGCTCAAGCGCGACGCCGTCGCCAAGGTGGTCCTGAACAACCTCTACAAGCACACCGACCTGCAGACGAACTTCGGCGCCAACATGCTGGCGCTGGTCGACGGTGTGCCGCGCACGCTGTCCCTCGACGCGTTCATCCGCCACTGGGTGACGCACCAGATCGAGGTCATCGTCCGGCGGACGAAGTTCCGGCTGCGCAAGGCCGAGGAGCGCGCCCACATCCTGCGCGGTCTGCTCAAGGCGCTCGACGCGATCGACGAGGTCATCGCGCTGATCCGGCGCAGTGACACGGTCGAGGTCGCGCGTGAGGGCCTGATGGGCCTGCTGCAGATCGACGAGATCCAGGCGAACGCGATCCTGGAGATGCAGCTGCGCCGGCTGGCCGCCCTGGAGCGCCAGAAGATCGTGCAGGAGCACGACGAGCTGCAGGCGAAGATCAACGAGTACAACGCGATCCTCGCCTCGCCCGAGAAGCAGCGCGTCATCGTCAGCGAGGAGCTGGCCGTCATCGTCGAGAAGTTCGGCGACGACCGGCGCTCCAAGCTGGTCCCCTTCGACGGTGACATGTCCATCGAGGACCTGATCGCCGAGGAGGACATCGTCGTCACCATCACGCGCGGCGGCTATGTGAAGCGTACGAAGACGGACGACTACCGGTCGCAGAAGCGCGGCGGCAAGGGCGTGCGCGGCACGAAGCTGCGGGAAGACGACATCGTCGACCACTTCTTCGTCTCGACCACGCACCACTGGCTGCTGTTCTTCACCAACAAGGGCCGGGTCTACCGGGCCAAGGCGTACGAGCTCCCCGACGCCGGACGGGACGCCCGCGGCCAGCACGTCGCCAACCTGCTGGCCTTCCAGCCGGACGAGCAGATCGCCGAGATCCTCGCGATCCGCGACTACGAGGCCGTGCCCTATCTGGTCCTGGCCACCAAGGCCGGACTGGTCAAGAAGACCCCGCTGAAGGACTACGACTCCCCGCGCTCGGGCGGTGTCATCGCGATCAATCTCCGGGAGACGGGGGACGGCAGCGACGACGAGCTGATCGGCGCCGAGCTGGTGTCGGCGGAGGACGATCTGCTGCTCATCAGCAAGAAGGCGCAGTCGATCCGGTTCACCGCCACGGACGAAGCCCTGCGGCCCATGGGCCGTGCGACGTCCGGCGTCAAGGGCATGAGTTTCCGCGAGGGCGACGAACTGCTCTCGATGAATGTCGTCAGGCCCGGTACTTTCGTGTTCACTGCCACCGACGGTGGGTACGCGAAGCGGACCGCTGTCGACGAGTACCGCGTCCAGGGCCGCGGTGGCCTCGGAATCAAGGCCGCCAAGATCGTGGAGGACCGCGGTTCGCTCGTGGGCGCGCTGGTGGTCGAGGAGACCGACGAGATCCTCGCCATCACGCTGTCCGGTGGTGTAATTCGTACGCGAGTCAACGAAGTCAGGGAGACGGGCCGTGACACCATGGGCGTCCAACTGATCAACTTGGGCAAGCGTGATGCCGTGGTCGGTATCGCCCGCAACGCCGAGGCCGGCCGCGAGGCCGAAGAGGTCGACGGGGAGGCGGGCGCCGAGGACGGTGCAGCGGTCGACGCCGTCGAAACAGTCGAGGCCGTCGAGTCCGCCGAGACCGGTCGGGCCGGCGAGGGCACGGAGCCCTCGGCCGGGGAGCACGAGGAGTAGAGCGTGAGTGGAGCCACGGGTGCCGGATCGGCCGGCGGAGCTGCTGGACCGAACGGCACCCCTGGCTCCGCCACGGACTCCCAGGGGGTTACGGTGACGGACACCCGGGGGCCGCAGCCCCCGTACGAGACCTACGGCGGGGAGCAGCCGGTGCAGCAGGGAACGCAGCCGTACCACCCGCCCCAGGCGTACCCCTCGCCCCAGGGCGGTACGGGTACGCAGGGCGGCCAGCAGCACGCCGGTCACCCGGGGCAGCCCGGTCAGGCCGGAGGGCAGGCGGCCGCCGCCGTCCGCCGGCCGCGTACCGGAGCGACCACTCAGCCGCGGACGCGCAAGGCGCGGCTGCGGGTGGCCAAGGCCGACCCGTGGTCGGTGATGAAGGTGAGCTTCCTGCTCTCCATCGCGCTGGGCATCTGCACGATCGTCGCGTCCGCCGTGCTGTGGATGGTCATGGACGCCATGGGCGTCTTCTCGACGGTCGGCGGCACGATCAGCGAGGCCACCGGGTCGAACGAGAGCAACGGCTTCGATCTGCAGTCGTTCCTGTCGCTGCCGCGCGTGCTGGTCTTCACCTCGGTGATCGCGGTCATCGATGTGGTGCTCGCCACGGCGCTGGCGACGCTGGGCGCCTTCATCTACAACATCTCCGCCGGGTTCGTGGGCGGTGTCGAGCTGACGCTCGCCGAGGACGAGTAGACGAGGGGCCCGGGGGGTAGGAACCGATTTTGGGACTGCCCCCCACGTGCGCTAACCTTCAGGAGTCAGCGCGCAGCGCGGCGGGGCTATAGCTCAGTTGGTTAGAGCGCATCCCTGATAAGGATGAGGCCACAGGTTCAAATCCTGTTAGCCCCACAGTGACGATCGGCCCGGACGGAGACTCTCCGTCCGGGCCGATGTCGTATGTCGGGGGCGGGAGTTGGCCGCCCCCGGGGCGCGAGTCGGCCCGGGCTCAGGTCACCGAACGGTATCGATCGGTGTGTATAGTCGGGCGCCAGAAGTCCTCATACGTCAAGGAAAGACGAGGTCGCGCGGTGAAGAAGCTTCTCCTGGTCGCACTGGCCGCCATCGGCGGGCTCCTCGTGTACCGCCAGATCCAGGCGGATCGCGCCGAGCAGGATCTGTGGACGGAGGCGACCGACTCCGTGCCCGCAGGTTCGGGTGTGTGAGACGCAAACACGTCTGAGTGACAGAGCCCCGGCCGCTGAGCGGCCGGGGCTCTGTGCTGCTCGCCAGGGCCGCTCGGATGGTTGCTGCCTGTTGCCGGACCGTGACACCGAAGCCCTGAGTTCGCTTACGCAAACCAATAGCTTGCAAGGGCAAAGTCGCGGACGTGGACGAGGGGGCAACGGGTGACAGCACGGCTGCGGCGCCGCGCGGGGGCGGCGCTCATCATCGGCGGAGCGGCGCTCACTCTGGCAGCAGGACCGCTGCCGGCCATGGCGGCGGCCGGCACGGCAGTGGCTTCGGGTACGGCAGCCGGGAGTGCGGCGGCCGGCGGCACGGCGGCTGCGCCGCGCGTGGAGGGGACGAGCAGCCTCGTCATGGTTCTCGACTCCTCCGGCTCGATGGCCGACGACGACGGCACGGGACGCACGCGTATCGACGCCGCACGGCAGGCCGTCGGCACCGTCGTGGACGCACTCCCTGACGGATATCCCACCGGCCTGCGGGTCTACGGCGCGGACCGGCCCAGGGGCTGCACCGACACCCGTCTGGTCCGTCCCGTACGGGCGCTCGACAGGACGGCCGTGAAGCAGGCCGTGGCGTCCCTGGAGCCCAAGGGGGACACTCCGACCGGGCTGTCGCTCCAGAAAGCCGCCCAGGACCTTCCGAAGCCCGCCGACGGGGCGATCGGCACGCGCACGATCCTGCTGATCTCCGACGGCGAGGACAACTGCGGTACGCCGCAGCCCTGTGAGGTCGCCGAGCAGCTCGCGAAGGACGGCATCGGGCTGCGCATCGACACCGTCGGCTTCCAGGTCCGCGGAGCGGCCCGCAAGCAGCTGGAGTGCATCGCCGAGGCCGGCAACGGGCGTTACTACGACGCGCCCGACGCCGAGGCGCCGGCGCGCCGGCTGCAGCGCTCCGCCCAGTTGTCGGCGGACGGCTACCGCTTCCGGGGCGAGCGGGCCGGGGCACGCCGAAGCGCAGCGGTGCGCCCGCGCTCGCGCCGGGGCAGTACCTGGACACCATCGGGCCGGGAGAGAAACGGCACTACGCCGTCGACCTCGACGGCGTCTCCAGGGTGAACTTCTCCGCGACGGCGGTGCCGCAGCCGGGAGCGGCGGTGGACACCTTCGACGCACTGCGCACCAGGATCGCGTACGGCACCGACACGTCCGGCGGTTCCTGCGAGTCCAGCACGGAGCACTTCTTCCAGAAGGAGGGCGCGACGACGCTGACCTCGGCGGTCGCGCGCGTCCCGAGCGAGAAGGACTTCGGGACGTGTGACAAGGCAGGGCGCTACTCGCTCGTCGTCGAGCGCGAGAGCAAGAAGGGCTCGGACGCCGCGCGCTGGCCGCTGGAGCTGACGTACGGCGTCGAGAAGGCGCTCCCGCAGGGCGTCACGCCAGCCGAGTCCCAGCCCGAGTACGGAAAGGGCGACAAGGAGGCGGCCCTGCCTCTCGGCGACCCGAAGGACGTGGTCGGCGGCACCGGTTTCAACGACGCCGAGGAGCTCGGCCAGGGCGTGTGGCGCGACCGGGTGCTGCCCGCGCAGACCCTCTGGTACAAGGTGCCGGTCGGCTGGGGACAGCAGCTGCGCTACGACGTCGAGTTCGCCAACGAGCCGCGCTGGAGCGGGGACACTCCTCGACCCTGTCGTACGGAGCCACCGAGGTCTACACGCCGGCGCGGGCGCCCGTGGGCGGCGGCACCGCCGAGTTCGTCCCCCAGACGGTCTACAACGGGCGCCCTGCCGCGCTGAAGATGGGCACGGTCCCGGTCTCCTGGACCAACCGCCACGAGAACCACCCCAATGTCATCCCCGTGCACGCCAAGGGCGACTTCTACATCGCCGTCACGCTAGGCGCCCGGGCCGCCGAGATCGCGGCGAACCCGCAGATCGGTCTGGTGCTGCGGGTGGCTGTGCTCGGCGAGGAGAAGGCCGGGCCGCAGCACGACGCCCCCGTGCCGGCGAAGAAGTCGGACGGCGAGGCGGACAACGGGGGCGATTCGGCCACGCGCGCAGACAGCGGTGGGACTGGCGGGGCAGGATGGACCGGCACTGCGACCGCCGCGGCGGCGGGCGGCGCGGTCGTGCTGATCGCGGGGCTCCTCTTCGTACGCGTACGGGCGATGCGGCGCAGGGCTGCCACGACCGCGTCGGCGGCCACGGCGGCGGGCACGGCGACAGGCACGGACACGACAAGGGGAAGCGTGTGATGAGGCAGCGCAGCAGGGGCCGGGTGACGCTGGCCGGAGTGGCGGCGATGTGCGCGGTTGCCGCGCTGCCGGGCGGGACGGCGTGGGCGGCCGGCGAGCCCAATCCGTACGCCTTCGACACCGACGCGCAGACGATCGAGGGCGCGGAGAGCACGGCGAACGCCAAGGCGCTGAAGGACGGTACGACGTACCACTCCTCGATCGGCCCCGGCGGGAAGCTCAACTACCGCGTGGACCTGGACGCCGAGAAGAACGCGTACGTGTCGGTCGTCGCCGTCCCCAAGCTGGGGACGAAGTTCGCCTACGGCGACGGCATCAAGGTGAGCCTGCAGAACAGCCAGGGGAGCAACTGCAGCAGCAACCACGCCCTGGCCGGATCGGCCGCGTTCGCCAGGCCCTTCGCCGCCTACGCGTACCGCACCGTCGAGAGGGACGGGTCGAGCTGCCAGAAGGCCGGCGCGTACAACGTGCTGGTCGAGCGCACAGGCTCGGCGACCTCCACCCCCGAGGACTGGGAGCTGGAGATCCGCCATGTGACCGAGCCCGCGCTCAAGGACGGCGGGCCGACCGAGGCGCCCAGCGAGTGGCCATCCGCCTCGCCCGCCCTGCCCGGTGGCGGATCGAAGGAGAGGGCCGGAGGCACGAGCTTCAACGACGCCGCCGAGATCTCCGAGGGCGAGTGGAACAGCCGGATGAAGGCCGGCCGCACGTACTTCTACCGGGTGCCGGTCGACTGGGGGCAGCAGATCTTCGCCACCGCGGCCATCGGGAGCGGGTCGGGCAACGACTACGTCGGCAACGCGCTGAACATGCAGCTGTACAACCCCGTGCGCGGCTTCGTCACCGACGGCAGCACGGCCTACGACGGCAAGCAGAAGGAGGCGGCGCTGAACCCGCTGCCGGAGGTGGCGTACGAGAACCGCTACGACAGCAGCGCCAAGGTCAACGGCATGCGGTTCGCCGGCTCGTACTACCTCGCGGTCAGCCTGAACCCCGAGCTCGGCGAGAAGTACGGCGAGGAACCCTTCGGTGTGACCCTGCGGCTCAATGTCGAGGGCTCGGCGAAGGCCGCGCCCGCGTACGTGGGGCCGCTCGGCGACTTCGGCGTCTCGGAGGGCGAGAAGGCGGAGAAGAGCAGCACGATGAAGCTGGTCGGCGCCGCCGGCATCGGCGCGGGGACCGTGCTGGTGCTCGGGCTGGGGGCCTGGATGCTGGTCGCGCGGAGGCGCGTGGCCGGGCAGCCGCACGTGCTCCCGGCCTCGGCCCAGGGCCAGGCCCAGGCGCCGATTCAGCCGCAGTCGCGGCCGCAGTCGCAGTCGCAATACGGACCGCCGGCCGCCTGGTGATGGGGGCGGTCAGGCCTGGGTGAGCGCCCAGATGCCGACCGCGAAGCAGACCAGGGCCACAAGCAGCACCGGGATCGCCACCTTCGGGGGCGGTCCCGGCCGCTTCTGGGGAGCGGCGGGGGCGGGCGCATGGGAGACGGGGGGTGCCTGGACGGGAACCTGCTGGCCGTGGGCGGTGTATTGACGAGTAGGAGCTTGTTCGTACGGCACCGCCGCCGTCTGGGCCTGGGAGAAGTCCGGTGCGGCGGCGTGATGGGGGGAGGCCGCATGCGCGGGGACGGGGGGCTGCGCCGGGGGCTGGTCCGGCGGCGGGGCGAGATGGAAGGAGCCGGTCTCGGAGGGGGACGGCATGGAAGGCGCCACCGTCGGCTGACCGTGGCCCGTCTGCTGTCCGTACTGCTGTCCGGTCCGAGGTCCTGGCTGCTGAAGACCCGTGTTCTGTCCCGTGTGGGGCCCGTTGCTGTATCCGGTCTGGTGGGTGTACGGGCCGGGTTGGGCCTGCGCGGCCTGCGCCGGCTGGGCGGGCGCGGCCTGGGCGGCGGGAGCGGACGCCACCGGGCCGTCGGGCCCGAAGCCGGTCGGCAGCGGCCCGAGTTGGTCGAAGACCTCGACCGGCTCGTCGTCGATGCCGGGCTCCGGGAGGAGCTCGACGGCGGAGGTCAGCGCCTTGCGCGCGCCCGTGGCGGTACGGAACCGGGCCTGCGGATCGGGCTGCAGCAGGCCCGCGAGGACCTGCCACAGCGGTTCGGGGATGCCCTGCGGGGCCCCCGGGGTCCCGTGCGCGGCGAAGTGCTCGACCAAGGCACGGGAGTCGGGCTTCTGACCCTGGAGCAGATAGAGCGCGACGAGCCCCACCGCGAAGAGATCGGCCGGGAAGTCCGGCTCAGCGCCCATCATCTGCTCGGGCGCGAAGTAACCGGGCGTCCCCACCACATAGTTCGTCTCGGTCAGACGCGGCTCGCCCTTGCGCATCGAGATACCGAAGTCGGACAGCCGCAGATGCGGCCGCCCGGTCCCGGTGGCCTCCAGCAGGATGTTGGCCGGCTTGATGTCGCGGTGCACGACCCCCTCGGCGTGCACCGCGGCGAGTCCGGACAGCAGCTGGTCGAGCAGGGTGCAGACGAAGCGCGGCGGCAGCGGGCCGTAGTCGCCGATGACGTGCGCCAGTGACCCACCGCTCACCAGGTCCATGGTGAACAGGACCTTGTCGTCGTCCGCGGCCCAGCTGGCCGGGGCGAGGACATGGGGATGGTCGATGCGCAGAGCCTGCTCGCGGACGAAGCGCAGCAGCGTGTGCGCATCGCTCTGCTGCAGGACCTTGGCGGCCACATAACGCCGCCGCCGATGGTCCCAGGCACGCCAGACCGCGCCGACTCCACCGCGACCGATGGGGTCGATCAGCTCGTACCGACCCGCGAAGACCTCACCCATTGCGCTGCGCCCGCTCCCAGTTCCCTGTTCCGGCGTCGTGCCTCGTCCGGCTTCGTCCGGCGTCCTGCTGCCTCGTTCAGCTCTGGTGCGACTCGTAGTGGGCGACCGCCTCCGCGGTCCGCCCGGCGCCGTACACCCGGAGGAACTCTGCCAGTTCCGGGTGCGTCCGGGCGAGCGTGTCCGCCGCATCGATGATGTCGCCGGCCGCGGCCACCGACCGCAGCAGGGACTGGATCTCGCGGACCACCCGGCGCACCGTCGGCGCGCCGGAGCTGGTCGTGGTCTGGCCGGTGCCGGTGAGCACGGATCCCCCCTGCGACTTCTTGATCTCGTCCATCCGGTCCGTGGCCTCGGCAGCGCTGATGCTCCCGTCGGCGACCTGCCCGGCCAGCTCCTGCAGAGCCTGGACACGCTGGACGACGGCGGGGTTGCCGATCTTGGCCCGCTGGCCGCTCATCAGCTGGGAGAGCATCGGAGCCGACAGCCCGAGCACCGCCGCGAGCCGGGCCTGGTTCAGCCCCAGATCGTCGATCAGCCGACGGAAGAGCGCCCCCAGTGGCTCTCCGTACCAGCTGCGCTGGAGCTCTCTGGCTCTGGCGGTGGCGTCCTGCTGTGCTGCATCCATGTGCGTCTCCCCATCGCTTCCCCATGCGTCGGCTTCGCTGCTGCGAACCCGTCGAGCATCCTACGGAGAGTGGTCGAATACCGGGAGTCCCAATCCTTTTGCAGGATCCCCGGGGTAACCCGGTACTCTGGTCTGCGTTCCGGGGCCTTAGCTCAGTTGGTAGAGCGCTGTCTTTGCATGGCAGATGTCAGGGGTTCGACTCCCCTAGGCTCCACCCTTGCACCCCCTCTGACCTGCGGAAACGCGGTTTGAGGGGGTGTTTTGCGTCCGGGAGGCCGACACGGACCCCGGTGGCGCCGTGGTGGGGCCTCGCTGATTTCGGCGTACACGACAGAACCGGGATGCTCACAGAGGCTCCGCGTCGAAGGATCGTCCCAGCTTGTCCAGCGCTTGGGATGCCGCTGCGCAGGCGGGCGCGTGGGGCGGCGGCCGTGACTGCAGTCCTGGCTCGACGCGTTCGATCTCCACCGTCGTGCGGTGCAGCTGGGAGCCTCTGTGTCCGCGCTCGCAGGATTCCGCGCCCTCTTCTCCGTGGCGGGTGTCCGGCTGCCGGTGATTTCGTTCCTGGCGCGGTTGCCGGCCGAGATTTGCCCCATCGGCACGTTGCTGATGCTGACGGAGCTGGACGGCATCGAGCCCGCGGATCGCCGCCGGAATGCTGTGGACCGGGCAGGCGGTGGGCGGACCCCACTGGGGAGGCTCGCCGACCGGCGGGGCACCGGCCGGTGATCCTGGGACCATCCGTCGCGAACGCGGCCGCGGCCGCCGCTCTCGTGGCCGCGGTGCTCACCGATGTGCCGACCGTCGTCGTGGGGGCCCTCGCCGCCGCCGTCGGCCTGACGGTGCCGCAGATCGGGCCGCTGTCCCGGACCCGGTGGATCGCCCTCACCGACAGCGGGGAGCTGACAGGGCGGGCGCTGGCGTTCGACGCTGAGCGTGCTCGTCGGCATGGCCCTGCTCCAGGGAATGATCTGGGGCAGCGCGAACGCGGGCATCAGCTCGCCGGCCAAGCAGCTGGGCGACTCCGGGATGGCCGGGTTCGTATGGGGCGCCATGGAGGTCACGAGCGCGCTCGCCGGTGTGGCAACCACGCTGCGCCCCGGAGCGCTGGATCTGACGGTCCGCCTCCGGTCGGCGATCGTGCAGCAGGCCGTCCTGCTGGTCCCCCTGCTCATCGTCGACAACTACCTCGGCCCTGCGGCCCTCGCGGGCATCGGGCTCGCCGTCGCCCCGCACCTCATTGCCGTGTTCGGCCTCGCCGAGCGGGTCGCGCCGCCGGCGCGGATGGGAGAGGCGATGGCCCTACTCGGCAGCGGGCTCATCGCCGGCCAGGGCATCGCTGCCGCCAATGGCGGGTCGGCTCGCCGAGGATTCGGGCTACCAGGCGGCCTTCGCCCTGAGTTGCGCGTCCGGTCTCGCGGCGGTACTGGTCGCTCTCGTCCTGGTGCGGCAGAAGGCCTTCGCGGCCCCGGCAGAGGCCCTGGCAGAGCCGCTGCCCACGGCTTGGGCGGGCATTTCGGCGGCGGGCCGGGTCCGGAGGCCCAGGGCCGTACGGGTGGTGTTCATCCGAAGATCTGTCGACCCGTGGCGTAGATCCCACGATTCCCGAGATGCGTCCACATCATGAGGAAGGTATGTAAAACGCCCTACCCGAAAGCGAGGGGTCATGGCCGCCGCCGTCAAGGTCAAGAAGTTGTGGACCGCCTTCATCTCCCTGCTCATCGCACTGCTCGCCCCGCTGGGGTTCGCTCCTTCCGCCTCGGCCGCTCCGCAGCCGGCCAACCAGCAGCCGGAGGAGCCCACGGCTCAGGACCAGCCGCGCACCACGGCTGCGGGACGCGGAGAGCGGGTGAGAGTGGTCAGGCCCAGGCAACCGCGTGACCGCTCCCTGCCGCCGACCATCAAGCAGCGCATCCGAGCAGAGGCCCACGGCGCCTCCCCCGCGGTACGCCACCTGCCCGCGCACGACTCCGAGGACGACGTGCAGGGATCCTCGTCGGCCGCCGACCCCCGGCTCGTCGCCGACCCCCGGCTCGTCGCGGACCCGCGGCTCGTCGCGGCGGCGGCATGAGGCGCCGGGAAGACCTCGTCGCTCCCGACGCCCCGTGCCTGGGTCGTCACGCCCGCCTCGTCCGTCCCGCCCGCTCGGGTCACTGCGCCCGCTTCGGTGACTGCGTCCGCCTCGGCCGCCACACCCGTTCGGATCGCTGCGCCGGCCTCCGCCGCCGCACCCGCTCGGGTCGCTGCGTCCGCCTCGGCCGCCACAGCCGGATCGGCTGTTCCGCCCGGTCAGCCCACCTCGGCCACCCAGGTACGGATACGGCGTCCGGCGTCAGCCGACTGCATGCGACCCCTGGTCAGCGACGGTCCTCGGGGTTCGCCTCGGCTTCGGACTCCGCCTGCTTCGCCTGAACCTCCGGGTCCAGCACCGTCTGGCCACTCCGGTCCACCGACGCAAGCGGAGTGCCCGGATCGGAGACCTCGGTGGGAGCCGGCGGCTCGACGAGCCAGTCCGGGTTGGCCTGCTTGTCCCACCACTTCCAGGCGGCGAAGAGCCCGATGGCCACCACACTGAGGATGCCCACACCCTTGGCGACCCGGCCGGCCTTGGCCCGCCGCTCGTGCTTCCTGGCAAGCTTCCGGATCTCCTTCGCCGACACCTGACCGCGCAGCGCGGCCAGGGCAGCAGCGGATCGGGCTGCGGCCTCCTGCCCCACGGGCTGAGCGACCGCGACGGCGCTCTCGATCCGCGGCTTCGTGTAGTCCGCCGCCTGACGTGCGGCTTTCCGGGTCATGACGGCGGCCCGGTGAGCCGCGTCGTCGACCTTCGGCGGCACATGCGGGGCCACACGCACGCGGTACTGGACACGAGCCTGACGACGGGCCTCGTGCGCGGCGTGGGACACCTTCGGCGCGAGGTAGTCACGAGCCTCCTGTGCGTACTGAGCGGCCTGGTCCTTGGCCGTGTCGGCGTAGGGCGCCACCACTTCCGCGGCGTGCAGCACGCTTTCCTTCGCCGTACCGGTCGCGGCGCGCACGCTGTCCATGCGGGTCACGGGATCCTCCTCCTCGGTGGCGTTCGCGGGGGTCTGGGAGGTTGTCTTCCCAGGCAAGGCACAGTTCGCCTTTCCACCCTTTTCGAAATCATGCCCGTTAGGCGCGGGGTCGGCATGCGGTACGGGCATCCGGGTCACGGTTTCTGTGACGACGGCACTTCCGTGCAAGGATCGGAGGACGTCAGAGAAGACCTAAGGAAGGCACATCGTGGCCGAGCAGCTTTACGCCACTCTGAAGACCAGCCAAGGCGACATCAAGGTCCGGCTCCTGCCCAACCACGCGCCGAAGACGGTCAAGAACTTCACCGAGCTCGCCACCGGTCAGCGTGAGTGGACGCACCCGGCGACCGGCAAGAAGTCGACGGACAAGCTGTACGACGACACGGTCTTCCACCGGGTGATCAGCGGCTTCATGATCCAGGGCGGCGACCCGCTGGGAAACGGCACGGGCGGCCCGGGCTACGAGTTCGCGGACGAGTTCCACCCGGACCTGGCCTTCGACAGGCCGTACCTGCTGGCCATGGCCAACGCCGGCCCGGGCACCAACGGCTCGCAGTTCTTCATCACCGTGGCGCCGACCGCCTGGCTGACGCGTAAGCACACCATCTTCGGTGAGGTCGCCGACGAAGCCAGCAAGAAGGTCGTGGACGCCATCGCGACCACCCGCACCAACCCGCGCACCGACCGCCCGATCGACGACGTCGTGATCGAGTCCGTCGTGATCGAGACCCGCGAGGGCTGACCCCGCGCGAGGCGATTCCCGTACGGGAACCTTCCGCCCCGCTTGTCCGTAAGACGAGCGGGGCGAAGCACTGTCAGGAGACGAGGGGACCTCATGGATCAGGCGCCAGGAAGCTCGGACCAGCCCCATGCGGCCCCCGGGCTGCCGAGCTGCTACCGCCACCCGGGCCGCGAGACGGGCATCAGCTGCACCCGCTGCGAGCGGCCGATCTGCCCGGAGTGCATGGTCAGCGCCTCGGTCGGTTTCCAGTGCCAGGAGTGCGTGCGCACGGGCTCCGGCACGGGGCACGCTCCGTCCGCGAGCCGGCCCCGCACGATCACGGGGGGTGCGGTCGCCTCCGGGGACCCGCAGCTGCTCACCAAGATCTTGATCGGGATCAATCTCGCCGCGTTCCTCGTGCAGATGGCGGTCGGTGACCAGTTCACCGAAGCGTACGAGCTGCTCGGGAGGGCCTTCGTCCCCAGCCTCGGGGATGTTCAGGGCGTTGCCGAGGGGCAGTCGTATCGGCTGCTCACCGCGATGTTCCTGCACGGCAGTGTGATGCACATCGCCTTCAACATGCTCAGTTTGTGGTGGGTCGGTGGACCGCTCGAAGCCGCTCTCGGCAGAGTCCGCTACATCGCGCTCTACCTGATCTCCGGACTTGCCGGCAGTGCGCTGGCCTACTGGCTGGCCGCCCCCAACCAGCCGTCCGTGGGTGCCTCCGGCGCGATCTTCGGTCTGTTCGGTGCCATGGCCGTGCTCATGCGCAGGCTGAACTACGACATCCGGCCCGTCATCGGGCTGCTCGTGGTCAACCTGATCTTCACGTTCGTCCCGTGGTTCGGCATCTCCTGGCAGGCCCATGTCGGCGGCCTGATCGCGGGCACCGTCGTCGCCTTCGGCATGGTGCACGCTCCGCGTGAGCGACGGACCCTCGTTCAGGTCGGTACCTGTGCACTCGTCCTGCTGGCGATCATCGTGACCGTCGTCCTGAGGACCCAGTCGCTCACGTGAGCACGAGCTTTCCCCAGAGTTGTCCACAGCGTGTGGTGGATCTTGTGCATCCCGTGGAGAACAACTGTGCCCCTTGTCCCTGAGCTGGGTTTCCCCAGGAGGGACAAGGGGCGGGCAGTGGTGGCGGTTGTCGCTGGAACGGCCGCTGTAGTCACACCGGCGTCAACAGTCTCTGAGTTATCCACAGATCGTCAGACCTTTTCCCACCGCTGTGGACAACGCTGTGGATAACCTCGGGGCAGAGCTTGACAACCGCCGTCAGGCGGTTACTTCCACTGTGTGGATACGGCGAAGCCGCCCGCGATGAAGCCGAAGCCGACGACGATGTTCCAGTTGCCGAAGGACTGGATCGGCAGCCGGCCGTCGGTGACGTAGAAGACGACGATCCAGGCCAGTCCGATGAGGAACAGTGCCAGCATCACCGGCGCGACCCAGCTGCTGCTCGACAGCTTGATGCTGGTCGCCTGCTTCGTGGCGGGGGGCGGCGTGAAGTCGGCCTTCTTGCGGATACGTGACTTCGGCACGAGGGACTCTCCTGTCGATGCGCTGCGTGACCGCGCAGGGGAACTGTGGCTGGCGCCGGGGTGGGAACGAGGGGGATCACGCCCTCCCCCGGGCGTCCGTTAGCGTAGTGCTTCCGCGGCCACCGTAGGAGTAAGGGTACGTTGAGCAATTCCGCCGACTCCCCCCACGGGCCGGACCGCCGCTTCGCATGGCGGCCCGTCCGGCTGCTGACTGCTGCCGTTTTCGCGCTCGCCGGGCTGATTTTCGTCACCAGCTTCAACACGGCCAAGGGCACCAACCTCCGCACCGACGACTCGCTGCTGAAGCTCTCCGACCTGATCCAGCAGCGCAGCGACAGGAACGCCGAGCTGGACGAGTCCACGGCCGCGGTCCGCAAGGACGTCGACGCTCTCGCGCGCCGCGACGACGGTTCCACCCAGGCCGAGGACGAGAAGCTCCAGGCCCTGGAGGCGGCCGCCGGGACCCAGAAGCTCAGCGGTCAGGCCGTCTCCGTCACCCTCAATGATGCTCCGCCCAACGCCCAGGCAGCCCCCGGCTATCCGGAGCCGCAGGCCAACGACCTCGTGATCCACCAGCAGGACCTCCAGGCCGTGGTGAACGCGCTCTGGCAGGGCGGCGCCAAGGGCATCCAGGTCATGGACCAGCGGCTGATCTCCACCAGTGCCGTCCGCTGTGTGGGCAACACCCTGATCCTCCAGGGACGCGTCTACTCCCCGCCGTACAAGGTCACCGCCGTCGGTGACCCCGGCAAGCTCAAGCGCGCCCTGACCGCATCGCCCGCGATCCAGAACTACCAGCTGTACGTGGAGGCCTACGGGCTCGGCTGGAAAGTCGACGAGCACGAGGCGGTGACTCTCCCCGGCTACTCGGGCACAGTGGATCTCCACTACGCGAAGCCTGTGAGCTAGCTCCCGGGAGGGGTCGCCGGTGTCGATGCGACAGGTGCGACTGATCGTCAGGACTTTCAGCGAGATCAGCATCACCGCGGGCACCGTGATCGTGCTTTTCGTGGTGTACGTGCTGTTCTGGACCGGAGTGAAGGCGGCGGGCGCGGCGGACGGCGAGATCGTCAAGCTGCGGGAGGAGTGGGTACAGCTCGCCGTCGAGCCGTCGACGGCGGCACCGGAGTCAGCGGCGCCCGCGCCGCCGGCCCCGAAGGCGTATGTGGACGGAAAGCCCTTCGCCGTCATGTACGTACCCCGCTTCGGCGCGGGCTGGGACTGGCCGGTGCTGGAGGGCACGGCGGCCGGGACGCTGAAGAAGGGCCTCGGCCACTACGCCGCCACCGCCCGGCTCGGTGCGACAGGGAACTTCTCGGTGGCGGGACACCGGCGCACGTACGGCGACCCGTTCAAGGACTTCCCGAAGCTCCGCCCCGGCGATGCGGTGATCCTCAACGACGGGACGACCTGGTTCACGTACCGCATCAAGCAGAAGCCCTACCGGACCGTCCCGGGCGATGTCGCCGTCATCGACCCCGTGCCCGGCCGGTCCGGCTTCGACGGGCCCGGCCGGTATCTGACGCTGACCACGTGCGATCCCGAGTGGGGCAGCAGTCACCGGCTCATCGTCTGGGCGCACCTCGATGCCACCCAGCCTGTGACGGACGGCAAGCCGGAAGCTTTCCACAGCTGACCCACGGGCCCCCGGCGACCTTTAGTCTGGTTCCGTACCGAACGGAAAGGGACAGCATGTACGGCTGGATCTGGCGTCACCTGCCGGGCAACGCATGGGTGCGGGCGCTCATCTCGCTCGTGCTGATCCTCGCGGTCGTCTATGCGCTGTTCCAGTACGTGTTCCCCTGGGCGGAGCCTCTGCTTCCGTTCAACGATGTGACGGTGGACGGCCAGTGAGCGCGCGGATTCTCGTCGTCGACAACTACGACAGCTTCGTCTTCAACCTCGTCCAGTACCTGTACCAGCTGGGCGCGGAGTGCGAAGTCGTGCGCAACGACGAGGTGTCCACCTCGCACGCGCAGGACGGCTTCGACGGTGTGCTGCTCTCGCCGGGACCCGGTGCGCCCGAACAGGCCGGGGTGTGCATCGAGATGGTCCGTCACTGCGCCGCGACCGGCGTGCCCGTCTTCGGCGTCTGCCTCGGCATGCAGTCGATGGCGGTGGCGTACGGCGGAGTCGTCGACCGCGCCCCCGAGCTGCTGCACGGCAAGACCTCGCTCGTGCTGCACGAGGGCAAGGGCGTCTTCGCCGGGCTGCCCTCGTCGTTCACCGCGACGCGTTACCACTCGCTGGCCGCGGAGCCGGAGACCGTGCCGGACGAGCTGGAGGTCACGGCGCGCACGGAGGACGGCATCATCATGGGGCTGCGCCACCGTGAACTGGCTGTCGAGGGCGTGCAGTTCCACCCCGAGTCGGTGCTCACCGAGCACGGACACCTGATGCTCGCCAACTGGCTGGAGCAGTGCGGCGACACGGGCGCGGTCGGCCGCTCGGCAGGGCTCGCGCCGGTGGTGGGCAAGGCTCTGGCGTGAGCGGCGAGGGGGGATCGCCGTGGTTCGGGGCCGGGAGCGTGCCTGCGCAGTCCCAGGGGCCCCAGGAGCCGCAGGAGTGGTCTGGCTACCGCCAGTACTCCGTGGACGACCCCGAGGGCTACCAGGGCGACTGGTACGGGCAGCAGGCGCAGCCCCAGTACGTGCCCGGGCCGGCGCCGACGCCTGTCCCTGAGCCCGTACCGGAGGCTGCATACGTGGCTCCCTCGTCGTCCGCGTACATGCCGCAGCCCACGACCGGGTACGTGACGCCGTTTTCGCACGAGCCGGAGCCGGTGCCGGTGCGTGTGCCCGACGACGAAACCGTCGCGCTCAGGACCGCCGACACCCGCCAGGCCGACCCGGCCGCGTCCGAGGAGCAGCCCACCGGAGGCCGCGCGGAGCGCCGCAGGGCCGCCAAGGCCCGAGGCAGGCGGCGCCGGGGTGCGCAGCCGCCACCGGCACCCGCGAGGGCGGCCGAGACCGGCGCCGGCGCCCCGCTCTCCCGTGTCGAGGCGCGCCGGGCCGCCCGTGCCCAGAAGGACAGCCCGGCCGTCATCGCCAGCCGGGTCTTCGGTGAGCTCTTCATCACCGTCGGCGTGTTGATGCTGCTCTTCGTCACGTACCAGCTGTGGTGGACGAACATCCTTGCCGGACAGCAGGCCAACGCCGCCACCGACAAGATCCAGGACGACTGGGCGAAGGGCCGCGCCCCCGGCGCGTTCGAGCCGGGCCAGGGCTTCGCCATCATGCACATCCCCAAGCTCGACGTCGTCGTGCCCATCGCCGAGGGCATCGACAAGCACAAGGTGCTCGACCGCGGCATGGTCGGCCATTACGCCGACGGACGGCTCAAGACCGCCATGCCCTCCGACAAGCAGGGCAACTTCGCGGTCGCCGGCCACCGCAACACCCATGGCGAACCGTTCCGCTACATCAACCGCCTCACGCCCGGCGACTCCATAGTCGTCGAGACCCAGGACGCGTACTACACGTACAAGATGGCGAGCATCCTCCCCCAGACCTCGCCGTCCAACGTCAGCGTGATCGGCCCGGTACCGCCCGGCTCGGGCTTCACCAAGCCCGGCCGGTACATCACACTGACCACTTGCACCCCCGAATTCACGAGTACCTATCGAATGATCGTGTGGGGCAAGATGGTCGATGAACGGCCGCGCAGCAAGGGCAAGCCTGACGCGCTCGTCGGCTGACGGAGCACGGATCTCAACGGACTTCAGACGAAAGTAAACAGGGACAGGGACAGGTGCAGTGGCACGTGCGCGCAGCCGGATCGCCGGCGTCATCAGTGTCTTCGGCGAGCTGCTGATCACCGCGGGGGTGCTACTGGCGCTCTTCGTCGTCTACTCGCTGTGGTGGACGAACGTCCTCGCCGACCGCGCGGCGGCCAAGGACGGCGACCTGGTGCGCGACCGCTGGGCGGGCGGCCCGGGCGCCCTGGATACCAAGGACGGCATCGGCTTCCTCCACGTACCCGCCATGAAGAACGGCGAGGTGCTGGTCAAGAAGGGCACCGACCCCAAGACCCTCAACGACGGCGTCGCGGGCTACTACACGGACCCCATCAAGTCGGCCCTCCCGAGCGAGAAGCAGGGCAACTTCACGCTCGCCGCGCACCGCGACGGCCACGGCGCCAAGTTCCACAACATCCACAAGCTCAAGACGGGCGACACGATCGTCTTCGAGACGAAGGACACCTGGTTCGTCTACAAGGTCTTCAAGGACCTCAAAGAGACGTCCAAGTACAACGTGGAGGTGCTGCAGCCGGTCCCGAAGGGTTCGGGCAGGTCCAAGCCGGGCCGCTACATCACCCTGACGACCTGCACGCCCGTCTACACCTCCGACTACCGGTACATCGTCTGGGGCGAGCTGGAGCGCACGGAGAAGGTCGACAATGACCGCACGCCTCCGGCGGAGCTGCGCTGACTGAGCTCCTTCGAGGAGCTCAGTCAGGAAGGACTCAGGTCCTCGAAGGACCTCAGTCGTCGCCCTAGAATGGCCGAGGCTCGAAGCCGCAACTTGGACTTGCGGCTTCGGGCCTTTCTGCGTCTACCCGTCGCAGTTGCTACTGCAGGATCGGCAGCGGTACCCCAGCGCTCCACTTTTCGAGCTGGGTGCGGTCCACGACGGTGATGCCGTATGTCTCGGCGATGGCGCGCGCATCGGGTGTGAAGGCGGTCGTCGCTACGAAGAGAGCCACGTCCGCCTTGTGCTGGACGAAGGAGGCGCCGAGGAATTTCTGGAGCTCGCCGCTCCACACCGGACGGTAGGGCGCAAAGGTCTTGCACTGCACGACTACCCTGCGACCGTCCGCCGTCAGAGCGGTGACATCCACTCCTCGGTCACCCGGCCCTCCGTGAACGACGACGTCTGTGCAACCGTCGCGGCGGAGCAGCACGGCGACGTGGTGCTCGAACTCCCTCCAGTTCATGGCGTCGATCGACGCCATGATTCCGGTGTACGGGCGCGGGCCTTGGGCGTGTTCGAGGTGCCGCAACCGACGCTGGTGGTCGCAGAGCCTCCGCTCGATCTTCTGGACGTCTTCCCGGAGAGAGATCAGCTCCTTGCCGTGCTCGCCGGCGGTCTCGATGAGGGCGTTGAACATGGGGACGACGGTCTTGCCGAGGATGTGGGTGATCCGACCGTCGATGCGATCGTCCAGGTTCTGCGCCTCGTCTTCCACCTCTCCCGTGGGTCGTGTGCGGGCCACGTACTCCATGTCGAGGAGGTACGTCCGCACCTGACGGGCGACTTCGCTGTCACGCAGGAGCATGGCGATGTTGAGGATGGCTCGACGGGGGTAGAGCGTGAGGCTGGAGCGAGGCTGTGGATAACTCTCCGAATAGAGTGACAGGATGTCACGCTTAAATTCTTGCAGGTCAGCGCCCTGCAGTGTGCGCATGCCGTTGAATGTCAGTTCTTCCCGATGACGCGACTTGATCTGGCGGATCACCTCAACGGTGACGTCGAAGTATGTCGCCACCATGGCTGTCGTGACGTGCCTGCCGTCCGGCAGCAGCGACAGCGCCTTCACCTTGTTGAGCACTTCCGTACGCTCGGCCATGCCCTCACGCAGCGACCTCGACTCCAGCAGTACTGCTTCGTTGATCACGTTTGTGCCCTCTCGGCTCGTCCGGTGTTCATGTGGTCGAGGTGAGGTTGATTGCTCCACCCCACCCCACCGGTTGAAACGAGTCGGGACATATGAAGACACGATCGATGGTCGCTGTTGTGTACGCACGAGGCGTGAGACCAACCGCAGACAAGAAGCCCCGGCACCCGTGAAGGGTGTCGGGGCTTCTTGTCTGCCTCGGGGGCGGCTAGCGGCTAATCGGAGCCTCCGGTGAAGCCGCCGTCATTTCCGCCGTTCTGGCCGTTCCCGCCGGCGGCGCCAAGGACGACGGGCGTGGTGGCCGGGTCCACCGGCGTGCCTGGCTGCGGGTTCTGACTGAACACCTGGGCGTTGGGGTCGTTCGAGCCCTGGACCTGGATGTTCTTGAATCCAGCCGCCTCAAGCTCCGCCCTGGCCTGGGCCACCGAGCGGAGGCGTGCCTCCGGCATCGGGATCTGGGCCGTCTGCGGGCCCTTGGAGACCTGCAGGGTGACCGTGCTGCCCTTCGGCCGCTTGGTGTTGGGCTTCGGGTCCTGGTCGACGACCGTGTTCACAGGCTTGTCGGAGTCGACGTCCGCCCGGGCGACGGTGAAGCCGAGGGTCTCCAGCTGGGCCTTGGCGGCGTCGAACTGCGAGTCCACCACGGGCGGAACCGTGATTCCCTGCTGCTTGGCGATCTCCAGGGTGATCGTGGCCCCCTTCTCCGCCTTGGTGTTGCCCTCGGGGTCCTGGCTCACGACCGTGCCGGCCTCCTGGTCGGACTCCACCGACTTGGTCTCGACCTTGAAGCCCTTGTCCTCAAGGATCTTGGTGGCGTTCTCCTCGGACTTCTCCGTGACGTCCGGCACCTCGACCAGCGGCGCGCCCTCCGAGACGATGACCTGGATGGTCTCGCCCTCGTTCATCTTGGCGCCCTCGGTGGCCGCCGGCGTCTGGCTGCAGATGTTGCCCTTCGGCTCGTCGCAGCGGTCGGTCCCGGACTGTTCGACCTTGACCTTCGCGTTGATCCCGAGTTGCTGGGCTTCCTTGAACGTCTGCCCGACGAGGTTCGGGACGTCGATCTTGCCGCTTCCGCCGCCGTCCCCGCCGAAGACCGACTTGCCGATGAGGATCGCGCCGACGAGCACCAGGATGCCCGCGACGACGAGCAGGATCGTCGAGGTGTTCGACTTCTTCTGGCGGCGGCGGTCGGGACGCTCGTCGTAGCCGCCGTAACCGCCGTCGTCCGGGTTCATGGGCGGCAGCATCGAGGTCTGGCCGGCCGGGTCGGCGTGGCGCAGCGCCGTCGTCGACTGGTCGTCGCCGTGCCCGTGTCCGTGCTGGGGGCCGTACCCGCCGCCGTAGCCGACCGCGCCCATGGCCGCCGTCGCCGCGACCGGCTGGCCGTCGAGGCAGGCCTCGATGTCGGCGCGCATCTCGTCGGCGGACTGGTAGCGGTAGTCGGGGTCCTTGACCAGCGCCTTGAGGACGATGGCGTCCATCTCGGGCGTGATCTCGGGGTCGAAGACGCTGGGCGGCTGCGGCTCTTCCCGTACGTGCTGGTAGGCGACCGCGACCGGGGAGTCCCCGACGAACGGCGGCCGGACCGTCAGCAGCTCGTAGAGGAGGCAGCCGGTGGAGTAGAGGTCGGACCGGGCGTCGACCTGCTCGCCCTTGGCCTGCTCCGGGGAGAGGTACTGGGCGGTGCCGATCACGGCAGCGGTCTGGGTCATGGTCATGCCGGCGTCGCCCATGGCGCGCGCGATGCCGAAGTCCATGACCTTGACCTGGCCGGTGCGCGTCAGCATGACGTTCGCCGGCTTGATGTCACGGTGGACGATGCCGTTGCGGTGCGAGTACTCGAGCGCCTGGAGGATGCCGATGGTCATCTCCAGCGTGCGCTCGGGCAGCAGCTTGCGCCCGGAGTGCAGCAGCTCCCTGAGTGTGGAGCCGTCGACGTACTCCATCACGATGTACGGGATGGAGACGCCTTCTACGTAGTCCTCGCCAGTGTCGTACACCGCGACGATCGCAGGATGATTCAGCGAGGCGGCCGACTGGGCCTCACGGCGGAACCGGGCTTGGAAGGACGGGTCGCGGGCGAGATCGGCCCGCAGCGTCTTCACGGCAACGGTGCGGCCGAGCCGGGTGTCGTGGGCGAGGTACACCTCGGCCATGCCACCGCGGCCGAGCACCGAGCCCAGCTCGTACCGGCCGCCGAGGCGACGCGGCTCTTCCATAACTGTTCCAGCCCTCTCCGTCAGTCCCGACCGCACCCGTGTGTGTGGTCCGGCGGTGTGCTGTTCGCGCATACGCTACCGGCCACGCAGGGCCTGATCCGCCCATGGCCGGGACCTGATATGCGACCGGTATCGCATTGTGCGGTTATGCGGCAGGCCGACGCCGGGACAGTGACATGCGTCACTCCTTGCTGTCGAGCACCGCCTGCATCACCTTCTTGGCGATGGGTGCCGCGAGTCCGCCGCCGCTGATGTCGTCACGAGCCGTGCCCGCCGAGTCCTCCACCACGACGGCGACAGCGACCGGCGAGCCGCTGTCGGTCTTGGCGTACGAGATGAACCAGGCGTACGGGCGCTTGCTGTTCCCGACGCCGTGCTGGGCGGTACCGGTCTTGCCGCCGACCGTCACGTCGTCGATCTGCGCGGCGGTGCCGGTGCCCTTCTCGACGACGTTCTCCATCATCTGCTGGAGGAGCTGTGCGTTCTTCTCCGAGAGCGGGCGGCTCATCTCCTCCGGCTCGGTCTTGCTGAGCTCGTCCAGGTTGGGCGCCTCGAGACGGTCGATCATGTACGGCTTCATCAGCTTGCCGTCGTTGGCGATCGCCGCCGTGACCATGGCCATCTGGAGCGGAGTGGCCGCGGTGTTGAACTGGCCGATGGAGGAGAGCGCGTTGCCGCCGCGGTCCATGGTCTTGTCGTAGACCGAGGCGGAGGCGCGGACCGGCGTGTCGATCTCCGGGTTGTTGAAGCCGAACTTCTCCGCGGTCTCGAGCATCTTGTCCCGCGTGACCTCGTCGCCGAGCTTGGCGAAGACCGAGTTGCAGGAGACCTCCAGGGCCCGGTTCAGGCTGGCGTTCTCGCAGCCGCTCGCGTGGTTGACCATCGGCTTGGTCGACAGCGGAATCTTGTACGGCTCGGGAGTGTCGGTCGGCGCGTCGATGTCCGTGACGATGCCGTGCTCGAGGGCCGCGGCGGCCGTGACGACCTTGAAGGTGGAGCCGGGCGGGTAGGTCTCGCGCAGTGCGCGGTTGAGCTTCGGCTTGTCCTTGTCCTTCTCCAGGGCCAGCCAGGCCTTCTCGTCCTTGGCGCCATAGCCGGCGAAGGTGGCGGGGTCGTACGACGGCGTCGAGGCGAGCGCGAGGATCGCTCCGGTGCGCGGGTCGATGGCCGCGACAGCGCCCTTCTTGTCGCCGAGGCCCTCGAACGCGGCCTTCTGGGCCTTGCCGTTCAGGGTGGTGACGACATTGCCGCCCTTCTTCTTGTCGCCCGTGAACATCGCCATCGTGCGGTCGAAGAAGAGCCGGTCGTCGTTGCCGCTGAGGATGCCGTCCTCGAGCTTCTCGATCTGGTTGGCGTCGTACGCCTGTGACGCGTAGCCGGTGACCGGGGCCCACATGGGGCCGTCGACGTAGGTGCGCTTGTACTTGAAGTCGGTGTCGTCGGTCAGTACGGAGCCGGTGATGGGCTTGCCGTCGACGATGATGTTGCCGCGCTCGTGGGCGTACCGCTCGATCTGGACGCGGCGGTTGTACTTGTGCGTGTTGAGCTCGTCCGCGCGCACGTACTGGAGCCAGTTGTCCCGGATCATCAGGGCGAGGACCAGGAGTCCGCAGAAGATCGCGATCCGGCGCAGGGGCTTGTTCACGGTCGGACCACCTGGGTCATCTCGGCGTCGGGGGACGGGGCGGGGGCGGGCGCGGGACGGCGCGCGGTGTCGCTGATACGGATCAGGATGCCGATCAGGGCCCAGTTGGCGATCACGGAGGAACCGCCTGCCGCGAGGAACGGCATGGTCATACCGGTGAGCGGGATGAGACCCATGACACCGCCGGCGACGACGAAGACCTGGAGGGCGAAGGCGCCGGAGAGGCCGATGGCGAAGAGCTTGCCGAACGGGTCGCGGGCGGCGAGGGCCGTGCGGATGCCGCGCTCGATGATCAGACCGTAGAGCAGCAGGAAGGCCATCACACCGGCGAGGCCCAGTTCCTCGCCGACGGTGGCGAAGATGAAGTCGGAGTTGGCGGCGAAGCTGATGAGGTCGGAGTTGCCCTCGCCGAGGCCGGTGCCGAGGACGCCACCGGAGCCGAAGGACATCAGGACCTGGGTCATCTGGTCGCAGGCGTTGAGCATGTTGGAGCCCGCGGGGGCGGTCTCCCGGCAGCCGAAGGGGTCGATCCAGGCGGCCACGCGGGACTGGACGTGGCTGGCGAACGAGGCGACGACGACCGCGCCGCCCGCCGACATCAGCAGTCCGATCACGATCCAGCTGGTCCGCTCGGTGGCCACGTACAGCATGATCACGAACATGCCGAAGAAGAGCAGCGAGGTGCCGAGGTCGTTCTCGAAGATGAGGACGAGCAGGCTCATCGCCCAGATCGTGAGGATCGGGCCGAGGTCGCGGCCGCGCGGCAGATAGAGCCCCATGAACCGCCGGCTCGCGAGGGCCAGTGCGTCGCGCTTGACCATGAGGTAGCCGGAGAAGAACACCGCGATGACGATCTTCGCGAACTCACCGGGCTGGATGGAGAAGCCGCCGACGCGGATCCAGATCTTGGCGCCGAAGACGTCCGCGCCGAGGCCGGGGACGATCGGCAGGAGCAGCAGCACCAGCGACGCCGCCATCGAGATGTAGGTGAAGCGCTGGAGGATGCGGTGGTCCTTCAGGACGAGCAGTACGCCCACGAACAGCGCGATGCCCAGCGCCGAGTACATCAGCTGGTTCATGGCCTGCGGCGCGAAGTCGCTGCGCGCGTTCAGCCGCGGCGACTGGTCGAGGCGCCAGATGAGCACCAGGCCCAGTCCGTTGAGCAGCGTCGCCAGCGGCAGCAGCAGCGGGTCGGCGTACTTCGCGAACTTCCGCACCACGAGATGCGCGACGCCCGCCAGCAGGCCCAGCCCGAGCCCGTAACCGAGCATGCCGGAGGGCACCTCGCCGTCGAGCGCGAGGCCCACGTTGAGGTACGCGAACACCGGGATGACGACGGCGAAGCCGAGCAACGCCAGCTCGGTGTTACGGCGGCTCGGCAGTTCGATCGCGCCAATGGTGGTCGTGTTGGTGACAACGCTCATGGTTAGGAAAGGCCCCCTACGGGTTTGCCGCTCGACCGCTTACTGCTTGCCGCAGTTCGAGGCCAGCTTCTGCTCCTCCTCCGAGAGGGTGGGGCCCGGAGAGGGAGTCGCTGCGGTCGGCTTGATCTGGGCGGACTGGGTGGCGGGCTTCGTGCCGGTGGTACCGCCGGCCTCGCCCTCACCGGTCTGCGCCCCGGCCGCACGGTCGGCGGCGCGGCGCTGCTCGTCCTTCTTGCAGGCGGAGGCCTGCGTGGCGAGCTCCTGGATCTTGTCGCGTGCGTCGCCGAGACTGCCCTCGGTGATCGTCTCCTCGACCTGCTTCTGCTGGTAGGGCGGCAGGTACTTGAGTTCGATCTCGGGGTGGTCCTTCTCGACCTTCGAGAGCGAGAGCCAGGCGAGGTCCTGGCTGATGCCCCGGTAGAGCGCGATGTGCTTGTCCTTGGCCCCGACGTAGTACTGGGTCTGGGTCCAGCGCCAGGCGCCGTACAGACCGCCGCCGACCACGGCGAGCGCGAGCACGATGAAGAAGGATCTCTTCAGCCACCTACGGCCGGAGCGCGGTTTGACGAAGTCCTCGTCGGTGTACGCGCCGAAGCTGCCCCGGGGCGGCATTCCGCCGTAGCCCATGTCGTCGCCGCTCCCGGGCGGACCGAAACCGCCGCCGGGGGGCGGCGGGACGGGGCGGCCGAGGCCGGACGCGCGTCCCGCGGGCGTCTGCATGGCCCCGCCGTCGTGGTGCTGCGCCTGGTTCTCGGCGACCGCGCCGACGATGACGGGGGTGTCGCTGAGCTGTCCGGCGAGGGTGTCGCCGCCGTCGACGTCGAGGACGTCCGCGACGATCACCGTGATGTTGTCCGGGCCGCCGCCGCGCAGTGCGAGCTGGATCAGCTCCTGCACGGTCTCCTGCGGGCCCTGGTAGCTGGCGAGGGTGTCCTCCATCGTCTGGTGGGAGACGACGCCGGACAGTCCGTCGGAGCAGATCAGGTAGCGGTCGCCGGCCCGGACCTCGCGGATGGAGAGATCGGGCTCGACGTGGTCGCCGCTGCCCAGCGCGCGCATCAGCAGGGAGCGCTGCGGGTGGGTGGTGGCCTCTTCCTCGGTGATCCGCCCCTCGTCGACGAGGCGCTGCACCCAGGTGTGGTCCTGCGTGATCTGCGTGAGCACGCCGTCGCGGAGCAGATACGCACGGGAGTCGCCGACGTGGACGAGGCCGAGTCGCTGGCCGGTCCACAGCAGCGCGGTCAGGGTGGTCCCCATGCCCTCGAGCTGGGGGTCCTCCTCGACCATCGCGCGCAACTGGTCGTTCGCCCGCTGCACGGCGGTGCCGAGCGAGGTGAGGATGTCCGAACCCGGTACGTCGTCGTCGAGCTGGACGAGCGTGGAGATGACCTCGGAGGAGGCGACCTCACCGGCGGCCTGGCCGCCCATGCCGTCGGCGATCGCGAGAAGGCGCGGGCCGGCGTAGCCGGAGTCCTCGTTGCCCTCCCGGATCATGCCCTTGTGCGATCCGGCGGCGAAGCGCAGTGACAGACTCATGCGCACCTCGCCCGTCGGATCGGGGTACAGCCGGTCTCGAGCCACACTGCCCACCCTCCGGTCGGGAGCCGCCCGTCCCGGCCCGCTGCCGGGACTGCTGCGGGGTCCGTTGTGGGGACCGCCGCGGCTCGCTCGCTCCGCTCGCTCATTGTCGTACTACTTCCGCAGCTCGATGACGGTCTTGCCGATGCGGATCGGCGCGCCCAGCGGAATCGGTGTCGGAGTGGTGAGCCGGGTCCGGTCGAGATAGGTGCCGTTGGTGGACCCGAGATCCTCGACGATCCACTGGCCGTCACGGTCCGGGTAGATCCTGGCATGCCGGCTGGACGCGTAGTCGTCGTCCAGCACGATCGTGGAGTCGTGTGCGCGGCCCAGCGTGATCGTCTGGCCCTGCAGGGCGACCGTGGTGCCGGTGAGGCTGCCCTCGGAGACGACCAGTTTGGTGGGCGCCCCGCGGCGCTGCCGCGCGGACTGCTGGCGCTGCTGCGGAGGCGCCGCGGCCTGGCGCGCGGCCTGCTGCGGTCGTGCGTCGGCGTTGCGGCGCGAGCCGCGCTGCGTGACGCGCGTACCGAACAGGTCGCTACGGATGACCTGGACGGCCACGATGACGAACAGCCACAGTACGGCCAGGAAACCCAGCCGCATGACCGTCAGGGTCAGCTCTGACATTGCCCCCGCTTCACCCTTCGGCTTGCCGGTAAACGATGGTGGTGCTGCCCACGACGATCCGCGAGCCGTCGCGGAGCGTAGCGCGGGTGGTGTGCTGCCCGTCTACCACGATGCCGTTGGTGGACCCGAGATCCTGGATCGTCGAGGGCGTTCCGGTCCGGATCTCGCAGTGGCGGCGCGAAACGCCGGGGTCGTCGATCCGTACGTCGGCTTCGGTGCTGCGGCCCAGCACCATCGTCGGGCGGGAGATCTGGTGGCGGGTGCCGTTGATCTCGATCCAGCGGCGCACCTGGGCGCCCGGCATGGGACCGGGTGCCGCGGCCGCCGGGCGTCCGGCGGCGGTGGGCGTGGGGCCCGGCCGGTTCATCCCGGGCGGCGGTGCGGACGGCATGGGAGGAGCACTCACGGGAGGGTAGCCGTAGCCGCCGCCCTGCGGGCCGGCCGCGGGAGGACCGTGCGGGCCGGCGCCGTGCGGGCCGACTCCAGGTCCGGCTCCCGGTCCGGCCGGTGCGCGGTCGGGCGACTGTGACGTACTCGACGCGAGCGTACGGCTGCGGACCCGGTAGAGACCGGTGTCGAGGTCGTCGGCCTTCTCCAAGTGGACCTTGATCGGGCCCATGAAGGTGTACCGCTGCTGCTTGGCGTAGTCCCTGACCAGGCCGGAGAGCTCGTCGCCGAGCTGGCCCGAGTAAGGGCTGAGGCGCTCGTAGTCCGGCGCGCTCAGCTCCACGATGAAGTCGTTGGGGACGACGGTCCGCTCGCGGTTCCAGATCGTCGCGTTGTTGTCGCACTCGCGCTGGAGGGCGCCCGCGATCTCGACGGGCTGGACCTCGGACTTGAAGACCTTGGCGAAGGTGCCGTTGACCAGACCTTCGAGCCGCTGTTCGAAACGCTTCAGGACTCCCATGGGGCACCTCCTCCGTCGTTGCCGTCCTGGTACTGCTTACTGATCGTATCCACGCGTCGGGAAATCGGCTGGTTCCCCTTGTCTGCCCCGTCGATGAGTGTCACCTCTCACACGGATCTCCACACGGATCGTAGAGGCGGCTTCCTGACAGTGTCCCGCACCCGGGGAGTACCGGGGAGAAGAGGGGTGAGGAGAGGCGAGGAGGCGCCGTCCGGGGAGCCGGCGCCGATGTCGTTCCGGATGCGGTTCCGGATGCGGTCGCGGTGCCGTCCCGGGGTCGGCCCCGGGCTGCCGGAGGCTGTCCTGGGACCCGCCCTGGGAGCCGTCCTGGGAGCCGTCCCAGGGGTGCCCGGTCCGCTGAACAAACGGATGTGAATCGACCCTCGGCAGCATGCTAATGTTCTGCATGTCGCAAGGCGCTCGCCCCGAACAGGTGAGGGACACAGCGGCAACACCCAATGCGCGGGTGGCGGAATAGGCAGACGCGCTGGATTCAGGTTCCAGTGCCCGCAAGGGCGTGGGGGTTCAACTCCCCCCTCGCGCACCGACGAGACGGTCGTCATCGTGATCACGATGACGACCGTCTCGCTTTTCCCGACAGGTCAGGGATGGCGGGGGCGCACGACTGCCGTCGGTGCCGCCGTGCTTCCCACTGGGCCCCGTCAGGCTGCGAGAGCGTGATGCATGCGCCGGGTGACATGTCCCTCGAAGGCCAGGGTCGCGGCCGAGCAGAGGACGCCGGCGACGAGTGCCGTCCACCACAGGACCGCCGGGCCGAGGGCGGTGCAGAGGGTGACGCCGAGGGTAAGGGCGGCGAATCTGGCGACGCCCCAGGTCCAGGCGAACGCTCCCTGATAGCGGCCGCGTGCGTGGGCCGGAGCGAGGTTGGCGACGACCGTGGCGGCGATACCGGCCACGACCACCTCACCCAGTGACCAGACGATCACCGAGGCCGTGTAGCCGGCGATGCTGTCCGCGAGGCCTGTCAGTGCCACGCCGACGGCGATCAGCGCACTGCCCGCGCACTGGACGGGGAGCTGCGGCAGCCGGGCCAGCCGGGCCGTCGCGAACGGCTGGAGGGCCACCACCAGGACAGCGTTGACCGCCGCCATCGCCCCGTAGACGGCCGGGGAGAGAGCACTGTCGTGAATGGCGAGCGGCAGGGCGGCCTCGGTGAGGGAGCAGACGAAGAGCTGAACGCCGAACAGGGGGCAGCGCGAGCACCAGACGGTCCCGGAAGACGACCCCGTAGCCGATGCCGTCGCTGTCCTCGTGCGCCGCGTCTTCGCGTGCCGCGTCTTCGCGTGCCGCGATCGTGCGCGCCGGGTCCCCCTGCGCCACGTCCGTGTGCACCGGGTCCGTGTGCATCGGGTCCTTCGCCGTGGGCCGCGGCTCGCTCAGCCGGGTCGCCACGACAGCGGCGTAGATCAGCATGGTCCCGGCATCGACGGCGAAGAGCAGCCAGTACCCGTGCGCGGCGAGAAGGCCGCCGAGCACCCCGGCCGCGGCCGTTCCGGTGTTGACGCCCCAGCCGAAGAGGGCCTACGCCCGCTGCCTGCGCCCCGCGTCCACGGAGTCGGCCATCAAGGCGTACGCGGCGGGCCCGACCATCGCGCCCGTCGCGCTGATCAGCAGTGCGGCCGCGGCCATCATCGGCACGCCCGGGGCAACGAACAGCGCACCCTGGGCCGCCGCCGCACCGACAAGCCCGATCAGCATCGTCGGGCGACGGCCGATCCGGTCGGCGAGCAGCCCGCCGACCGCCGGGCCGAGCAGATTGCCCGCGCCGAGGGCGCCGAGGGCGCCGAGGACGTACGAGGTCTCCGTCCCTGTGACGCCGCGCGCGGCCAGGAAGAACACCAGGAACGGTGTGACCAGGTAGCCGAGACGGTTGACGATCGTGCCGGCGAAGACGGTCCAGACGGTGGGCGGAAGTCCGCGGAAGGTGGAGAGCATGCGAGGGAGACTGCGGCCCGGTTCCCTCGGTGGGCCATTGATTAAGCTCAGACCGAATCCGATGAACGGCCAGAGGGGGGCGGCACGTGGAGTCGGGACTGAGTTTCTCCACGGCGGACCTGGCGCAGACCCGCTTCGCGGTCTCCCCGATGTGGGAGGTCGTCACCAGCTTCCGGCTGCTCAGGGACGGGGCCGAGCCGCCGCTTCACCGGCGATGGGCGGCACAGGTACGGCCCCGGTTGACGCAGGCGGGGCTCGACCGTGGCTGGCCGGCCGAGCTGATCCCCGCCCGCGGCTATCTCGCGGACTTCCTCAATCCCACCCCCGCCGCCCCGTTCCCCACCCTCGCCGCCGAACTGGAGGCGATCCGGCGTACCCGGCCCGGGCAGGTACTCACCGACCTGGAGATGCTGAGGGCCGAGCGCGACCAGGCCCCGTCCCCGAGGATCAGGCTGCTGGAACAAGCCCCTGAGGCGGCCCTGGAGAAGGTCTGCGCCGAGATCGAGACCTACTGGGAGTCGCCCTCGGGCCCTACTGGGCCCGCATACGGCGACTCCTCGAAGCGGATGTGTTCCACCGCGCCCGCAGGTGGCCGAGTACGGATCCGCCCACGTCCTGGGCGAACTCCACGAGACCGTACGGTGGGACGACGGCACCCTGCGCCTGGTCCGCCGCCACTGTGCTCTGACACGTGACAAAGCGGGTTCGGGGCTGCTGCTGGTGCCCTCGGCGTTCGCCTGGCCGCGCGTGCTGACCCGCTCGGTGCCGCCGGAGCCTCCCCAACTCGCGTATCCGGCACGCGGCATCGGCAATCTGTGGGCGCCGAGGACCACCGCTTCCGCCCACGCGGTCGCCGCCGGCCGCTCCCGCACGATGCTCCTGACCGAACTCGACACACCGGCCTCGACCACTCAACTCGCCCAGCACTCCGGCCTGTCCGCTGCCGGTGTCTCCCAGCACCTCACAGCCCTGCGGAACGCGGGCCTGGTCACCGCGCATCGCAGAGGCCGCTCGGTCCTCTACGCCCGCACGGCCGTCGCCGACGCGCTCCTGGCTCCGAGCGGGGACGGACTCGCCGCAAAGAGCCCGGAGGACTGAGCCCGGGAACGTCCCGGCGGGAATGACGGTGAGAGGTCACTTTCGTCGCGTGCGTATGCGACGAAAGTGGAGCGCGAACGGCACCGGGCGCTGAATAGGGTGCCTGCCGTGGAAGCGTCTTCGAACATACGGGCCCGGATACGGGCGGGCCGGCAGTGGCTGGCCGCACCGGAGCTGTGGTCCCGCCGCAGGCTCGCGGGCGAGGTGGTCCTCGCGCTCGTGCTGGGGCTGATGAGCGCGGGGCTGGCCGAGCTGTTGGGGGCGTCGGGGCCGGCCGTCGCCGCCGAGGGGGCCGCGACCGCCGTGCTGTCCCTGATGCGCCGGAGACTGCCCGTGAGCGTCCTGGTCGTGACGTCGGGACTGGCCCCGGTGGTCGACGGGTTCGCTCCGCTGATGATGGTCGTGGGCTGGTCGGCCGGGCGGCGCATCCCCGGGGCGGGCAGGGCGCTGACCGCGTTCACCGGTGCGTACGTCCTCTGCGTCGGCACCACGCTGGTCGACGGCTGGTCGCAGGACGTCGGGATGGCCGTCGTGCTGTTCACGACGCTGTTCTTCCTGGCGACGACGCTCGTGCCCGGCCTCGCCAGCCGCTACTGGACCCAGCGCCGGACCCTGCTGCGCACCCTCCAGGAGCGCAATGTCCAGCTGCTGCGCGAGCGCGCGATGGTCGCCGGACAGGCGCGGCTGCGCGAGCGCCAGCGCATCGCCCAGGACATGCACGACAGCCTCGGGCATCAACTGGCCCTCATCGCCGTCCACGCCGGCGCACTCGAGGTGGACCGTGAGCTGACCGGCCGGCAGCGGGAGGCCGTCGGGGTCCTGCGGGAGGCATCGGTGACGGCGATGCACGAGCTGCGCGAGGTCGTCGGCATCCTCAGGGACGGCGTGGAGGCACCCGCGTCACCCCCCGCCGTGGACGAGTCCGGGCGGGCCGCACGGGGGACGGCCGGTGTCGTGGGGCTTGTCGATGCGGCCAGGGCCGCGGGCAACGCCGTGGAACTGCGGCGTACGGGAGAGGCCAGGCCACTGGCGGCGGCGGCCGACCACGCGGCGTTCCGGATAGCCCAGGAGGCGTTGACCAACGCCTTCAAGCACGCGCCCGGAGCGCCGATCGTCGTTGAACTGCGGTACGAGCCGGACTCCTTCGTCGTGGAGAGCGTCAACGAGGCCGCGACCGGTGCCGTGGACGCCGTCGGCGAGGCCGTCAGGGGTGGTCAGGGGCTGACCGGGCTGCACGAACGCGCCCGGCTCGTCGGGGGCATGGTGCACGCGGGGCCCGTCGACGGCGGTGGGTTCCGCGTGGCGGGCGTACTTCCGTACGGCGTCGTCGAAGCCGCGCCCATCGGCGATGCGGTGGACGACTTCCGGCAGCAGTCGCCGGCCGTCCCGCTCGGGAACGGTGTTCCGGTCACGGACTGGACCGTTTCGGAGAGGGAGCTGGCAATGGGTGGCGCAAGCAGGAGCAGGAGCGGCGGATGGGCGCTGGGGTGCGGGATCGCGCTGGCCGCCTTGGTGTTGCTCGTGGTGGCGAGTCTCTTCGGGCTCTTCTTCCTGATGGGGTCGCTGAGCAAGGGGATGATCGACCCCGAGCAGTACGACGCCATCGAGGTCGGCACGGCGGAGAAGGACGTACGCGACCGGCTGCCGGACGGCGACACCATCGCCACGACCGGGCTCCACGGGAAGGGCCCGAAGGAGCCGAAGGGGTCGTCCTGCCTGGTGCTGATGTCCTCCGAGACGGGGGACAGCCTGGACACCGAGCCGGTGTTCCGGTTCTGCTTCCAGGACGGCAAGCTGGTCGAGAAAAAGGCGTACGAGGTCAAGCGGTAGGAAAACAGGGGGAGTTTCTGTGACCGGGTCTGCGGCGGCTGCGGGGTCTCCGGGTTTGCCGGGGGCTCCGGGTCTCCGGCGTTTTCGGGGGTGCCGGCACCTTCGGGCGGGCGGTACGGGCCGCGGCCGCCGGTGACGCGTATCTCTCGCCCGGAGCCATCCGGCATGTGGTGGACCCGCTGGCTTCGGGGCGGGCCGCGGCGCGCAGCGAGCAGGCCCGCGCATGGGTGACGGCGCTGAGCGCGCGAGCGTGAGGTGCTGGCGCTGCTCGGGGAAGGGCTGTCCAACGCGGACGGCGAGCGCCGGTCGCATATGAGCGAGGCGACCGTGAAGACCTACGTAGCGCGGCCTTTCGGGGCCGGAGCTGGAGCTGGAGCAGAGAGCTGGTGGCACCCTGGCCCAGCCTGCTGGCCTGCTGGCCTGCTGGCCTGCTGGCCTGCCGGCCTGTCGGCCTGTCGCTGACTGCCGGGCTGTCGCCGTTCTGCGTCCGGTGTTTCACGTGGAACACAGACGGGACACCGGCGGGAGCGGCAGGCCATCGGCGCGGCCGAGCCGCCCGCCGATGGCCTGCTGCTCCCGCGGTGTGAGGTGAGGTCGCCGGCTACGCGGCCAGGCGCGCCGCCAGCTCCTTCGCCTTCTGCGCGGCCTGGTCGAACGCCTTGGTCCTGGAGGCCTCGGCGAGCGGCACGAGCTCGGCCATCTCGGGCTTCGCGGGGGCCATGGTCAGCTCGGGCACGATGAAGTCGACCTCCGCGCCGAGCATCCCGGTGAGGACCTTCTCCAGGTAGTTCTGGACGAACTCGAAGTCCTCGCGCGGAGTGCCAGGGGCGTACGAGCCGCCGCGGCTGGCGACGACGGTGACCGGGGTGCCCGCCACGGGGCCGTCGGGGCTGCCGGCGTTGTGACCCACGATGATCACCTGGTCCAGCCAGGCCTTGAGCGTGGACGGGATCGTGAAGTTGTACATGGGGGCGCCGATCAGTACGGCGTCCGCCGCCTCGAGTTCGTCGGCGAGCTCGCGGCGGAGCGCGTCATCCGCACCTGCGGAGACGGCGGCGATGTCGAGGTGCGGCAGCGGGTTCGCGGCCAGATCGCGGTAGACGACCTTGCCATCGGGGTGCTCCTCCAGCCAGGTCTTCACAAAGGCGGCGGTGACATCGCGCGATGCGGAGCCCTGGGGGAAGACGGCGGAATCGATGTGCAGCAGCGTGGCCACGATGTTCTCCAAGGGTGCAGATGTGCAGGTGTGCAGGGGGTGGGCACGGGGCCGGAAGCCCGAACGCGAGTCCTCAGGTTCCGTGCGTAACTATGAATAGCATAGCTACTTACTTTTTCTCACCCCCGAACGGGGTGGCAGTACGCTGGGGGCATGGCGGATCACAGCGAGCACGCGTGCAGGCAGGTCGACCAGGCGATCACGCACGTCTTCGAGCTGTTCGGCAAGCGCTGGACGGGCCCGATCGTGTCCGTGCTGTTGCAGCAGCCCGTGTACTTCGCCGAGCTGCGCAGGGCGATCCCGGGCATCAGCGAGCGCATGCTGTCCGACCGTCTGAGCGAGCTGGCGGCGGCCGGGCTGATCCTGCGCGAGGTCGACGAAGGCCCGCCGCTGCGCGTCTCGTACCGGCTCACGGTGGCCGGTTCGGCACTGGAGCCCGCACTCAAGGAGCTGGGGCGGTGGGCCGAGGCCTATCTGCCGAGTGGTGTGCGAGGAGACGGGCAGCCCTGCTGAGCGTCGACGACTGTCCACGAGTGCCGAGGCGCTGAAGGGCCCGTCGCAAGGTTGTCCGAGGTTATCCACAGGGGGAGACGGCTGCCTGACGTGGCTGTACCGTCTGGTGAGTTGATGTTGTACGACGTCGGGGGAGGCGGTCCCGCCATGGGTGAGGTCGAAGCGGTCGTGCCGGTGCAGCGGTCGGCTTCCGGGGGTGTGCGGGTTCCTGAGGTGGCCGGCTTCGCCAGGCATGGCGCGACGGGCAGTGAGCCCGACTCCCCCAAGGAGGCGGGCAAGGCGCTGCGGGCCCGGGTGCCGCGCTCGTCGCACGACACACTGCTCATCGGCGCGGGGCGACCGGACGCGGTGCAGGCCGTCGAGGAGTCCAGCCGTGGCCGGGTGCCAGAGCTCGCTCCGATCCGGGTCGGGCGGATGGCCGCGTCTCCCTTCGCGTTTCTGCGCGGTGCCGCGGGACTGATGGCCCATGATCTGGTCGCCACCCCCGTCACCGGCGTCGCGGCGCAGATCTGCGGCGACGCGCATGCGGCGAACTTCGGGCTGTACGGGGACGCGCGCGGGCGTCTGGTCATCGATCTGAACGACTTCGACGAGACCGTGCTCGGCCCCTGGGAATGGGACCTCAAGCGGCTCGCGGCCTCGATCGTCCTGGCCGGCCGTGAGGCCGGTGCCGACGAGGACACCTGCCGCAGGGCCGCCTTCGACGTGGCCGGTGCGTACCGTCGGACGATGCGGCTGCTGGCCAAGCTCCCGGTGCTCGACGCGTGGAACGCGATCGCGGACGAAGAGCTTGTCTCGCACACGGACGCGCGGGATCTGCTCGGCACGCTCGAGCGGGTCTCCGAGAAGGCCCGGAGCAACACCAGCGCCCGGTTCGCCGCCAGGTCGACGGAGGCCGGGCCCGACGGTAGCCGCCGCTTCGTGGACGCGCCTCCCGTGCTGCGCCGGGTGCCGGACGAGGAGGCCGCCGCCGTCGCCGCGTCGCTCGGGGAGTATCTGGAGACGCTCTCCGAGGACCGGCTGCCGCTGCTGGCGCGGTATGCCATCCACGATGTCGCGTTCCGGGTGGTGGGTACCGGGAGCGTCGGGACCAGGTCCTATGTGGTGCTGCTGATCGACCACCGGGGCGAGCCGCTGGTGCTCCAGGTGAAGGAGGCACGGGCCTCCGCGCTGCTGCCGCATCTGCGGGCCGCGGGCTTCAGCGACCCCGAGCCGCTGCACGAGGGCCGCCGGGTCGTGCTGGGACAGAAGCGGATGCAGGTCGTCAGCGACATCCTGCTGGGCTGGACGACCGTGGAGGGCAGGCCCTTCCAGGTGCGGCAGTTCAGGAACCGCAAGGGCAGTGTGGACCCGGCAGCCCTCGCGGCCGACCAGGTGGACGACTACGCCCGGATGACGGGAGCGCTGCTGGCCAGGGCCCATGCGCACAGCGTCGACCCGCGGCTTGTCGCGGGGTACTGCGGCAAGAACGAGGAGCTCGACGAGGCCGTGGCCGGCTTCGCTGTGCTCTACGCGGACCGGACGGAGGCGGACCACAGCGAGCTGGTCGCCGCCGTGCGGAGCGGGCGGATAGCCGCCGAGCTCGGCGTGTGACGGGCCGGAGGCTCGTCCGCCCGGGGTGGACGGAGCTCTGCCATACGCTGGGCGGGTGACCCAGGATTCTCCCGGGGCGCCGACGACCCGGACCGACGACGAGCAGGACGACCACCGAGTGGACGAACAGAGCAGCGTGGACGAGCAGGGCGTGCCCGAGGCCGATGACGCGCCGGGCGGCGCACAGGACGGCCCGGGTGTGCAGGACAGCCGGGCTGCTCAGGCGGCGGACGGCGAGCGGCCCGAGGCCCGGCTCGAGCGGGCCGTGCGCGCCGCCGAGCAGGCGCTGATCGAGTTCGAGATCGCGGTGGAGACCTTCCGCGTCGAGGTCGAGAACTTCTCGCGGCTGCACCACCAGAAGCTCGGCCCGATGTACTCCCGGCTCGACGAGCTCGACGCCCTGATCGCGGAGGCCCGCGCCGCCCGCACCGGCGACCCGGAGGATCTGCGCCGAGCAGAGGAGGCGCGGGCCATGGTGATGCCGATGCCCGGTGTCGACGAGCTCTTCCACGACTGGATCGACTCGGACGGTCTGTCGCCCGAGGCAGTCGCGATGCTGACCGACCAGTCCGTGCAGCCGCCGAAGCGCGTACGGCCGAGCGACGAGGCGCGCAAGCTGTACCGGGAGCTCGCCCGCAAGGCCCACCCGGATCTGGCGCAGGAGGAGAAGGAGCGCGCCCGCCGTGAGGAGTTCATCACGCGCGTGAACGCCGCCTACGGGCGCGGGGACGAGGCTCTGCTCCGTGAGCTGTCGCAGGAGTGGGACGCCGGACCGGTGCCGGAGGCTCCCCGGCTCAGCGAGAGCGAGGAGCTCTACGCCCGCCTGGAGTGGCTGGCGCAGCGCAAGGAGCTGCTGACCGCGGTCGCCAAGGAGCTGGAGGACAGCGCGATCGGCGCGATGCTGAGGATGGCACCCGACGACCCGGACCGGCTGCTGGACGAGATCGCCGAGCAGCTGCTGGCGCAGGTCGCACAGCGCGAGGCCGAGCTGGCCGGCCTGGTGCAGTAGGTTTCCCGTGGGCGCCCGTCATACGCGGTACGCGCCCCGTAGGTACGAGAGAAGGCCAACCCCATGAATTTCGCCTCGCTGCCCTCGGTGGACGTCGTGTCCGTCCCAGCCGACGGTCTGGTGCTCGACGTCCGGGAGGACGACGAGTGGGCGGCCGGCCATGTCCAGGGCGCGCTGCACATCCCGATCAGCGACTTCGTCGCCCGCTACGGCGAGGTCACCGAGGCCGTGGCCGACGGCCGCCGCGCTTATGTGATGTGCCGGGTCGGTGGCCGGTCCGCGCAGGTCACCCAGTATCTGGTGCAGCAGGGCATCGACGCCGTGAACATCGACGGCGGGATGCAGGCCTGGGACGCCGCCGGGCGTCCGATGGTCACCGAGGACGGCAGCCCGGCGTACGTGCTGTAGGCGCCGCTTCTAGGACCCCAGGGGGTGGGCGGCGAGCAGGTCGCCCAGAGCCTCCTCATGGGCCGCCGCCGGGCCGAGCGAGAGCTCGAGCTGCTTGGCCCAGGCGTGGTAGCGGTGCAGCGGGTAGTCGGTGTCGGCGCCGAAGCCGCCGTGCAGGTGCTGTGCGGTCTGGACGATGCGGCGCACGCCGTCGGACGCCCAGATCTTCGCCACCGCGATGTCCCCGGCGGGCGGCAGAGCCCCGCCCGCACCGGTGGAGATCCGCCAGGCGGCCTGCCACAGGGTCGCCTCCATCGCGCGCAGATCGATGTAGCGGTCGGCCGCCTGCACCGCCACGGCCTGGAAGGTCGCGACCGGGAAGCCGAACTGCTCGCGCTTGCTGGTGTACTCACTCGTCATCGACAGCACCCGCTCGCCGAGGCCGAGAGCCAGCGCACAGGTCCCGGTGGCCAGCAGCCCGCGCAGCCACTCCCAGGCCCCCTTGGCGTCGATGACCGCGCCACCCTCGATCCTTACGGAATCCAGCCGGGCCTCGGCGAAGAGTTCGCCGCTGGTGGAGATCTGCTCGGCCAACGTCAGGCCCTCAAGGCCGCGGGGCACGAGAGCGAGGACCGCCCGCCCCTCGTCGGTGTGCGCGGGCACGGCGATCAGATCGGCGCACTGAGCCCAGGGCACGCCCGTCTGCACCCCGTCGAGAACCCACAGCTCGCCGTCCTTGCGGGCGGTGACGGCGAGCTCGGCGGTGTCATGGCCGGTGCGGCCGTTGGCCCCGACGGTCAGCACCAGTTCGCCGCGGCCGACCCGGGGCAGGATGTCGGCCCCGAGTGTTTCGCTGCCGAAGCGCTGAACGGCCATCGCGACCGCGCTGGTTTCCAGCAGCGGCACACGGGCCAGCACCTTCGCCGATTCCCGCAGTACGAGGCAGAGAGCGATGGGGTCCAGGCCCGCCCCGCCGTGCTCCGGGGAAACCACGAGGCTCAGCAGGTCGGCGTCCGCGAGCCTCGCCCACAGTGGCCGGTCGAACTCCTCGGCGACCGCGCCCGGACTGAGCGCGGGGCTCGGCACCCCGTCGGGCGCGACGCCCGAGAAGACCGCCCTTGCTGCTTCGACGGCCGCCTGCTGCTCCTCGGTGAAGGTGAAGTCCACTGCCCTGTCCTTCCGCGCACCGGCCCTGTCCGTGTCCGCCGGACCCGAGGATCCGACCGACCTGACAGATCTGACGGGTCGTCAAGATAGAACAGGTTCTAGCGGAAGGGAATGGTGCCGGCAGTGGGCAGTGCCGGCACCGGCTCCCCAGCGTCAGCGGTCGAAGTCCAGCTCCACTTCGGACGTCACCGGATGCGACTGGCAGGCCAGCACATAGCCCGCCTCGGTCTCCTCCTGCTCCAGCGCGAAGTTGCGGTCCATCCGCACCTCGCCCGAGACCAGGAACGCACGGCAGGTGCCGCACACGCCGCCCTTGCAGGCGTACGGCGCGTCGGAACGGGCCCGCAGCACCGTCTCCAGCAGCGACTCGCCTTCCTGTACCGGCCAGGTGCCCGAGCGGCCGTCCAGCGTCGCACTCAGCGTGCTGTGCGCGGGCGCAGCGACCGGCGCCGGGGCGGGCGCCTCGTCCACATGGAAGATCTCCTCGTGGATACGGCTCCGGTCCACACCCAGCCCGCGAAGCGCCCGCTCCGCGCCCTGGACCAGCCCGAACGGCCCGCACAGGAACCACCCGTCCACATCCGGCACCGGAAGCAGCGCGGGCAGCAGACCCGTCAGTCGCTCCTGGTCCAGCCGCCCGGACGGCAGACCGGCCTGCTGCTCCTCCCGGGAGAGCACGGTGACCAGCTGGAAGCGGTCCGGATAGCGGTCCTTGAGGTCGGCGACCTCCTCCAGGAACATCGTCGAGGCCGCCGTGCGGTCGCTGCGGATCAGACAGAACCGGGCATCCGGCTCCCGCGCCAGCAGCGTCGCCGCGATCGACAGCACGGGGGTGATACCGCTGCCCCCGACGATCCCCGCGAAGTGCCCGGCACGCGGCTCCAGGACGAACCGGCCCATCGGCTGCATGACGTCGACCGTGTGCCCGACGGACAGCTCCTTCAGGGCGTACGTCGAGAACTCGCCGCCCTCGACCAGCCGGATACCCACGCGCAGCACGGGATCCTCGCCGGCGCGGGCGGCGGGCGCGCAGATCGAGTACGTACGCCGGATTTCCTCGCCGTTCGCCCCTGTGCGGCGGATGGCGATGTGCTGGCCGGGCGTGTGGCGGAAGGCGTCGCGCAGCTCGGCGGGGACCGCGAGGGTGACGGCCACCGAGTCGTCCGTGAGCCGCTCGACCTCGCTGACCCGGAGCGGATGGAACATCTACAACTCCTTGAAGTGGTCGAACGGTTCGCGACAGGCAGCGCAGCGGCGCAGTGCCTTGCACGCCGTGGAGGAGAACCTGCTCAGCAGCTCCGTGTCGGTGGAGCCGCAGTGCGGGCAGCGCACGGTGAGCGTGAGGGGAACCGGCCCGCTCACGGCGCCCGGGCGCGGTGGGGCTATCCCGAACTCCTCGAGCTTGCGGCGTCCTTCCGCGCTGATGTCGTCCGTGGACCAGGCAGGGGAGAGCACCTTGACGACCGACACCTCCGCCACGCCGTGGTCGTGGAGCACCCGCTCGATGTCCGAGGTCATCGCCTCGATGGCCGGGCAGCCGGTGTAGGTGGGGGTGAGCTCGACCTCGACCCGGCCGGGGCCGAGGATCTGCACCCCGCGGAGCACACCGAGCTCCTCCAGCGTCAGCACGGGCAGCTCCGGGTCGGGCACGGACCCGGCCAGTCGGCGCAGCTCGGTTTCCAGCAGTGTGTCGGTCACCATGACGCCCCCGGGTGGCTGCGGTGCAGATGCTGCATCTCGGCCAGCATCCGCCCGAACGACTCGGTGTGCAGTCCCTGCCGCCCGGCCCCCGCCGCCCAGGCGCCCTTGTCCGCCGTGGCCGGGACGGTCAGCGTGGCACGCTCCAGCACGGCGGTGACCGACTCCAGCCAGCCCGCCTGCAGCGACTCCCAGTCCACGTCCAGGCCCTCCACCGGCTGGAACATCTCGCCGGTGAACCGCCACAGCGCGTCACAGGCCCGCTGCATCCGCTCATGGCTCTCGGCCGTGCCGTCGCCCAGTCGCAGGGTCCACTGCTCGGCGTGGTCCTGGTGGTAGGCGACTTCCTTGACCGCTTTCGCCGCCAGCCCCGCGAATTCGCTGTCGCCGGCCGCCAGCTGTGCGAAGAGCAACCGCTGGAACGTGGAGAAGTACAGCTGCCGGGCGATGGTGTGCGCGAAGTCGCCGTTCGGCTGCTCGACCAGCTGGAGATTGCGGAAAGCACGCTCCTCGCGGAGATACGCCAGCTCGTCCTCGTCGCCGACGAGGGAGAGCAGGGTCCGGGCCTGCCCCAGCAGGTCGAGGGCGATGTTGGCCAGGGCGACCTCTTCTTCCAGGACCGGTGCGTGGCCGGCCCACTCCCCCAGCCGGTGCGAGAGCACCAGAGCGTCGTCGCCCAGCGCGAGTGCGGCGGTCACAGGTGCTTCACCCCCTCCGGGATGTCGTAGAAGGTCGGGTGGCGATACGGCTTGTCGGCTGCCGGCTCGAAGAACGGGTCCTTCTCGTCCGGGGAGGAAGCGGTGATCGCCATGGACGGCACCACCCAGATCGAGACGCCCTCATTGCGCCGGGTGTAGAGATCCCGGGCATTGCGCAGCGCCATTGCGGCGTCCGGCGCGTGCAGGCTGCCCGCGTGGGTGTGGGACAGCCCGCGCCGCGAACGCACGAACACCTCCCACAGTGGCCAGTCGGTCGAGCTGCTCATGCCGTTGCCTCCACCTGCGCCTCGTCGCGCTTTTCGTTCGACTGGTTCGACTGGTTCGACTCGTTCGACGTGCTGGACGCCGTCTTCGCGGCGTACGCCGCAGCAGCCTCGCGGACCCAGGCGCCTTCCTCATGGGCTCGGCGGCGCTGGGTGATCCGTTGCTCGTTGCACGGACCGTTGCCCTTCAGGACCTGCCAGAACTCGTCCCAGTCGATCGCCCCGAAGTCGTAGTGACCCCGCTCCTCGTTCCACCGCAGATCCGGGTCGGGGAGCGACAGGCCCAGCGCCTCCGCCTGCGGGACGCAGATGTCCACGAAGCGCTGGCGCAGCTCGTCGTTCGAGTGGCGCTTGATCTTCCAGGCCATGGACTGCGCCGAGTGCGCCGATGCGTCGTCCGGGGGGCCGAACATCATCAGGGACGGCCACCACCAGCGGTCCACCGCGTCCTGCGCCATCTCGTGCTGGGCGGGCGTGCCCTGCGAGAGCGCGAGCAGCAGCTCGTACCCCTGGCGCTGGTGGAAGGACTCCTCCTTGCAGATCCGGACCATGGCGCGCGCGTACGGCCCGTAGGAGCAGCGGCACAGCGGCACCTGGTTGGTGATCGCCGCGCCGTCCACCAGCCAGCCGATCGCGCCGACGTCGGCCCAGGTCAGCGTCGGATAGTTGAAGATCGACGAGTACTTCTGGCGGCCGGAGTGGAGCTTGTCGAGGAGCTCGTCGCGGCTCGCCCCGAGCGTTTCCGTCGCGCTGTACAGATACAGGCCGTGGCCTGCCTCGTCCTGCACCTTGGCCATGAGGATCGCTTTGCGGCGCAAGGAGGGCGCGCGCGTGATCCAGTTCGCCTCCGGCTGCATGCCGATGATTTCCGAATGCGCATGCTGGGCCATTTGGCGGACCAGCGAGGCGCGGTACTCATCGGGCATCCAGTCGCGAGGCTCGATGCGCTCGTCGGCGGCCACGGCAGCGTCGAACCGCGCCTGGTGCGTCGTAGCCGCAGTCGTCTCTGCAGTCACTGCCGTCATCGGGCCCCCTACCGACCGATCGTTCGGTTGAATGACTTCAATGGTGGGTCTGAGGCCCGTAAGGTGTCAACCCTGTGGATAACCGGTGGACCGAAGTGACCATGGGATCGGGGCGGGATGGACGCGTACGGCAACGAGGGCGCGAGGCGCGAGGAGGCGCCTCCGGGCGACGAGGGCGCCCCGGGCGGCATAGTGAGCCTCTCGCTCCCCTATCAGGTCGTGGCCGCGGTCGCTCTGGCGATCATCGGTGTGTTCGCCTGCGCCCACCTGGCCATGGTCTTCCTCCATGTCGCGCCCTCGAACACCGTGACCAAGCAGCACGGCGAGGCTGTCGACGGATGGATCTACCCCGAGTTCGAGCAGAACTGGAAGCTCTTCGCCCCCAACCCGCTGCAGCAGAACATCGGCGTCCAGGTCCGGGCGGAGGTCACGGACGGTGACGGTGTCCGCAGCACGAGCGAGTGGATCGACCTCTCGGCCGAGGACGCCGAGGCGATTCGCGGCAATCTTCTCCCCAGCCACGCCGACCAGAACGAGCTCCGCCGTGCCTGGGACTTCTACGCCAACTCGCACACCGACGACAACCGGCCCAACGGCCTGCGCGGCCAGCTCTCCGAGCGCTACATCCGCCGCATCGTGATGATGCGCCTCGAGCACCACGACCTCGCCGGAAAGGTCGAGCGCGTCCAGCTGCGGTCCGTCACCCGCTCCGTCAAGGCCCCGGTGTGGAGCAAGGAGAAGACGGACACCCGGCCGTACTACCGGGTCCTCCCCTGGTGGAAGGTGACCGATGCGGATCTTCCCCTGAACACGCGGAACGACGCCGCGGCAAGCACGGAGGCGGCCAAGTGACCCAGGCCCTCGACGCGGAGACTCCCGACCGCGACAACCGAGACAACACCGTGAGCGCCGAGAGCCGCACAGGCCGCGGAAGCAACGAGAGCCGCGAACGCCCTGAGAGCCGCGAAGACCGCGCGCGCCCCGAGCGCCGGGCCCCGGACCGCCGGCTGGCCCAGGCCATCCAGCGCGTGACGTCGAGCGCCCTCGGCCCGTACCAGAGCGCGATCGTCCGCATCGGCTTCTCGGCCACGTGGCTGCTCTTCCTGCTGCGTGAGTTCCCGAACCGCCGGGAGCTGTACGGGCCCGAGGGCCCCTGGGGCTGGGACATGGCCCAGCAGCTGATCGCCAACAACCATGCCTTCACCGCGCTGATGTGGTCCGACAGCACAGTCTGGTTCGAGGTCGTGTACGCCGTCGCCGTGCTCTCCGGGGCACTGCTGATGCTCGGCTGGCGGACCCGGACCATGTCGGTGCTCTTCATGGTCGGCGTGCTGTCGCTGCAGAACCGGTCGATCTTCATGGGCGACGGCGGCGACAACGTCATCCACCTCATGGCGATCTATCTCGTCCTCACCCGGTGCGGGCAGGTGTGGTCTCTGGACGCCCGGCGCGCCCGGAGCGACGCCGCACGCGGTCAGGACGGCGCGGCACGGGACTGGGCGGGTCCGGTGCTCTGGTCGGTGCTCGGCACGGTCCTGCTCGCGGGGACGGTGCTGGACCGGCTCGGCGGGGAGTGGTGGCTCCTCACCCTGCTCTGGGCGCTGTGGGTCTTCCACGGGGTGTGGTGGGCGGTGAACCGCCGCGCACCGGGCAGCGAGCTGCGCACACTGCTCGACGTCCTCGCCAACCTCATCCACAACGCCACCCTCGCCGTGATCATGGCCGAGGTCTGTCTGATCTACGCCACCGCCGGCTGGTACAAGATCCAGGGCTCGCGCTGGCAGGACGGCAGCGCCCTGTACTACCCGCTCAAGCTCGACTACTTCACCCCCTGGCCCGCTCTCTCGGACATCCTGGCCGGCAGCGGCCTGATCGCGATGCTGCTGACGTACGGCACGGTCATCGTGCAGGTCGCCTTCCCGTTCACGCTCTTCAACCGCAAGGTCAAGAACGTCCTGCTGGTGGCGATGATGCTGGAGCACGCCGGCATCGCCGTCCTGCTCGGCCTGCCGTTCTTCTCGCTGGCGATGATCGCAGCGGATGCGGTCTTCCTGCCGACCGTGTTCCTGGTGTGGCTCGGAGGCCGCGTGGCGCTGGGGCGGGACAGGGTGCTCCGACGGGGGCGGGAGCGGGTCCCCGAGGAGGGCGGTGCGTCCGAGGAGCAGGCTCCACGTACTCTCGTCGGGTGAGCAGCGAGACCCAGGAACCGGTTCAGTACGACGACGGCTACGGCCTGGAGGTCGGTGTCGGTCCCCATCCGCGCCCCTGGCCCGAGGGCGGACCGTACGACCCCGAGCTGCTCGCCCACGGGGACCGGCGCAATGTCGTCGACCGGTACCGGTACTGGACACGGGAGGCGATCGTCGCCGACCTGGACACCCGGCGCCATGACTTCCATGTGGCCGTGGAGAACTGGGGTCACGACTTCAACATCGGCTCCGTGGTCCGGACCGCCAACGCCTTCCTGGCGAAGGAGATCCACATCGTCGGGCGGCGGCGCTGGAACCGGCGTGGAGCGATGGTCACCGACCGCTACCAGCATGTGCGTCACCACGCCGACACGGAATCGCTGACCGCGTGGGCGGCGGCCCAGGAACTGCCGATCATCGGCATCGACAACCTGCCGGGCGCGGTGCCGCTGGAGCGGACGGAGCTGCCCCGGCGATGCGTGCTGCTCTTCGGCCAGGAGGGCCCCGGGCTGACCGAGGAGGCGCGCAAGCACGCGGCCATGGTCTGCTCGATCGCCCAGTTCGGCTCGACCCGCTCGATCAACGCGGGCGCGGCCGCGGCGATCGCGATGCATGCGTGGGTGCAGCGGTACGCGGAGGTCCCGGGCCAGGCGGGCTGAGGCCGCCGGCTGTACGTGAGCCGCGTAGGCGGCCCTGCTGCTGGTGGCCGCACATCGGGAGGCGGGTTCCGTGGCCCGCGGCCGCAGGCCACGGAACGCCGTCCTCGTCAGGCCTGGCGGCGCACTTCCACCACGCGGAAGCGGTTCGACACGAAGGCGCCGTCGCACAGCGCGGCGTTCGCAGCCGGGTTGCCGCCCGAGCCGTGGAAGTCGGAGAAGGCCGCCGTCTGGTTCACGTAGACTCCGCCGGTGAGGTTGAGCGACAGCTGGGCCGACTCCTCCAGGCAGACCTCCTCGATGGCCCGCTCGGACTCCGTCGACGTCGTGTACGCCCCGACCGTCATCGCGCCCTTGTCACGCACCGTCCGGCGCAGCAGCTCCACCGCGTCCTTCGTCGAGTCGACCGCGACCGCGAACGACACCGGCCCGAAGCACTCCGACAGATACGCGGCCTCGTCGTCGGGCTTGGCCCCGTCCAGCTTGACGATCACCGGCGTGCGCACCACGGCGTCCGGGAACTCGGGGTTGGCGACCTCGCGCGAGGCCAGGGCCACCTCGCCCAGGCCGGCCGCCGCCTCCAGGCGGGCCTTCACATCGGGGTTGACCAGGGCGCCCAGCAGGGCGTTCGCCCGGGCGTCGTCGCCGAGCAGACCGGCCACGGCGGCGCCGATGTCGGCGACCACCTCGTCGTACGACTTCCGGCCCGCGTCCGTCGTGATGCCGTCGCGCGGGATCAGCAGGTTCTGCGGGGTGGTGCACATCTGGCCGCTGTACAGCGAAAGGGAGAAGGCCAGGTTGGACAGCATCCCCTTGTAGTCGTCGGTGGAGTCGATGACGACCGTGTTGACCCCGGCCTTCTCCGTGTAGACCTGGGCCTGGCGGGCGTTGCTCTCCAGCCAGTCGCCGAAGGCCGTGGAGCCCGTGTAGTCGATGATCTTGATTTCGGGGCGCACGGCGAGGGTCTTCGCGATGCCCTCGCCCGGGCGCTCGGCGGCCAGCGCGACCAGGTTCGGGTCGAAGCCCGCTTCGCTCAGCACCTCGCGCGCGATCCGCACCGTGAGCGCCAGGGGGAGCACGGCGCGCGGGTGCGGCTTGACCAGCACTGGGTTGCCGGTGGCCAGGGAGGCGAACAGGCCCGGGTACCCGTTCCACGTGGGGAACGTGTTGCACCCGATCAGCAGCGAGATGCCGCGCGGGGCCGCGGTGAACTGCTTCCGCAGCTCCAGGGGGTCGCGCTTGCCCTGGGGCTTGGACCAGTCCGCGGCGGCCGGGGTGCGCATCTGCTCCTCGTACGCATACGCCACCGCCTCCAGGCCGCGGTCCTGGGCGTGCGGGCCGCCCGCCTGGAACGCCATCATGAACGCCTGGCCGCTCGTGTGCATGACAGCGTGTGCGAACTCATGGGTGCGGGCGCTGATGCGGGACAGGATCTCCAGACAGACCAGGGCGCGGGTCTCGGGACCGGCATCGCGCCACGCCGCCATGCCCGCGCGCATCGCGGGCAGCAGTACGTCGAGGTCGGGATGGGGATATTCGATGCCCAACTCCGGGCCGTACGGCGACACCTCGCCGCCCGTCCAGCCGTCGGTGCCGGGCTGGTCCAGCTCGAAGCGGGCGCCCAGCAGGGACTGGTAAGCCGCGAGGCCGTCGGCCGCCCCCGTCTCGCCGTACGCCTTGGGGTGCTCGGGGTGCGGCGACCAGTACGCCCTGGAGCGGATCGCTTCGAGGGCCTGGTCGAGCGTGGGCCGGTGGGTCTCGGTCAGCTGCATGGAAGACCAACTCCTCGTCGAGCTGGGCAGGGAAACGCGGACAGAGTTAGAGTAACCGAACGATCGGTCGGGACAAGGGGGGTCCGCAGAAAGCTGTGGACAACTCGTAGGGGAGGATCACAGCCATGACCGCCATCGAGGCCACCCAGGGGACCAGCGCCGTCGCGCCGAGCCGTACCGTCGCGGTCGTCGGTGCCGGGACCATGGGCCAGGGCATCGCCCAGGTCGCCCTCATCGCCGGCCATCGTGTGCGCCTCTACGACGTCGTCCCCGGCCAGGTGGAGGCGGGCGCGGGCGCGATCCTCTCCCGCCTGGAGCGGCTGGTCGAGAAGGGGCGGCTGGACGAGGAAGCACGCGGCGCCGCGGAGCTCCGGCTGGAGCCGACGACCGACCTCAAGGAGCTCGCGGACAGCGCGCTGGTCGTCGAGGCCGTCGTCGAGAAGCTGCCCGTCAAGCAGGAAATCTTCGGCGCGCTGGAGGAGATCGTCGCCGAGGACTGCATCCTCGCCACCAACACCTCGTCCCTCTCCGTCACCGCCATCGCGGGCGCCCTGCGCCTGCCCGGCCGGTTCGTCGGACTGCACTTCTTCAACCCGGCGCCGCTGCTCCCCCTCGTTGAGGTCGTCAGCGGATTCGCCACCGACGAGGACACGGCGACGCGCGCGTACGAGACAGCCAAGGCCTGGGGAAAGACCCCGGTGCGCTGCACCGACACCCCTGGGTTCATCGTCAACCGCATCGCGCGGCCCTTCTACGCGGAGGCATTCGCCGTCTACGAGGAGCGGGGCGCCGACCCCGCCACCATCGACGCGGTGCTGCGCGAGTGCGGCGGCTTCCGGATGGGCGCGTTCGAGCTCACCGACCTGATCGGCCAGGACGTCAACGAGGCGGTCACCCGCTCCGTGTGGGAGGCCTTCTTCCGGGACCCGAAGTTCACGCCGTCGCTCGCCCAGCGGCGGCTGGTCGAGTCCGGACGCCTGGGCCGCAAGTCGGGACAGGGCTGGTTCTCGTACGCGGACGGCGCCGAGCGCCCCGTGCCCCACACCGCACCAGTGACGGAACCGCCCTCGCACATCACCGTGGAGGGCGATCTGGGCCCCGCCCGGGAGCTGCTCGCGCTGTGCCACGAGGCCGGCATCACGGTCCACGAGGAGGAAGAAGACCGGGGGACCCGCATCCTGCTGCCGAGCGGCGGGCAGCTGGCGCTCGCCGACGGCCAGACGTCCGTCGAGTTCCGGGACGTCGTCTACTTCGACCTGGCGCTCGACTACCGGGCGGCGACCCGCATCGCCCTGTCCGCCTCCGAGATCACCGAGTGGGAGACGCTCCGGCAGTCGATCGGCCTGTTCCAGGCTCTCGGCAAGAGCGTCAGCGTCATCGGCGACGTACCAGGCATGATCGTCGCGCGTACGGTCGCCATGCTGGTGGACCTCGCGGCCGACGCCGTGGCCAAGGGCGTGGCTTCCGCCGAGGACATCGACACGGCGATGCGGCTCGGCGTCAACTACCCGGTCGGCCCGGTCGAATGGGGCCGCAGGCTCGGCCGCGCCTGGGCGCACGAGCTGCTCGACGAGCTCCACGCGCGCGTGCCCACCGGCCGCTACGCGCCGTCCCTGGGTCTCTATCGCCAGTCCTACGTCCAGATGAAGAGCGAGTAGGCCTCATGACGACCGCCAAGCGCGACACCTACACCCCGGAGACACTGCTCTCCGTCGCCGTCCGCGTCTTCAACGAGCGCGGCTACGACGGCACCTCCATGGAGCATCTCTCCAAGGCCGCCGGTATCTCCAAATCGTCGATATACCACCACGTCGCGGGCAAGGAAGAGCTGCTGCGCCGAGCGGTGAGCCGGGCGCTCGACGGGCTCTTCGCGATCCTCGAGGAGCCGGGGGCCACGCGCGGTCGCGCCATAGAGCGAGTCGAGTACGTGACCCGGCGCACCGTCGAGGTGCTCATGGCCGAGCTGCCCTACGTCACCCTGCTGCTGCGGGTGCGCGGCAACACCAGGACCGAGCGCTGGGCCCTGGAGCGGCGCCGGGAGTTCGACCACAAGGTGGCGGATCTGCTCAAGGCGGCGGCGGCCGAGGGCGATCTCCGGGCCGACATGGACATGCGGCTGGCGACCCGGCTGCTCTTCGGCATGGTCAACTCCCTGGTGGAGTGGTATCGGCCGCAGGCCGGCACCGGCTACGACCGGGAGCAGGTCGCCGACGCGGTCGTGCGGCTCGCGTTCGACGGGCTGCGCACGACCCCGTAGAGCGGGCTGCGCCCGGCCGGCCCCGCCCACCGGTTGGCACGGGCCCTGGTGAGTCCGCGCACGCTCGGCGCAGGCTGCGCACGATCACGCGTGCGCTCTCAGCGCGAAGGATCAGGATCGAGATCGGTCTCCTCGAAGACCAGCAGGGTGCGGGTGGAGAGCACCTCGGGGATCGACTGGAGTTTGGTCAGGACGAGTTCGCGCAGCGTGCGGTTGTCCGGCGTGTGGACCAGCAGCAGCACGTCGAAGTCGCCGCTGACCAGGGCGATGTGTGCGGCCCCCGGCAGCGCCTGGAGCTGCTCGCGCACCGTCCGCCAGGAGTTCTGCACGATCTTGAGCGTGATGTAGGCGGAGGCGCCGTGCCCGGCGCGCTCGTGGTTCACGCGGGCGCTGAAGCCGCGGATCACGCCGTCGTCGATGAGCCGGTTGATGCGGGCATACGCATTGGCGCGGGAGACGTGCACCCGCTCGGCGACGGAACGTATCGAGGCACGACCGTCCGTCTGCAGGATGCGCAGGATGTCCCGGTCGATCGCGTCCAGGGGGCGGGGCGGCGGGCTCTGGGCGGCTCCGGACACGGCTTCGTAAACCGTCCGGTCCTCGCCATCGGCCATTTGTTCAGCTGTCACGTCCCCCCGCCTCTCTGTCGTGGACGACCTGTTCCTATCCCAAGCTGTGGAGAACCGTTTGTCCACAGGCTGAAGGTGCCTGTAGCCAAAATGCGCCCACGACCGAACAATCGGTAGGTGAGGCGCCTCACACTCCGCGCCCTCATGGGTCCTTATGCCCGCTCCCACGAGGAGGTGCTCGCGTTGAAGAAGAGCAGCATGACGGTCGAAGAGCGGCCGGGTGCCGCTTATCGGCCCACCCCGCCGCCGGCGTGGAAGCCGCGCACCGACCCCGCGCCGCTGCTTCCGGACGCCGAGCCGTACCGCGTGCTCGGTACGGAGGCTGCCGCCGGGGCGGACTCCCAGCTGCTGCTGCGGCTGTACGCCGAGCTGGTGCGCGGCCGCAGGTACAACGCGCAGGCGACCGCGCTCACCAAGCAGGGCCGGCTCGCCGTCTATCCGTCGAGCACCGGCCAGGAAGCGTGCGAGGTCGCCGCCGCGCTCGCCCTGGAGGAGCGCGACTGGCTCTTCCCCAGCTACCGGGACACCCTCGCGGCCGTGGCCCGCGGCCTCGACCCCGTCCAGGCGCTCACGCTGCTGCGCGGCGACTGGCACACCGGGTACGACCCGCGCGAGCACCGCATCGCACCTCTGTGCACCCCCCTCGCCACCCAGCTCCCGCACGCAGTGGGCCTGGCGCACGCAGCTCGCCTCAAGGGCGACGACGTCGTCGCACTCGCCATGGTCGGCGACGGCGGCACCAGCGAGGGCGACTTCCACGAGGCGCTCAACTTCGCCGCCGTGTGGAAGGCCCCCGTCGTCTTCCTCGTGCAGAACAACGGCTTTGCGATCTCCGTCCCGCTCGCCAAGCAGACCGCCGCGCCCTCGCTCGCCCACAAGGCGGTGGGCTACGGAATGCCGGGCAGGCTGGTCGACGGAAACGACGCGGCGGCGGTGCACGAGGTGCTCACGGAGGCCGTCGAGCGGGCGCGGCGCGGCGGTGGCCCCACCCTCGTCGAGGCCGTCACGTACCGCATGGACGCGCACACGAACGCCGACGACGCCACCCGGTACCGGGCCGACGCCGAGGTGGAGGCCTGGCGTGAGCACGACCCCATCCGGGTGCTGGAGCGAGAGCTGACCGGGCGTGGTCTGCTCGACGAGGACACCGTACGCGCGGCCGCCGAGGCCGCGGAGACGATGGCCGCACAGCTGAGGGAGCGGATGAACGCCGATCCGGTGCTCGACCCGATGGACCTGTTCGCGCATGTCTACGCCGAGCAGACCAGCCAACTGAGGGAGCAGGCCGCGCAGTTGCGTGCCGAGCTGGACGCCGAGGACGGGGAAGGCGCGCACGGCGCGGAGGGTGACGCACGATGAGCACGGCAACTGCCGGGCGGGCCGCCAAGCCCGCCACGATGGCCCAGGCCCTCCAGCGCGCGATGCGCGACGCGATGGCCGAGGACCCGTCCGTCCACGTCATGGGTGAGGACGTCGGCACGCTGGGCGGCGTCTTCCGGGTCACCGACGGGCTCGCCAAGGAGTTCGGCGAGGACCGCTGCACGGACACGCCGCTCGCCGAGGCCGGCATCCTCGGTACGGCTGTCGGCATGGCGATGTACGGCCTGCGGCCCGTCGTGGAGATGCAGTTCGACGCCTTCGCCTACCCGGCGTTCGAGCAGCTGATCAGCCATGTCGCCCGTATGCGCAACCGCACGCGGGGCGCCATGCCGCTGCCGATCACGGTGCGCGTTCCGTACGGCGGCGGGATCGGCGGCGTCGAGCACCACAGCGACTCCTCCGAGGCGTACTACATGGCGACTCCGGGGCTCCATGTCGTCACGCCCGCGACCGTCGACGACGCCTACGGGCTGCTGCGGGCGGCGATCGCCTCCGACGACCCGGTGGTCTTCCTGGAGCCGAAGCGGTTGTACTGGTCGAAGGCCGACTGGTCGCCGGACGCCCCGGCGGCGGTGGAACCGATCGGCCGCGCGGTGGTACGGCGCTGTGGACGCAGCGCCACCCTCATCACGTACGGCCCGTCCGTGCCGGTCTGTATGGAGGCGGCCGAGGCGGCACAGGCCGAGGGCTGGGACCTCGAGGTCGTCGATCTGCGCTCGCTCGTGCCGTTCGACGACGAAACGGTGTGTGCGTCGGTGCGGCGCACCGGGCGCGCGGTCGTCGTCCATGAGTCCAACGGCTTCGGCGGTCCCGGCGGGGAGATAGCGGCTCGGGTCACCGAGCGCTGCTTCCACCGCCTGGAGGCGCCGGTGCTGCGCGTGGCCGGCTTCGACATCCCGTACCCGCCGCCGATGCTCGAGCGGCACCATCTGCCGGGTGTGGACCGGATTCTGGACGCGGTCGCCCGGCTGCAGTGGGAGGCGCAGAGCTGATGGCCCAGGTGCTCGAATTCAAGCTGCCTGACCTCGGTGAAGGTCTGACCGAGGCGGAGATCGTGCGCTGGCTGGTCTCGGTCGGCGATGTCGTCGCCATCGACCAGCCGGTCGTCGAGGTCGAGACGGCCAAGGCGATGGTGGAGGTGCCGTGCCCGTACGCGGGCGTGGTGACCGCGCGCTTCGGCGAGGAGGGCACGGAGCTGCCCGTCGGGGCGCCGCTGCTGACCGTCGCGGTGGGCGGATCGGAGCCGGCACCCGGGGACTCCGCGGCCTCGGCCGGATCCGGCGCATCGGGTACCTCCGGCACCTCCGCCTCCGAGGACGAGACCTCCGGCAATGTGCTGGTCGGGTACGGCACCGGCGCCCCGGCGGCCCGGCGGCGCCGGATCCGGCCGACGGCGTTGTCCGGCACTGCACACTCCCCGGTATCCGGCGGCGGGGGTGCTCCGGGTGCCGGCCGGGCTGGGGCCCATGTGCCGCCCGGGGCTGCCCATGCGTCCGCGTCGGGAGACCGGCCGGGGGGCGGGCACAGCTTCCCGGAGCCCGTGTGGGACAGCGCTGTCGAGAGCCCGGCGCCCGATGTGCTCGCCGACGAGGAGTTCGCGACAGCTCCTGTCGCCCCTGCCGCCGCTCCCGCCCCTGCGGCGCCGGACCGTGCAGGACCCGTGGCGGTGATCTCGCCGCTGGTGCGACGGCTGGCCAGGGAGCACGGGGTCGATCTGCGGCAGCTGCACGGATCCGGGCCCGAGGGGCTGATCCTGCGGGCCGATGTGGAGCAGGCGGTACGGTCCCTCGCGGGCGCCGCCGCGCCGCAGCAGCCCGCCCCCACTCCGCCGCCCGCTTCCGCGCCTGCGCCCGCACCGGTTGCCGCAGGAGCTGAGCGGATCCCGCTGCGCGGGGTGCGCGGGGCCGTCGCGGAGAAGCTGTCCCGCAGCCGCCGGGAGATCCCGGACGCGACCTGCTGGGTCGACGCGGACGCGACCGAGCTGATGGCCGCGCGCCGGGCGATGAACGCGGCGGGCGGGCCGAAGATCTCGCTCCTCGCCCTGTTCGCCCGGATCTGCACGGCCGCTCTCGCCCGCTACCCCGAGCTGAACGCCACGGTGGACCTGGACGCCAGGGAGATCGTGCGTCTGCCCGCGGTGCATCTCGGCTTCGCGGCCCAGACCGAGCGCGGTCTGGTCGTCCCCGTCGTACGGGACGCACACAGCCGTACTGCCGAGTCGCTCACCGAGGAGTTCGCCCGGCTGACCGAGACGGCCCGGCGGGGCGCCCTCACCCCGGCGGACCTCACCGGCGGCACGTTCACGCTGAACAACTACGGGGTGTTCGGGGTCGACGGGTCCACCCCGATCATCAACCACCCGGAGGCGGCCATGCTCGGGGTCGGCCGCATCGTGCCGAAGCCCTGGGTGCACGAGGGCGAGCTCGCGGTCCGGCAGGTCGTGCAGCTCTCGCTCACCTTCGACCACCGGGTGTGCGACGGCGGCACGGCGGGCGGCTTCCTCCGGTATGTGGCCGACTGCGTGGAGAATCCGGCAGTGCTGCTGCGCACGCTGTAGCCCGGAGCGATTCCGGGCAGGCGAGCGGGTCCGGGCCGTCTCGAGCACTCGAGTGTCGTCTCGAGCGGTTCGAGCCGTCCCGAGCGGTGTCAGAGCCGTCACGAACGGTTCCGTCCGGGTGATCGCGGCCCATACTGCTGGGGTGACTGCGCAAGCGGAGTACGACGCGATCGTGCTCGCCGGAGGTGCCGCCAAGCGGCTCGGCGGGGCGGACAAACCCGGAGTGAGCGTGGGCGGCCGGGCGCTGCTCGACCGCGTGCTCGCGGCGTGCAGAGGCGCCGGCCGCACCGTCGTCGTCGGCGACCGGCGGGCGACCGCGCGCCCCGTGAGCTGGGCGCGCGAGAGCCCGCCCGGCGGCGGACCGCTCGCCGCGCTCGACGCGGGAGTGCGGCAGACCGGGGCCGGCACCGTTCTCGTGCTCTCCGCGGATCTGCCGTTCCTCGGCGATGCGACGGTGCGGCGGCTGCTCGACGCGCTGGGCCCCGAAGGGCCGGAGGCCGTTCTGCTCACCGACGCGGACGGCCGTGACCAGCCGCTCGTCGCCGCGTACCGGACGGATCCGCTGCGCCGCGCACTGGCTCTCATCGCCACCGAGCACGGCGGAATCGCCGGGCTTCCGCTGCGGCGGCTCATGCAGGAGCTGAAGGTCGACCGGGTCGCCGCGGGGCCGCTCGACGCCTTCGACTGCGACACCTGGGAGGACATTGCCGCGGCCAGGGCCAGAATCAGGGAGCATGGGAACGTGCTGGATGAATGGATCACCGCAGTCAAGACCGAACTCGGCGTCGAGCTCGACGTCGACACCGGCGTCCTCCTCGACCTGGCCCGCGACGCCGCGCACGGCGTCGCCCGGCCCGCAGCACCACTCACCACGTTCCTCGTCGGCTATGCGGCGGCCAAGGCGGGCGGAGACAGCGCCCAGGCCGTAGCCGAAGCAGCGCGCAAGGCGGCCGCCCTCGCCGACCGCTGGGCGGCGGAAGCGGACGAGGCCGGCAGCTGATGACCACCCAGGACCGCGAACCCGACGCTCCGGGCGTGCCCGGACAGGCTCATGCAGGAGGGTCCGGTCCGGGCCCGGGCGTCGGCGGCCGCCACGCAGACACTCCAGCCACCGCCCCGGCTCCGTCCACGGCCCCGGCTCCAGCCACGGCCACGGACACCGCCGCCATGGCTCGCAGCGCAGCAGCCGCCGCCGAAGACGACGGCGTGGAGGATGCTCTCGCCCTCGTGGGCCGGCAGCCCGGCCCGGGCCAGGGGCGGCCCGCTGCCGGAACCGAGCGGCATCGGGCGACCCCCTGGGGCGAGGCTCGTGCCCGCGCGGCGCGTGCGGGCCGCGGCACTCCGCCTCCGGTCCGCCCCGAGCCCCTCGACCGCGCCCTCGGGCAGGTGCTCGCCGAACCGCTCACCGCGCTCACCGATCTCCCGTCCTTCGACACCTCCGCCATGGACGGCTGGGCCGTCGCAGGACCGGGCCCCTGGACAATCCGGGTGAGTGGGAGCGGCATCCTCGCCGGGCACAGCGAGCCGGAGGCCCTCACGGACGGTACGGCCGTACGGATCGCCACCGGCGCCCGGATCCCGGCCGGGGCCACAGCCGTCATCCGCAGCGAGCACTCCCGCATCGACGGGGGCGGTCATCTCCATGCCCAGCGGCAGGTGACGCACGGACAGGACATCAGGCCCCGAGGTCAGGAGTGCCGCTCCGGCGACCAACTCCTGCCCGCCGGGACCCCGGTGACCCCGGCCGTGCTCGGGCTCGCGGCGGCCGCCGGTTACGACCAGCTGCTCACCGTCCGCCGGCCGCGCGTCGAGGTGCTCGTACTCGGCGATGAGTTGCTCACCGAGGGGCTGCCCCGGGACGGGCTCATCCGTGATGCCCTCGGGCCGATGATCGGGCCCTGGCTGCGCGCGCTCGGCGCCGAGGTGCTCGCCACCCGGCGGATCGGTGACGACGCGGAGGCGCTGCACCGGGCCGTCACATCATCGGAGGCCGATCTCCTCGCCACCACGGGCGGGACGGCGGCCGGACCGGTCGACCATGTCCACCCGGTGCTCCGGAAGACGGGAGCCGAATTGCTCGTCGACGGCGTCGCCGTACGGCCCGGACATCCCATGCTGATGGCCAGGCTCGCGCCCGGCCGCTATCTGGTGGGGCTGCCCGGGAATCCGCTCGCCGCGGTCTCCGGGCTGCTCACCCTTGCCGAGCCGCTGCTGCGGGGCATGTCCGGGCGGGAGGCCGCGGGAGCCGCCCCGGACCCGTACCGCGCCTGCCTGCGGGACGAGGTGCAGGGTCATCCTTACGACACCCGGCTGGTGCCGGTGGTCCGCCGCGGCGACCGGCTCGTACCACTGCACTACAACGGTCCGGCCATGCTCCGGGGCATCGCCGCCGCGCACGGTCTCGCCGTCGTACCGCCGGGCGGGGCGCGCGCCGGCGATGAGCTGGAGGTCCTGGACCTGCCGTGGTCGCCGAGCGGCGAAGGGTGTTTCACGTGAAACTTGCCGGCCAGGACGCGATGGCCCGGCAGGCCGAGGAACAGCTGGTCACCGCGCGTGTGACGATGCCGCGCCCGGTCGTCGAGCGCCCCCTGCACCAGGTCGCCAAGCGCCTGATGATGGCGCTCGGCGTGCTGTTGCTGACGGTGTTCATCGTCTGGCTCGACCGCGGCGGCTACCACGACAACGCGGACGAGAGCGTCGACTTCCTCGACGCCGTCTACTACGCGACCGTCACCCTCTCCACCACGGGCTACGGCGACATCGTGCCGCGCAGTGACAGCGCTCGGCTGGTCAATGTGCTGCTGGTGACACCGCTGCGCGTGCTCTTTCTGATCATCCTGGTCGGCACGACTCTCGAGGTTCTCACCACACGGACCCGGGAGCAGTGGCGGCTGAACCGCTGGAGGGACACCGTGCGTGACCACACCGTAGTCGTCGGCTTCGGCACGAAGGGGCGTTCCGCGATTCAGACCCTGTGTGCGACGGGCCTGAAGAAGGATCAGATCGTCGTCGTGGATCCGAGTTCCAAGGTGGTCGAGGCGGCGAACGCGGACGGGTTCGCAGGCGTGCTCGGCGACGCGACCCGCAGCGAGGTGCTGCTGCGGGCGGAGCTGCAGAAGGCGCGCCAGATCATTATCGCCACGCAGCGTGACGACACGGCCGTACTGGTCGCCTTGACGGCGAGACAGCTCAATCGTGGGGCGAAGATCGTCGCCGCCGTACGGGAAGAGGAGAACGCGCCGCTGCTGCGGCAGTCCGGGGCGGATGCGGTGATCACCAGCGCCAGTGCGGCGGGCCGGCTGCTCGGGCTGTCCGTGCTCAGCCCGAGTGCGGGCAGGGTGATGGAGGACCTGATCCAGCAGGGCACCGGGCTCGATGTCATAGAGCGGCCGGTGACGAAGAGTGAGGTCGGCAAGAGCTGCCGGGAGACGGACGACCTGGTGGTGAGCGTCGTGCGCGGGCACCGGCTGCTCGGGTACGACGATCCCGAGGCGAGCCCGCTGCAGTTGACGGACCGTCTGATCTCCATCGTGCGGGCGACGAACGTGCCGCCGCAGGGCGCTGCCGAGTAGCGGTTCGGGGGCGTCGGAGTAGCCTCGCGGCCATGCATGCGATCACGATTCCCGAACCAGGTGGTCCCGAGGCGTTGGTGTGGGCGGAGGTCCCCGATGCCCAGGCAGGCGAGGGGGAAGTCCTCGTCGAGGTTGCCGCGAGCGCCGTCAACCGCGCCGATCTTCTGCAGCGGCAGGGCTTCTACGACCCGCCACCCGGGTCGTCCCCCTACCCCGGGCTGGAGTGCTCGGGGCGCATCGTCGCGCTCGGCCCCGGGGTGTCCGGGTGGAGCGTCGGCGACGAGGTGTGTGCGCTGCTGGCGGGCGGCGGATACGCGGAGAAGGTGGCGGTGCCGGTCGGGCAACTGCTGCCGCTGCCGGAAGGAGTGGACCTGGTCACGGCAGCGGCGCTGCCGGAGGTGACCTGCACGGTCTGGTCCAACGTGTTCATGGTGGCGCATCTGCGGCCGGGCGAGACGCTCCTGGTGCACGGCGGTGCGAGCGGGATCGGCACGATGGCGATCCAGCTGGCGAAGGCGGTGGGCGCGAAGGTCGCGGTCACCGCGGGTGGGCCGGAGAAGCTGGAGCGCTGCGCGGAGCTGGGCGCGGACATCCTCATCGACTACCGCGAGCAGGACTTCGTGGAGGAGATCCGGAAGGCGACGGGAGGTGCGGGGGCGGACGTCATCCTCGACATCATCGGCGCGAAGTATCTGGACCGGAATGTACGGGCGTTGGCCGTGAACGGCCGCCTGGCCGTGATCGGGCTGCAGGGCGGGGTGAAGGGCGAGCTGAATCTGGGGGCGCTGCTGGGGAAGCGGGGGGCGGTGACGGCGACGTCGCTGCGCGGGCGGCCGTTGCATGAGAAGACGGCGATCGTGGCGGCGGTCCGGGAGCACGTCTGGCCGCTGGTCGAGGCCGGGACGGTGGGGGCAGTGGTGGATCGCACCGTGCCGATGCGGGAGGCGGCGGAGGGGCACCGGGTGCTGGAGTCGGGTGCGAACGTGGGCAAGGTGCTGCTGGTGGCGCCGGCGGCGGGCGTCGCCGACGCGGACGCACACACGGGCACGGAGGCGGACGCTTCTGCGGGCACGGCTGCGTCCGAGGGCTGAGCGGGGAACGGGTTACTGGTTACGTACAGCCGTGGGCCCCGTTCCCTCTGGGGAACGGGGCCCACGCGCAGGTGTCTGTGAGCGGCTAGAGGTACGGGCCCGAGCGGATGGCGCCGTGGGAGGTGTCGTCGTCCGTGGGGGCGCCGGGCGGGAGGGCGCGGCGCATTTGCTCGAGCTGGGCGCGCGCCGCCATCTGCTGGGCGAACAGCGCCGTCTGGATGCCGTGGAAGAGGCCCTCCAGCCAGCCGACCAACTGGGCCTGCGCGATGCGCAGTTCCGCCTCCGACGGAATCACGTCGTCCGTGAACGGAAGCGAGAGGCGCTCGAGCTCCTCGACCAGCTCCGGAGCGAGGCCGTCCTCGAGCTCCTTGACCGAGCCGCGGTGGATCTCCTTGAGTCTGACGCGGCTGGCCTCGTCGAGAGGTGCCGCCCGCACTTCCTCCAGCAGCTGCTTGATCATGCTTCCGATGCGCATGACCTTCGCAGGCTGTTCCACCATGTCCGTCACGGGGACCTCGCGCACTTGGTCGTCAGCTTCGCCGCCGCCGAGCGCCATTCCGTCCTGTCCCACTACGAGGACGTGGGGGCTCTGCGGCGACCGTTCATTCCTCGGCATCTCCATGCCGCCATTCTCTCGCACATGTGCTTTCCCACAGGGTGTGCCCCCGTACGAGCGTGATCCACCCTCGTACGGGGGCACAGAGCCGTCACAGAGCCGCGGAATCAGCCGGTCAGGTGGCCTCCCGCCGGGCCAGGGCCCCGCGGGACCGGGTGACCAGGGCCGCGAGGACGGCCGCGCCGACCGGGACCGCGACGATCAGGACCGCCAGGGTCTCCCAGGGGATGACGACCGGCACGTTCGGCGGGCCGCTGAAACCGCCGAAGCCCGAGTCGAGTGCCTGCTCGTACCACTTCATCTGCTCGCGCTCCTCGGTCAGCCGGAGTCCGACCGCGGGCAGCACACCGGCCGCGGAGCCCAGCACCACACCCATGGCGGCCACCACACCGCACTGGAAGCCGCTCAGCGTGCGCCGTACCCTCGGCGGGGCGCCGACGGCCGCCAGCGTCTTCAGGTCCGCCTCGGCGTCGGCCTGGGCGAGCCCGGTGGCGATACCGGCCGCACCGATGGTGATCAGCCCGGCGAAGACGGTCAGCGCCAGCAGCACGATGCTGTTCTCGCTGGTGTAGCCCTCCTCGATGTGGAGCATGACGTCGGCGCCCGACTTGTCGAGCTCACCGTTGAGCTTCTGGCGCTGCTCGGTGGTCGGCGCCTGCTCGGTCGTGTAGTACGCGCCGTACGGGACCGTGGTGAGGCCGGCCGCCTTGGCCGCCGCCGGGGGCACGATCATGGAGATGCCGTACGACGTGACCTCCCCGGGCGCCTGGTGGACGGGGAACGTCCTGACGGTGCCCGGCGCCTCCTTGCCCTCCTCGGCGGCCTTGTCAGCGGCCTTCGTGTCGGTGATCAGCCGGATACCGATCGTGCCGTTCTTTTCCACGTTGCGCTTGTCGAACGAGACGACCTTGCCGTCCGCCAGGGCCTTCACGGCTCCCGGGTCCTCGATGGCGAGGGCGTCCAGCAGCTTCGCGTCGCCGACGACCACCCCGCCCTCGACGTACGCGGAGCCGCGGTTCTCCTGGCAGCGCCAGTCCTTGGAGAGGGCGCGGCGCTGCGCCACGGTGAACTTCTCCGCCGGGTCCTCGTCCCCGGGACCGAACGCCCACAGCGGGCACTGGTTCGCCTTCGGTACGACGACCTCGTAACGGCCGCAGTCGGGGCTGCCGCTGTAGGACATCGTGCACTGCTTCTTCCCGACGGAGATGCGGTCCACATCGGCCCGCACATCGACCGGCAGGTACTTCTGCACCGCCGCGCGGGCCTGGGCGACGTCCCGGCCGCCGGGCTCGTCCATCACCAGGGACACCCCGCCGCGCGGCAGCTGGGCCTCGTACTCGGCCGCGCCCTGGGCGTCCCGGCTTGCCGCGTACGTGGCCACCGCGACCGTCCCCGCGACCGCTGCCAGCACCGCGGCCACCGCGGGAGCCGTACGGCCCCGGTTGCGCACGGCGTCGCGCAGCGCGAGCCGGGGCGAGAGCGGCAGCCAGCGCCCGGTGCGGCCGAAGAGGCCCACCAGTGCGGGCGTCAGGGCCACCACACCCAGCTCCGCGATCGCACTGCCGCCCGCGACGATGACGAACTGCTCCGAGTACAGGGACCCGTACAGGGCGAGCGCCGCGCCGAGCAGCACCGCGATCAGCCCGATCACCGGGAGCACCCGGCTGCTGCGGCGCACGCCCCGACGGCCGGTGAGCGAGGCCAGGACGGTCTGCCGGGAGGCGGTGACAGCCGGGACGATCGCGGCCAGCAGGCCGGTCATCACGGCGAGCAAGCCGATGCCGACCAGCTCCAGCGGCCGGATGTCGAAGCTGCCGAATCGCGCCCCGATGTACTCCTCGAGCAGCGGCCGGAGGGCGAAGGTGGCGACGAGACCGAGGACGGTGCCCACGACGGCTGCCACGAAGCCGATCACCAGGCCCCCCGCCAGGACGATGGCGCGGATGTGACGGCGGTCGCCGCCGTTGGCGCCGACCAGTCCGAGCTGGCGGCGCGAGCGCCGGGCGCCCACGGCGAAGGCGGGCCCGGCCAGCAGACAGATCTCCAGCATGGCGAGGCCGACGACGGTGCCGACCGCGGCCAGTGCCGCCGCACGGGCGCCGGCGCTCTCCTCGTAGCCGCCGCCCCAGTCCTCCCGCTGGAACAGGGGCACGTCCGCATCCGCGGGCGGATCGAGCTGAACGGCCCGCGAATTCACCAGGACGCCCTTGGTGTTGGCCTCCTTGACCATGTTCCACGTGAAACCGCCGGAAGCGCCGACCAGATAGGTGGTGCGCTTCTCGACGCCGGGCAGGTCGTCGGCCACCAGCGCCTTGTCGAGCGGGTCGAGCAGGGCGCCGGGGAGCGCGTTGACCTGGTCGGTGGCGAGCGAATCGGGCAGCTCGTACGAGCCGACGATGGTGTACTCCCGGTCGAGCCCGCGCGCCGTGAGCTTGGAACCCACGCTCAGCCCGCTGGACTCCAGGAAATGGGTCGTCGCCGCCACCTCGTCGGTCCCCTTGGGGAACCGGCCGCCGACCAGCGTCATGATGCCCGCGGCCATCGGGTCCGCGGACCTGAACTCACGCAGTTCGGTGCTCAGCAGGCCGTGCGCGGTGCGCAGCTTCCCGAAGCCTGTCGAGTCCTCCAGGGTCTTGGTGTCCGCCGGGAGGGCCTTGCGGATGTCGGCGTCGCCCTTGGGCCACGGCTTGTCCTCGAAGTCCCCGACCGGCGAGTAGGTGTTGCCGTCGGGGGCCTGGTGGATCGGCGTCCCGCTGGTGCCGGGGTCGGACATCCGGGCGTCGGCGGCGCCGAGCGTGCGCTGAAGGGTCTGCTCGGTGGAGAGTTCGGCGCTGCGCAGAGTCAGATCGGCGGCGCTGACGCCGAGGATCGGCAGGGCGATCATCGCCAGGACGAGGAAGCTGCGTCCCTTGGAACGCCAGGCGTCACGGCGGGCGATGCGTATCGCGGCCCGCCAGGAGTGGTACCAGTTCGTCACCGCTCGGCCGCCTGCCCGGTCAGCAGGGAGTCCGCCTCGCTGCGGACGGTCTGGTCGACGACCGCGCCGTCGCGCAGGAAGACCACCCGGTCCGCCCAGGCCGCGAAGCGCGGCTCATGGGTGACGAGGATGCCCGCCGCGCCCGCGTCGCAGCGGGCGCGCAGCAGGGCGAGCACGGACTCGCCGGTCTCGGAGTCCAGGGCGCCGGTCGGCTCGTCGGCGAGGACGAGACGGCGGTCGCCGACCAGGGCCCGGGCAATGGCCACGCGCTGCTGCTGTCCGCCGGACATCTCGTCGGGGAAGCGGTCCGCGAGATGGGCCAGGTCCATCTCCTCCAGCGCGGCGAGGGCCTCGACGCGGGCCTTGCGGGCGGAGGTGCCGTCGAGTTCGCGGGGCAGCGCGATGTTCTCGGCGGCGGTGAGCGCCGGGATCAGGTTGTAGTCCTGGAAGACGTAACCGATGCTGCGGCGGCGCAGGGCGGCGAGCGTCTTGCGGTCGGCGGTGGTGATGTCGGTGTTCTCGACGATCACCTGGCCGGAGCTCGGGGCGTCGAGGCCGCCGGCGATCGTGAGCAGCGTCGACTTGCCGGAGCCGGACGGGCCCATGACGGCGACGAGTTCACCGGGGAACACATCGAGGTCGACACCGCGCAGGGCGTGCACCTCGGTGGCGCCGCTGCCGTGGACGCGGGTCAGGTTCCGCAGCTGCAGCACGGGCTGCTGTGGTGACGGCTGCGGCTGGTGGGAGTGGTCGGACATGGAGGGGTCCCCCCTTGGGCGTACGCGCAGGGGCGTACGCGAGCGGATGTGAAGAGAGAGGTACGCGGGACAGAGACGTGTGTGGGACACGGAACGGAGCCGGAGCTCAGCCCCGCCGCCTCCGGTGGTCATGTGCGGGCGCCGGAGCCGGGGCGGGTGGGGGTGCGGGCTCCGGCGCCAGGGACGCCGTCGCGGAGAGCCGGATGAGCCGGGCCTCGCAGTGGTCGAGCCAGCGGGCCTCCGCCTCGGTCTGGAAGATGAGCTGTTCCAGTACGAGCAGCCAGGCGACCTCGTCGCGGTCGGTGGGAGCGGATTCCAGTGCCTGGGCCTTGAGCCGGGTGTAGTCCTGCATCGCCTTCACGGTGTGCCGGCGCTGGGACTGGATGACCGCGCGGATGTCGACCGTCGGCGCGCCGACCGCCATGGCGAGCTTGATGGCCAGCTCGTCGCGGGCCGGGCTGGTGCGGTCGACGGGCCGTTCGAACCAGGACTTCAGCTCGCTGCGCCCGGCGTCGGTGATGGCGTAGAGCGCGTGGCCCGCCGAATCCTCCCCGTCCTGTACGACCATGCCGTCGCGCTCCAGTCGGCTCAGGGTCGTGTAGACCTGGCCGACGTTGAGCGGCCAGGTGGCTCCCGTGCGGGACTCGAACTCCGTACGGAGCTGGGAGCCGTAGCGAGGACCGCGTTCGAGGAGGGCGAGAAGCCCGTGGCGGATCGACATACTCAGTATGTATACCGGGTATGCCGACGCGCACAACCGACCTGAGACGGACGTTGCGCGTAGGCCCTACGAGGGACGAGGGGCTCTTGAGGGGGTGCCGGTGCGGGTGCCGGCGCGGGCTCAGCGGCGGCGGAGCCGCAGTCCCATGTAGCCGAGACCCAGTCCCATCAGGGCGAATCCGGCGCCGAGCGTCATGACCGGAACTTGGCGCTCCAGCGGACGGGTGAGGGACGGTGGCGCCGCCTTGCCGACGGCGGCGGGTGCGGTGGGCGATGTGGGCGGCGGTACGGGGACCGCGGATTCCGACGCCTGCGCGTCGCGCGCCTCGCGCTGCTCCAGCAACTGCTTCCGCAACTCCGCCTCCTTGCGCCGGCGCTCGATCTCATGGCGCTCGTGCTCGCGCCGGCGCTCGAGCTCGTGGAGGCGCAGGTCGTCGTGCCCGGCTTCGGACGACGTGGGCGTGGTGGGGACGGGCGGGGCGGTACGGCCAGGACGCCGACGGCCCTCACCGGCCGGACGTCCGGCCAGCGAGGGCGAAGGGATCACGGAGGGGGAGGCCTTCGGGGTGCCCTTGGGGCGGGCGCCGACATTGCTCTTCGGGTCGGGTTTCGGGTCCTGTCCCGCGCCATCGCCCGGCCGTGCGTCCGTGTCCGTGCCCGCCCCTTGACCGGAATCCGCACCCGGGCTGGGCCCGTGACCCTTGTGCGCGGCGCCCCCCTTGCCCGGCTGCGCCGACGGCCCGGGCGCCTGCCCCCCGTTGGTCTGCGGCTTCGTCCCGTACACAAGCTTCCCGGCTCCGCTGGGCCGAACGGGTGGCGGCGCGCCCGTCGCCCCGGCCGCCCGACGCTCCTGAACACCCTGCGGCTCCTTGGTGTCCTGCCGGTCCTGGCCGCCCTCGGCACCCTGATGGTCTTCCTGGCCCTCCGGGCTGTCGTCGCGCCCCCGAAACGTTTCTGCGAAGCCCCAGGAGTCGTGGTCATCGGCGTAGGCCCCGACAGGCATGGTCGCCAGCACAACGGCCGCGAACGCTGCGATGGTCGTCACACAGTGCGTGCGGAGCTTCGGAGCCACGGAGTGACCCCCTCCCGTGCCAAGTCGCCGAGATGCAGGAATATCGGACTCAGCGTCACATACCCGAGCATTTCCGGCATCCCGGATGCGGGAGTCGGGGCGGCGCACGCAAACGGCCCGGCACGCCATCCGCGTGCCGGGCCGTTCCGAAGAAGGTGACCGACGGAGAAGGTGACCTGAGAAAGCGACCTGATAAAGCGACCTGATAAAGCGGCCTTAGAGGGCGACCTGAGAAGGCGGCCGAAGGTGAAGGTGACTACTGCCCCGGGTCTCCGGTGGCGATCTTCAGCTCGAACGTCTGGTTACCGGGCACCACGGCCGTTCCCTCGGTCGGGAACTGCTCGATGACCTGGTCCTCCGCGTACTGCGGATGGTCCACGGGGGTTTCCTTGATCTGCCAGCCCGCTGCCTGGATGCACGCCTTGACGGAGAGCAGGTCCTTGTAGATGAAGCTCGGAGCCTGGACCTTCTTCGGATCGTCACTGTCCTCGGTTGCGTCCGTGCACTCTTCCTTGTCCATCGTCCGGTAGCGCTCCGGTGGCTTGTGCTCGGCCGCCGCCGTCTGGCTCGCGCCCGGCGTGGAGCCGCCCGTGGTGCGCGGGTCGTCCTCGCCGCCCAGGTTCAGGGCGGTGATCAGGCCGCCGATCGCCAGGAGTGCCACCACGGCCGAGCCCACGATCACCGGCACGTTCCGGCTGCCGCCACCGCCGCCCGTCGAACCGGGCGTCTGCTGCGGCGAGATGGTGTACGGAGGCGGAGTCGTCGCCTGGTACGCGGGAGCCGGTGTCGCGGCCTGGTGGGGGTAGCCGTACGTCGGAGCCGGTGCGGGCGTCGGCGCCGGTGCCGGCGTCGCGGGCCCGTACGGACCCGGAAACGGACCGGAGACCGGGCCCGGCTGGTACGGCTGGTGCACGCTCGGCGGCGCCGGCGTGGCCTGGTCGACCGGCGGGAAGACCGCCGAGCCGACCCCCGCGCCGCTGCTGACCGGCCCCCCGGCGACGATCACCGGCGCACTCGTCTGCCCCGCGGCGGCGACGCGCATGCACTCGTCGCGCATCGCGGCCGCGTTCGGGAAACGCTCGTTCGGATTCTTCTTCAGTGCTCGCGCGACCAGCGCGTCCATCGCCGGGGTCACCGCGCGGTTGATGGAGGACGGAGCGACCGGCTCCTCCTGTACGTGCGCGTAGGCGATGGCCAGCGGCGAGTCCGCGTCGAAGGGCAGCCTGCCCGTCAGCAGCTGGAAGAGCATGATGCCGACCGAGTAAAGGTCGGAGCGGGCGTCGACACCGCGCCCCAGCGCCTGCTCGGGCGACAGGTACTGCGGCGTACCGACGACCATGCCGGTCTGCGTCATCGACGTGACGCCCGACTGCATGGCCCGTGCGATACCGAAGTCCATGACCTTGACGACACCGCGCCTGGTCATCATCACGTTGCCGGGCTTGATGTCCCGGTGGACCAGGCCCATTTCATGGCTGGTCTCCAGCGCCGCCAGCACGTCCGCGGTCACCTTGAGCGCCTTGTCCGCCGGCATCGCGCCGTACTGCTGGATGTCGGCGTTCAGGACCGAGCCGAGCGGCTTGCCCTCCACGTACTCCATGACGATGTACGGCATGAGTGCGCCGTCGAGCTCGTCCTCACCCGTGTCGAAGACCGACACGATATTGGTGTGGGACAGCTTGGCGACGGCCTGCGCCTCGCGCCGGAAGCGCTCGCGGAAGGACTGCTCGCGACCGAGCTCGGTGTGCAGCGTCTTGATCGCGACCTGGCGGTCCAGCGCGCTGTCGTAGGCCAGATAGACCGAGGCCATGCCGCCTTCGCCGAGCAGGTCGCGAAGCTGGTACCGGCCGCCGGCGACCGAACCGCCCGCGTAACGGCCGCCGCCGTGTGCCCCGTCCTGGCTCATCGTGCTTCCCCCTACGCGCGCCTGGCGGCCGCGGTGATCCGTATTTACGGGCCAAGTCTGCCCGAGGGCACGGACACGTCAAGCCGGGTGCCCGTTCCGTGACCGTACGCACAAGAAGCGTCTCGCAAGCGTTACAGGAAACCCATGGAGTTTGCATGGGCGCAGCGGCAACGGGTTTGATGGCCGGTCCATCTCGAACCGGGCCGCCGCGCGGAGCCTGTAGCGTGACGTGGCAAAGCACCAAAGCACCCGGGAAACACCGGCCGCGCAAGCGCTCGGCACGGCAAAGACACGACGGCGAGGACTGATGGCACCCGAACCCGAAGCAAGTGGCGGCGGAGTCTCGGATGCTGCGGACTCCTGGGGCGTCGGCGGCCTCGTCGGCGACGGGCGCTACCGCCTGACGCACCGCCTCGGACGCGGCGGCATGGCCGAGGTGTTCGCGGCGGAGGACGTACGGCTCGGCCGCACCGTCGCCGTCAAGCTGCTGCGCGCCGACCTGGCCGAGGACCCCGTGTCCAAGGCCCGCTTCACGCGCGAGGCGCAGTCGGTCGCCGGACTCAACCACCACGCCATCGTCGCCGTGTACGACTCCGGCGAGGACGTCGTGAACGGCCAGTCCGTGCCGTACATCGTCATGGAGCTGGTCGAGGGCAGCACGATCCGCGACCTCCTCATCAACGCCGAGGCGCCGCCGACCGAGCAGGCGCTCATCATCGTCTCCGGCGTCCTCGAAGCGCTCGCGTACTCGCATCAGCACGGCATCGTGCACCGCGACATCAAACCCGCGAACGTCATCATCACCAACAGCGGCGCCGTGAAGGTGATGGACTTCGGCATCGCCCGCGCGCTGCACGGCGCGTCGACGACGATGACCCAGACCGGCATGGTCATGGGCACGCCGCAGTACCTCTCTCCCGAGCAGGCGCTCGGCAAGGCCGTCGACCACCGCTCGGACCTGTACGCCACGGGCTGTCTGCTGTACGAACTGCTCGCGCTGCGTCCGCCGTTCACCGGTGAGACCCCGCTGTCCGTCGTCTACCAGCACGTCCAGGACGCCCCCGTGCCGCCGTCCGAGGCCTCGGACGTGGCGCCGCCCGAGCTGGACGGGCTCGTCATCCGCGCGCTCGCGAAGGACCCGGACGACCGGTTCCAGAGCGCCGAGGAGATGCGCGGCCTGGTGCAGTACGGGCTGCAGATGCTCCAGCAGCAGGGCAGCCACACCGGTACGTGGAACACCGGCCCGGTCGAGATGCACGAGGGCGGCCACACCCCGGCCATGGGCATGACCGCGACGACCGCGATGGGGCACTCGCCCCACGGTGACACCTCGCAGGGCCCGATCCTGCCGCCGAGCAACCCCGACGACGGGGCGTACATCGGCGGAGGCGCCGGCCCCCATGGTGGCGGCGGCCGCGGCAAGGTGTGGCTGTTCCTCGCCCTCGCGATGGTCGCCATCGCCGCGGGTGTCGTCTTCGCGCTGGACCGCGCGAACGACAGCGGCAAGAACCCGACCGACCAGACGACCGTCTCCAACACTCCGAATACGCCCGACGAGCCGTCCTCGACGCCGCCGGAGACGGATGACGAGGAGAGCGAGCAGCCGGAGCAGTCCTCGGGAGGCAACCAGCAGCCCTGGACGCCCTCCGACACCCCGTCGAACAACACTCCGTCGGCCCCGGAGAGCCCGACGGACGGTCCGACGGACACGCCGTCGACGGACGGTGGCACCAACGCGGGCACGACGGACGGCGGTACCGACGGGAGTACGACGGACGGCGGCACCGACGCGGGTACGACCGATGGCGGGACCGACGCCGGCACGACGGACGGTGGCGCCAACACCGGAACGACCGACGGCGGCGCCAACACCGGAACGACCGACGGCGGCACCAATGCCGGCACCACGGACGGCGGCACGACGACGCAGGGCGGCGCCACCCCCTAGCCCCGCGCTCACCCCGCGAAGGCCTCGCACACCGCCTCGTACTCCCGCGTCCACCACACCGCCAGGGCCGACGCCGCAGGAAACTGCGGGTCGGCCCTTCGGTCGTGCAGCTGGTAGCGCCAGCGCAGTATCCAGAAGTCGTTCAGCCGCTCCCACCACACCCGGTGCACCGCGGCGGCCAGCTCGGCGCTGTCCGCCCCGGCCGCCCGCCGGTAGGCGCGGGCGTACGCCCGTACCTTCGCCAGCTCCAGCTCTCCCGCCGGCCGTACGAAGAAGATCGCCGCGGCGCGTACGGCCTCCTCGGCGCGCGGCTGCACCCCCAGCCGGTCCCAGTCGACGATCGCGGCGGGCTCGGCGCCCTGGTAGAGGAGGTTCAGGGGGTGGAAGTCGCCGTGCACCCAGCCGCCGGCGGCGCCCGGGGGCGGTCGGCGGTGGGCGTGCCGCTCCAGCAGGGTGCGGCGCTCCAGCAGCCGGTGCTCGGCGAGGACGTCGAAGGTGTCCCGGGGGCGGTGGGTACGGGCCAGCTCCAGCAGCTCGTCGATCAGGGCGAAGGTCTCGTCCGGGTCGGCGCTGGGGTGCTCGTCGCGGCCGTGTTCCCTGCTGCCCCCGCTGCCCCCGCTGCTTTGGCCCGCCTCCATCACCCGCTCCAGTGCCGTGTGCACCAGGCCCAGCAGTGCGCCGAGGCGCCGGGACCCGGCCGTCGTCAGCTGGGCGCCCACACGGTGCCGGCCGTCCACCCAGGGGTGCAGGGCGTAGCAGCGGCCGCCGATGACCGCCACGGTGTCGCCCGCCGTGTCCTGGACGGGCGGGGCGACCGGGACGCCGAGGGACTGGAGGCGCTGGGTGGCGCGGTGCTGGCGGGCGATGGTGTCGCGGTCGGCCGTGGGCGCGTCCAGGTGGTGCTTGAGGAAGTAGGCGCCGCGGGTCGTTGCGAGGCGGTAGCCGCGGTTGAGGAGGCCCTGGGTGACGGGCTCGCAGGAGAGGGGCTCGCCGGGGTTCTCGTACCGGCGCAGCAGTTCACCCAGCGGAGGTGGGGCAGTAGCAGATGAGCGCGGCACCCGCCAGATGATAGATCACACAGCGTGTCGCGCAGGTCGCTCTTCGGAACAATCCAACACCGAGGCGAACCGGGGCCTGATGCGCAGGTACACCGGATCGAAGGGCTCCCCGTTCACATGGCGGGGGCCGGGATCGCCGAAGCTGTCCAACTCGGCCGCGGTCGGCGTGATGACCTCCGCGGTGCCGGTGAACTGGACCGACCACAGGGCGGCCGCGTCCGAATTCAGGTTGTCCGCGCCGTAGGCCACCACGCTGCCGTCGCAGGTCTGGTGGCATCCGAGGTCGGCGTGGACGCGCAGCAGGACGTAGCCGTCCGAGACGACGTGACGGGCCGGTGCGACGACGGGCATGGCGTGCAGGCTGGTCGCCAGCCGTCCGTACGACACCCGGGAGAGCAGCTCGACGGTGCGGAGTTCGTCGCTGGGGCGGGGATCATCGGAAGGCATGAACTCCACGATCCGCCGCTGGTCGGGGCCGGGAGAAGGGCCGCCCGGCCCGGCCCCGGGGGACGTAGGTCCCGAAACGGACCCTTCGTGGGTGTCCGCTCGGCCGCGCCTCCTCAGCGCTGCCGCTCCGCCTGCATCCTCGCCACGTACGCCGCGGCCTGCGAGCGCCGCTCCATGCCCAGCTTGGCGAGCAGGCTGGAGACGTAGTTCTTGATGGTCTTCTCGGCGAGGTGCAGCCGCTCGCCGATGGCCCGGTTCGTCAGCCCCTCGCCGATCAGGTCCAGGATCTTGCGCTCCTGGTCGGTCAGGCTCGCGAGTTTTTCGTCACCCTTGGGGTTGTTTCCGTCCCGCAGCCGCTCCAGGACGCGCGCGGTGGCGACCGGGTCCAGCAGCGACTTGCCCGCCGCCACGTCCCGTACGGCCGTCAGGAGCTCGGTGCCGCGGATCGCCTTGAGGACATAGCCGGAGGCCCCGGCCATGATCGCGTCGAAAAGGGCCTCGTCGTCGGCGTACGACGTCAGCATCAGGCACTTGATGTCCTCGTTGCGCGAGCGCACCTCACGGCACACCTCCACCCCGCTGCCGTCCGGAAGACGTACGTCCAGAACGGCCACATCGGGGCGCACCGTGGGAATTCTCACCAGGGCGTCCGCGGCCGTACCGGCCTCCCCGACGACCTCGATGTCGTCCTCGACCGACAGCAGTTCGTGGACGCCGCGCCGGACGACCTCATGGTCGTCCACGAGAAATACTGTGATTTTTCCTTCTTCGCCCACGAAAGCAGTCTCACATACTCACTCTTCCCGTGCCCGGGGTGAGCGGGATAACGTGCCCCTGTTCCGGCGGCCCGCAAGGCTGTGACCAGTGGTTGTTCCCGCTTTTCTCGATTTACTTGGAAATCCAAGCAAAATCGCAGGTCAAATGGGGTTTCGCAGTAGTGCGGCCCACTGGGTAACGTGCCTTTGGCAGGGCGCTCGCCGGGGCACCTGTCACGCCTGTTCCCGGCCGAGCGGCACCCACCCCGTGCACGGGTACGGACACAGGCGAGCCGCACTGGCTCCCGGCGGACCCCGGGGGCCGGACCGACGGAGGAGCACGCACGTGACCGTGGAGAGCACTGCCGCGAGCAAACCGCGCCGCAGCAGTAAGCGCGCCAGCGCCAGCGCCGCGAAGAAGCCACAGACTTCCGAGCCCCAGCTGGTACAGCTGTTGACGCCCGAGGGTGAGCGGGTCGAGCACCCGGAGTACGACATCGACCTGAGCCCCGAGGAGCTTCGCGGGCTCTACCGGGACATGGTCCTGACGCGTCGCTTCGACGCGGAGGCCACCGCCCTCCAGCGCCAGGGCGAGCTGGGCCTGTGGGCCTCGCTGCTCGGCCAGGAGGCGGCGCAGATCGGCTCCGGCCGGGCGCTGCGCGACGACGACTACGTCTTCCCGACCTACCGGGAGCACGGAGTCGCCTGGTGCCGCGGGGTCGACCCGACGAACCTGCTGGGGATGTTCCGTGGCGTGAACCACGGTGGCTGGGACCCGAACAGCAACAACTTCCACCTGTACACGATCGTGATCGGCTCGCAGACGCTGCACGCGACCGGCTACGCGATGGGTGTCGCCAAGGACGGTGCCGACTCCGCGGTCATCGCGTACTTCGGTGACGGCGCCTCCAGCCAGGGTGATGTCGCCGAGTCCTTCACGTTCTCCGCGGTCTACAACGCCCCGGTCGTGTTCTTCTGCCAGAACAACCAGTGGGCGATCTCCGAGCCCACCGAGCGCCAGACCCGGGTGCCGCTCTACCAGCGCGCCCAGGGCTTCGGCTTCCCCGGCGTCCGCGTCGACGGCAACGACGTGCTGGCCTGTCTCGCCGTGACCCGGTCCGCGCTGGAGCGCGCACGCCGCGGTGAGGGTCCGACGCTGGTCGAGGCGTTCACGTACCGGATGGGTGCCCACACCACCTCCGACGACCCCACCAAGTACCGGCACGACGACGAGCGGGCGGCCTGGGAGGCCAAGGACCCGATCCTGCGTCTGCGTACGTACCTGGAGAACCAGGGCTTCGCCGACGAGGCGTTCTTCACCTCCCTGGACGAGGAGAGCGACGTGCTCGCGAAGCGCGTCCGTGAAGCCGTCCGCGCCATGCCCGACCCGGACCACATGGCGATCTTCGACAATGTCTACGCGGACGGGCACGCCCTCGTCGACGAGGAGCGCGCGCAGTTCGCCGCCTACCAGGCGTCGTTCGCGGACGCTGCCGAGGAGGGCAAGTAAGCCATGGCCGTAGAGAAGATGTCCCTCGCGAAGGCGCTCAACGAGTCGCTGCGCAAGGCCCTCGACACCGACCCCAAGGTCCTCATCATGGGTGAGGACGTCGGCAAGCTCGGCGGAGTCTTCCGGATCACCGACGGGCTCCAGAAGGACTTCGGCGAGGAGCGGGTCATCGACACCCCGCTCGCCGAGTCCGGCATCGTCGGCACCGCGATCGGTCTCGCGCTCCGCGGCTACCGCCCGGTCGTCGAGATCCAGTTCGACGGTTTCGTCTTCCCCGCGTACGACCAGATCGTCACGCAGCTCGCCAAGATGCACGCCCGCGCGCTCGGCAAGATCAAGCTGCCGGTCGTCGTCCGTATCCCGTACGGCGGCGGCATCGGCGCGGTCGAGCACCACTCCGAGTCGCCCGAGGCGCTCTTCGCGCACGTGGCCGGCCTCAAGGTGATCTCCCCGTCGAACGCGTCCGACGGCTACTGGATGCTCCAGCAGGCCATCCAGAGCGACGACCCGGTCATCTTCTTCGAGCCGAAGCGGCGCTACTGGGACAAGAGCGAGGTCGACACCGAGGCCATCCCCGACCCGCTGCACGCCGCGCGCACCGTCCGCACCGGCAGCGACCTGACGCTCGTCGCCTACGGGCCGATGGTGAAGGTCTGCCTGGAGGCCGCCGCGGCCGCCCAGGAGGAGGGCAAGTCGGTCGAGGTCCTCGACCTGCGCTCGATGTCCCCGATCGACTTCGACGCCGTCCAGAAGTCGGTCGAGAAGACCGGCCGGCTCGTCGTCGTCCACGAGGCCCCGGTCTTCTACGGCTCCGGCGCGGAGATCGCCGCCCGCATCACCGAGCGGTGCTTCTACCACCTGGAGGCGCCGGTGCTGCGCGTCGGGGGCTTCCACGCCCCGTACCCGCCGGCCCGGCTGGAGGAGGAGTACCTTCCGGGACTTGACCGGGTGCTCGACGCCGTCGACCGCTCGCTGGCGTACTGAGGAGAGGGTCGTGACGACGATGACAGACACTTCTGCTCGTTTCCGTGAGTTCAAGATGCCCGACGTGGGCGAGGGACTCACCGAGGCCGAGATCCTCAAGTGGTACGTCCAGCCCGGCGACACCGTGACCGACGGTCAGGTGGTGTGCGAGGTCGAGACCGCCAAGGCGGCGGTGGAGCTCCCGATTCCGTACGACGGCGTGGTGCACGAGCTGCGCTTCGACGAGGGCACCACGGTGGACGTCGGCACCGCGATCATCACGGTGGACGTGGCACCGGGGTCGGGCGAGGCGCCCGCCCCCGCGGCCGCCCCCGCCCCCGCTCCCGCCGCCGAGCCGGAGGCCGAGGCCAAGCCCACGGGCCGCCAGCCGGTGCTGGTCGGGTACGGGGTCGCCGAGTCCTCCACGAAGCGCCGCCCGCGCAAGGGCGCGTCCGTACCCGAGCAGGCCCAGGCCCAGGCCGCGCAGGCCGCGGTGCAGGCCGAGCTGAACGGGCACGGGACCGCGATCCCTGCCGCGAACCCCGTCACCGACCGGCCGCTCGCCAAGCCGCCGGTGCGCAAGCTGGCCAAGGACCTCGGCGTGGACCTCGCCACGGTCGTGCCGAGCGGGCCCGACGGGATCATCACCCGCGAGGACGTCCACGCGGCGGTGGCCCCGGCCCCTGCTGCTGCCCCCGCACCGGCCGCCGTGCCGGCTCAGGTGACCGCGGCGGCTCCGGAGGCCGTCGCCGTGGCCGGCGCCCGGGAGACCCGTATCCCCGTCAGGGGCGTACGGAAGGCCACCGCGCAGGCGATGGTCGGCTCGGCCTTCACCGCGCCGCACGTCACCGAGTTCATCACGGTCGACGTGACCCGCACGATGAAGCTGGTCGAGGAGCTCAAGGCCGACAAGGACATGGCCGGGCTCCGCGTGAACCCGCTGCTCCTCATCGCCAAGGCGCTGCTGGTCGCGATCAAGCGGAACCCCGAGGTCAACGCCACGTGGGACGAGGCGAACCAGGAGATCGTGCTCAAGCACTACGTCAACCTGGGCATCGCCGCGGCCACCCCGCGCGGTCTGATCGTGCCGAACGTCAAGGACGCGCACGACAAGACCCTGCCGCAGCTGGCCGAGGCCCTCGGCGAGCTGGTCGCCACGGCCCGCGAGGGCAGGACGACCCCCGCGGCCATGCAGGGCGGGACGGTGACCATCACCAACGTCGGCGTCTTCGGCGTCGACACCGGTACGCCGATCCTCAACCCGGGCGAGTCCGCGATCCTCGCGGTCGGCGCGATCAAGCTCCAGCCGTGGGTCCACAAGGGCAAGGTGAAGCCCCGTCAGGTCACCACGCTGGCGCTGTCCTTCGATCACCGGCTGGTCGACGGCGAGCTCGGCTCCAAGGTGCTGGCGGACGTCGCGGCGATCCTGGAGCAGCCGAAGCGGCTGATCACCTGGGCGTGACCGGCCCGGCTCGTACCGGCTCGTAGCAGCTCACAACGACGAGGTCCCGTGACGCCATGTGCGTCACGGGACCTCGTGCGTGTGGTGTGTGAGCGCGATCAGTCGCGCTGGGCGCCCTGCGGCAGCTTCCGCAGCTGCATCGTGCCGGCGGTGGTGGTACCGAAGCCGTAGTCGAGCAACTTCGCCGCGTCGGTGTAGCGGTAGGAATCGTTCAGGATGACACCGATGAGGGTCTTGTCGCCGCGGGTGGCCGCGAAGACGAGGCAGGGACCGGCCGGCGTGTTCGTGCCGGTCTTGATGCCGTTGGCGCCGCTGTAGGAGCCGAGCAGCTGGTTCGTGTTGTACCAGGTGTACGTGCGGGTGCCGCCGGTGCTCGTGGTCGCGGAGGCCTTGTACGAGGTCGCCTTGGCGATCGCGCGGAAGTTGACGTTGGCCATCGCGTAGCGGGCGACCTTCGCCAGCTCGCGCGGGGTCGTGTAGTTGTTGCCCGTCGTCGAGTTGCCGTCGAAGGAGTCGAACTTCGTGTTCTTCAGGCCGAGCTCGGTGGCCTTCGTGTTCATCTTGGCGATGAAGGACTGGACGCGGGCCGTGCGGGTGGTGCCGGTGCCGAAGGTGTCGGCGAGGGCCATCGCCGCGTCGCAGCCGGACGGCAGCATCGTCGCGTAGAGCAGCTGGCGCACGGTGAGCACGTCACCGCTGCGCAGGTCGGCGGTGCTGGCGGCCTTGGCGGTGACGTAGTCGCGGTAGGCCTGCTTGGACGTCACCTTGCGGTTGAGATCGAGGCCCGGGGTGCTGAGCACCACGGCGGCCGTCATGATCTTCGTCGTGCTCGCCATCTGGCGCCGGGTGTCCGCGTACTTGCTGTAGAGCGGCGTGCCGTTGGAACCGAGCATCAGGTAGGCGCCGCTGGCGGAGACGGTCGGCGCGGTGGCCGCCTGGGCGGGCGACGCGGCCATGGGGGAGACGGTCAGCAGGACGCCGGAGGCAAGGGTGACCGCGGCGGCTCTGCGCACGCCCGTGAAGCTGTATTTCAAAGGAAACGCTCCGAGTTCGCGAATGCGCTCAAAAAGGACGTCTGTGGGGGCTGAGGGAAACGAGTGCCCGCGAACGAGACTCCTGAGGGCAAAAGAAGGATGTACGGAACCCGAAAAGTTTTCCGCGTCCTGCATCGTGGACGTGATTCCTGGATGTACCCCTCTTGTATCTAAGCTGTGCGCATGCCCGCCGCACCCGCCGCCGAACGTGTCTACACCCACATCAAGCAGGCGGTGCTCGACCGCCGTTACGAGGGCGGAACCCTCCTCACCGAAGGCGAGCTCGCCGAGGCCGTCGGCGTGTCCAGGACCCCGGTGCGCGAGGCCCTGCTGAAGCTGGAGATGGAAGGGCTGCTCAAGCTCTATCCGAAGAAGGGCGCGCTCGTCCTGGCCGTCTCCGCGCAGGAGATATCGGACGTCATCGAAACGCGGCTGCTGGTCGAGGAGTTCGCCGTCCGCAGGGCCGTGCCCGCCCCGCCGTCGCTGGTCGAGCGGCTGCGGGAACTCGTGGAGCGGCAGCGGCAGCACGCCGGGGCAGGCGACCTGGCCGCCGTCGCCGCCACCGACCGCGCGTTCCACGCCGAGATCGTCCGCCACGCCGGGAACGAGATCCTCTCCCGCCTCTACGACCAGCTGCGCGACCGCCAGCTGCGCATGGGCGTCGCCCTGATGCACGCACAGCCCGACCGTGTCACCAAGAACATCACCGAGCACGCCGACATGCTGGAGGCCATCAGAACCGGTGACACCGAGGCCGCGGCGGCCTGTGTGCACCGGCACCTGAGCTGGGTCAAGCTGCTCGTGCGGGGTGAGGACCGATGAGCCCCTCCGCGCGCTCCTCCGCCCTGTCCCTCCCCGGCGATCCACCCGGCGGCCGCCGCGCGTACACGGTCTGGGGCATCGGCGTCGCCGTCTACTTCGTCGCCGTCATCTTCCGTACGTCGCTGGGCGTCGCAGGCCTCGACGCCGCCGACCGCTTCGACGTCAACGCCTCCGCCCTCTCCACCTTCTCGATACTCCAGCTGCTCGTGTACGCGGGCATGCAGATTCCCGTCGGCCTCATGGTCGACCGGCTCGGCACCAAGAAGGTCCTCACCCTCGGCGTCGTCCTCTTCACGGCGGGACAGCTCGGCTTCGCGCTCGCCCCCTCGTACGGCATGGCCCTCGCCTCCCGCGCGCTGCTCGGCTGCGGCGACGCGATGACCTTCATCAGCGTGCTGCGGCTCGGCTCGCGCTGGTTCCCCGCGCGGCGCGGGCCGCTGATCGCCCAGGTCGCCGCGCTGTTCGGGATGGCGGGCAATCTCGTCTCGACCCTCCTCATCTCGCGGCTGCTGCACGGGCTCGGCTGGACCGCGACCTTCGCCGGCAGCGCGGTGGCGGGTCTGGTCGTCCTGGTCCTGCTGGTGCTCTTCCTGAAGGACCACCCCGAGGGCCACGAGCCCGCCCCGGCGACGCACGCAGGGGCCGCGTTCGTCCGCAGGCAGATCGCCGAGTCCTGGCGCGAGCCCGGCACCCGGCTGGGCCTGTGGGTGCACTTCACCACCCAGTTCCCCGCCATGGTGTTCCTGCTGTTGTGGGGGCTGCCGTTCCTCGTCGAGGCGCAGGGGCTGTCGCGGGAGACCGCGGGCGCGCTGCTCACGCTGGTGGTGGCCGTGAACATGGCCGTGGGCCTCGTCTACGGGCAGATCATCGCCCGGCACCACGCGGCCAGGACGCCGCTCGCCCTCGGCACGGTGGGGCTGACCGCCGCGGTGTGGGGCACCACCCTCGTGTACCCCGGTGACCAGGCGCCGATGTGGCTGCTGATCACGCTGTGCACGGTGCTCGGCAGCTGCGGGCCCGCCTCGATGATCGGCTTCGACTACGCCCGTCCCGCCAATCCGCCGGAACGGCAGGGCACGGCGTCCGGGATCGTGAACATGGGCGGTTTCGTCGCCTCCATGACGACGCTCCTGGCCGTGGGCGTGCTGCTGGACGCGACCGGTGACAACTACCGGATCGCGTTCTCGTCCGTCTTCGTGCTGGAGGCGCTGGGCGTGGTCCAGATCCTGCGGCTGCGGGCGCGCACGGCGCGGCGGGAGCGGGAGCGGCTCGTGGCGAGCAGGGTGGAGGCCGTACACGTACCGGCGTGACGGGCCGTGCGCGTACCGGGCCCGGCGTGACGCGCCGCGTCGGACCCGCCGGGGCCGCGCCGCCGAGGCGGCCGGGCGCCCGGCTGCGGGCCCCGGGGACGGCCCCGCCCGCGCCGCTACGGCGTGATGGCGAACGAGTCCAGGATCGCCGCGGCCAGATCCGCGTCGCCCTCGACCTTGATCCGGTCGGCGACGGCCGCGGGCCTGACCCGGCCGGCGGCGAGCCGTACGTACGTCTCCCAGTCCAGCGCGAGCGTCGCCGCAGGACCCAGCGAGGGAGCACCGTCGACCGTGCCGCGCCCGTCCGCGTCGACGCGCACGGTCCGCAGGAATTCCACCGGGCCGCTGACGTCGAAGACGATCGCCGAGTTCGGCGGGGCGCCCGCGTCCTTGGCGACGACCTTCGGCAGGATCGCGAGGAAGTTGTCGCGGGCGACGAGAGCGCCGGGGGAGTCGAGGTTGCCCGGCCTGCCGAGCGTCGTCCGCAGGTCCTGCTCGTGCAGCCAGACGTCGAAGGCCCTCATCCGATACGCCAGTTCCAGCGTCTGCTGGGCACCCAGCGGGGCACGGACCATGGTGTCGGGCGCACGGTTCTCGTTCCGCAGCTGCCGGTTGCGGCGGATGATCGTGTACTCCAGCTCGGAGGTCATCTCGGGCCCGGTGTGGTGCCGGCGCACATCGACCTGCATCTCCATGTAGCGCGCGAACTCGCTGCGCACGTGGTAGAGATCGCGGGGCAGGGTGTGAATCGGCCGGGGGTCACCGAGCATCTCGCACTCCATGCCGATGACGTGCGACACGAGGTCGCGCACCGACCATCCGGGGCACGGCGTTGCGCGGTTCCACTCCCCTTCGACGAGCGGCTGCACCAGCTCGGATATCGCTTCGATGGAGTGGGTCCAGGCGTCGGCGTAGGTCTGCAGGCTTGGATGGACGGTCACGGAACCCCTCGACGGTTGTGCGCGGGCTGGGTGCTGTGTGGGCTGCGGGGGGTCCGGGGGTATCCCCCGGGAGAGAACAGTACGCTGCCCCCGGGCACCCCGGCAGTGCTTTCAGGTGACGATCGTAGGCCCGTGTTGACGGCTCGAATGCCAGGACGGTGGTAGTGTGCGCGCCTCGCTCATCCAGATCGCAGTAGACCCGGACGAATCCATCGATTCCCGCAGGCAGCGAGCGGCTTCCCTGGTACGGGAGCAGGCCGGCGCCGATCTCGTCGTCCTGCCCGAGCTGTGGCCCGTCGGAGCCTTCGCCTACGAGCTGTTCGAAGCGGAAGCGGAACCGCTCGAGGGCCCCACGTACGAGGCGATGTCCAAGGCGGCGAGCGACGCGGGCGTCTGGTTGCACGCCGGCTCCGTCGTCGAACGGGCTGAATCCGACAGCGGCTCCGCCGCGGGTGAAGGCCCCCTCTACAACACGTCCCTGGTCTTCTCCCCCACCGGCGAGCTCGCCCGGATCTACCGCAAGATCCACCGCTTCGGCTTCGACAAGGGCGAGGCCGTGATGATGGCCGCGGGCACCGAGCTCGTCACCGTCCCGCTGCCCGACGCCACGCTCGGCCTCTCCACCTGCTACGACCTCCGCTTCCCCGAGCTCTACCGCGGCCTGGTCGACGCGGGCGCGGACGTCCTCGTCGTCGCGGCCGGCTGGCCCGAGCGCCGCCGCGCCCACTGGACCCTCCTCGCGCAGGCCCGCGCCGTCGAGAACCAGGCGTACGTTCTCGCCGTCGGCAGCGCCGGCACCCACGCGGGCGTCGAACAGGCCGGCCACAGCATCGTCGTCGATCCCTGGGGCGAGGTCCTCGCGGAAGCGGGCGCGGCGGAGGAGGTCCTCACCGTCGACCTCGACCCGTCGAAGGTCGCGACGACCCGTGAGCAGTTCCCGGCCCTCAAGGACCGCGTGCTGGGCCTGCCGGCACCGCGGTGAGAAGGCAGCCTCAGCCCCGTTCCCGCTCCGCCATCCGGATCACGCACACCGCGACCGCGATCAGCAGTGCCGCGTCCGCGTCCTCCCGTACGACGTCCACCGCGTACGTGTCCCTGACCGTGAGCCATCTGCGCGAGATGTCGGCCAGCAGCTCCCCCTCGTACTCGACCGCGAACTCCCGGTCCAGGATCTTCCCGCTGACATCCAGCTCCGTCCCGTCGGCCAGGATCACCCGGAAGTGGTTCCGCAACAGCGACAGCCGCTTGCGCCGGACGACGGCCAGTGCCTCCTCGCCGCGCTCGATCGTCATCGCGTCGCGCATGCTGAACAGCTTCTGCCGCAGCGTGACCAGCACCCGCCCGGCCGGGTCCTTCAGCTCGAGCGTGTCCCGCAGCCGCAGCGCCTTGCCGTCGACGAGGAAGGCGTGGCGCCCGCGTTCGTCGTCGATCCAGTAGTCGTCGCCGACGGCGAAGATCTTGTCGCGTACGAGGTACCTCATGCGGAATGCGTACCCCGCCCGGTGCGGTTGGATGGGGGTATGGCTACACGTGCACGCGTCCGGGCCCCCCAGCTGATCGGCAAGGGCGGCTGGCTGAACACCGGCGGAACCGATCTGACCCTCGCTGACCTGCGAGGACGCATCGTCGTTCTCGATTTTTGGACCTTTTGCTGCATCAACTGTCTGCACGTCCTGGACGAGCTCCGCGAGCTCGAGGAGAAGCACCGGGACACGCTGGTGATGATCGGCGTGCATTCGCCGAAGTTCGTGCACGAGGCCGAGCACCAGGCCGTCGCCGACGCCGTCGAGCGGTACAAGGTGCACCACCCGGTCCTGGACGACCCCGAGCTCGCGACGTGGAAGCAGTACGCCGTGCGGGCCTGGCCGACGCTCGTGGTGATCGACCCCGAGGGGTACGTCGTCGCGCAGCACGCCGGTGAGGGGCATGCGCACGCCATCGAGCGGCTGGTCGAGGAGCTGGAGACGGAGCACGAGGCGAAGGGGACACTGCGGCGCGGGGACGGGCCCTATGTGCCGCCGGAGCCCATGGCGACCGATCTGCGGTTCCCCGGGAAGGCCGTGGTGCTGCCGTCCGGGAACTTCCTGGTGTCCGACTCGACCCGGCATCAGCTGGTCGAGCTGGAGGCGGACGGCGAGACCGTCGTGCGGCGGATCGGGGACGGGGAGTTCCGGGAGCCGCAGGGCCTCGCGCTGCTGCCCGACGGCAAGGTCGTCGTCGCCGACACCGTGAACCACGCGCTGCGGACGTACGACCCGGAGACCGGTGCGATCGAGATCGTCGCCGGTACCGGGCGGCAGTGGCGGCAGGGGTCGCCCACGTCAGGTCCCGCGCGGGAGGTGGACCTGTCGTCGCCGTGGGACGTGGCCTGGTGGCAGGGCAAGGTGTGGATCGCGATGGCAGGCATCCACCAGCTGTGGACGTACGACCCCGAGGCCGGGACGGTCCAGGTGGCCGCCGGTACGACCAACGAGGGGCTCGTCGACGGGCCCGCGGCCGAGGCGTGGTTCGCGCAGCCGTCCGGGCTCGCCGCCACCGACGACCGGCTGTGGATCGCCGACTCGGAGACCTCCGCGCTGCGCTGGATCGACACCGAAGGGGTCGTCCACACCGCGGTCGGCACCGGTCTGTTCGACTTCGGCCACCGGGACGGGGCCGCCGGCCAGGCGCTGCTCCAGCACCCGCTCGGCGTGACCGCGCTGCCCGACGGCTCGGTCGCCGTGTCCGACACGTACAACCACGCGCTGCGCCGCTACGAACCGGCGAGCGGCGAGGTCACGACCCTCGCCACCGATCTGCGCGAGCCGTCCGGCGCCGTCCTCGTCGGCGAGGACATCGTGGTCGTGGAGTCGGCCAGGCACCGGCTGACCCGGCTGCGGCTGCCCGAGGAGGCCGTACGGGTCGAGGCGGTCGCCCACCACACGCAGCGCGCCGCGACCGAAGTCGCCCCCGGGACGCTGCGGTTGGACGTGGTCTTCCAGGCTCCGGCCGGGCAGAAGCTCGACACCCGGTACGGGCCTTCGACGCGGCTGCTCGTCTCCTCGACCCCGCCGGAGCTGCTGGCCGCCGGCGAGGGCGCGGGCACCGATCTGTTCCGGGAGCTGGAGCTGAACCCCTCGGTGACGGAGGGCGTGCTGCACGTCTCGGCGATGGCGGCGTCCTGCGACGACGACCCGGCGAACGAGTACCCGGCCTGCCACGTGCACCAGCAGGACTGGGGTGTTCCGGTCCGCGTGACGGACGAGGGCGCGGCCCGGCTGCCGCTCGTCCTCGCGGGGATGGACGAGGGGCCTGCCGCGTAGCCCCGACGGCAGGACCTGGAGGAGCAGAACCTGGCGCGCCGGCGGCTTTCCCCTCGCGCCGTCGAGGCAACCGGCCACCCACAACCCAGGGTTGTGGGTGGCCCTGCGGCCGCGGACGGCCGTCGTACCGCGTGATCAGTGCGCCCGCGAGCGCGATGCCCGTTGCCGCCGCCACGGTGCCCGCGACGGCGATCTTTCCGCGTGACGGCCCCTGGCGAGGTACGAGGCTCGTCCTCCGTCCCGGCAGAACCATGCGAAACACCGTGTCAGGCACGGTGTTTCGCAGGTTTCAGCGGCGGTATCCGGTCGTGCCGTCCTCGTCGACGACCGTCGGGGAGGATGGCGGCACCACCACCCGTCGCCGGCGCGCGATGCTCGTGAACGTGGCGACACCGATGATGCCGACCGCCATCATGATGAGACCGACCAGATCGAGATTGATGCTCTCGGCCTCCCAATCGGTCGCGAAGGTGAGAATCGCCCCCGCACCGATGAGCAGGATGCAGCCTCCCAGGCCCATGATCTCCGCCTCCCAATGTGCGTAGGTGGTACGGGTACCCCGACTCGTCGCACCTACGCGGGGGAGGCCGTCCGGCGTCAGCTCTCGAGGAACGCCACCAGCGCGTTGGCCAGCAGATACGGGTCGTCCGCGCCGCACAGTTCGCGGGCGCTGTGCATCGACAGGATGGCGACGCCGATGTCGACGGTCCGGATTCCGTGGCGCGCGGCGGTGATCGGGCCGATCGTGGTGCCGCACGGCATCGCGTTGTTGGAGACGAAGGTCTGCCACGGCACTCCGGCGCGCTCGCAGGCCGCCGCGAACGCGGCGCGGCCGCTGCCGTCGGTCGCGTACCGCTGGTTGACGTTGACCTTCAGGATGGGGCCGCCGTTCGCGCGCGGGTGGTGCGTCGGGTCGTGGCGCTCCGCGTAGTTGGGGTGCACGGCGTGGCCGGTGTCGGACGACAGGCAGACCGTGCCGGCGAAGGCGCGGGCCCGGTCCTCGTACGAGCCGCCGCGCGCGAACACCGAGCGCTCCAGGACCGATCCGAGCAGCGGGCCGTCCGCGCCGGTGTCCGCCTGGGAGCCGTTCTCCTCGTGGTCGAAGGCGGCGAGCACCGGGATGTACGACAGCGCGTCGCGGCCCGACACGGCGACGAGCGCGGCCGTGCCGGCGTGCACGGACAGCAGGTTGTCCATCCGCGGCCCGGCGACGAGCTCGCGGTCGCGGCCGAGGTACGCGGGCGCCTCCAGGGCGTGCGTCATGAGGTCCCAGCCGGTGATGTCCCCGGCGGCCAGCCCCGACTCCTCCTCCAGGAAGGAGATCAGGTCGCGCTCGCCGACACTGTCGCCCAGGCCCCAGATGGGCTGCATGTGCTTCTGCTTGTCGAGCTGCAGGCCCTTCTCGTAGATCGAGCGGTCCATGTGGATGGCCAGCTGGGGTACGCGCAGCAGCGGGCGGTCGATGTTGACCAGCCGGGTCGTGCCGTCGCGCAGCGAGAGCCGGCCGGCCAGGCCGAGGTCCCGGTCGAGCCAGGAGTTGAGCAGCGGCCCGCCGTAGATCTCGACGGCGACCTGCCGCCAGCCGTGCGCGCCCATGTCTGGCTGCGGCTTGACGCGCAGGTTCGGCGAGTCGGTGTGCGCGCCGACGATGCGGAACGGGGTGTGCGGCGCCGCGCTCTCGGGGACGTACCAGGCGACGAGCGCCCCGCCCCGCAGCACGTACTTCCCGCCGCTCGTCCCGTCCCAGGCGTCGGTCTCCTCGACCTGGCGGAAACCGGCCTTCTCCAGCCGCTCGGCGGCGTTCGCCACGGCGTGGTACGGCGACGGGGACGCCGCCAGGAAGGACATGAGGTCGTCGGTGTGGCCGCGGTCGAAGCGGGAGGGTGCGCTGCTGCTCATGGTGTTCACCTTAACGACGGAACGGGGCCCGCTCCCGGGAAGGGAAGCGGGCCCCGTACGAGGAGGCACTGCGGAGGCTGTGCAGCTGGGCCGGTTCAGGGCCGGATCCGGACGGGAGCCGGTCGGGTTCCGGACCGAACCCGACCGCCTCCCGGGCCGGCTAGAACGCGGCCTCGTCCAGCTCCATCAGCTCGTTGTCGACGCCCTCGGCGATCTCGCGGGCGAGCGAGACGCCCGGCAGGACGTTCGCGGCGAAGAACTTCGCCGCGGCGATCTTGCCCTGGTAGAAGGCCTTGTCCTTCGCGGACGCGGTCTGCAGCTTCTCGGCGGCGACGGCCGCGCCGCGCAGCAGCAGGTAGCCGACGACGACGTCGCCGGAGGCCATCAGCAGTCGGGTGGTGTTGAGGCCGACCTTGTAGATGTTCTTGACGTCATCACCGGTGGCGGTGAGGTCGGTCAGCATGCGGCCGACGATCCCCTCCAGGTCGACGGCGGCCTTGGCGAGCGCGTCACGGGCGCCGGCCAGCTCGTCGCCGCCGGTGCCGACCGCGAGGAACTTCTTGATCTCCTCGGCGAGGGCGTTCAGCGACTGGCCCTGGTCACGGACGATCTTCCGGAAGAAGAAGTCCTGGCCCTGGATGGCCGTGGTGCCCTCGTAGAGGGTGTCGATCTTGGCGTCCCGGATGTACTGCTCGATCGGGTACTCCTGGAGGTACCCGGAGCCGCCGAAGGTCTGCAGGGACTGGGCCAGCTGCTCGTAGGCCTTCTCGGAGCCGTAGCCCTTGACGATCGGGAGCAGCAGGTCGTTCAGGCCGTGCAGGGACTTGGCGTCCTCGCCCGCGGCCTCCTTGGCGGCGATCTCGTCCTGCACCGCGGCGGTGTAGAGGACGAGGGAGCGCATGCCCTCCGCGTACGCCTTCTGCGTCATGAGGGAGCGGCGCACGTCGGGGTGGTGCGTGATGGTGACCTTGGGCGCGGTCTTGTCCATGAACTGCGACAGGTCGGAGCCCTGGACGCGCTCCTTGGCGTACTCCAGCGCGTTCAGGTAACCCGTCGACAGGGTGGAGATCGCCTTCGTGCCGACCATCATGCGGGCGAACTCGATGATCATGAACATCTGGCGGATGCCGTCGTGCTTGTCGCCGATCAGCCAGCCCTTGGCGGGGTGCTTGTCGCCGAACGTCATCTCGCAGGTGTTGGACGCCTTGAGGCCCATCTTGTGCTCGACGTTCGTCGCGTAGACGCCGTTGCGCTCGCCCAGCTCGCCGGTCTCCCAGTCGAAGTGGAACTTCGGGACCAGGAAGAGGGACAGGCCCTTGGTGCCGGGGCCGTGGCCCTCGGGGCGCGCCAGCACGTAGTGGAGGATGTTCTCCTCCATGTCGTGCTCACCGGAGGTGATGAAGCGCTTCACGCCCTCGATGTGCCAGGAGCCGTCCTCCTGCTGGATGGCCTTGGTGCGGCCGGCGCCCACGTCGGAGCCGGCGTCCGGCTCGGTGAGGACCATCGTGGAGCCCCAGCGCTTCTCGACCGCGATCTGCGCGACCTTCTTCTGCGCCTCGTTGCCCTCCTCGAAGAGGACCCCTGCGAAGGCCGGACCCGAGGAGTACATCCATATCGCGGGGTTCGAGCCCAGCAGCAGCTCGGCGTAGGACCAGACCAGGGAGCGCGGCGCGGTGGTGCCGCCGATCTCTTCGGGCAGACCGAGGCGCCAGTACTCGGAGTCCATGAAGGCCTTGTAGCTCTTCTTGAAGGACGCCGGGACCGGAGCGGTGTTGGTCTCGGGGTCGAACACCGGCGGGTTGCGGTCGGCGTCCGCGAAGGACTCGGCGAGGTCGTTCTCCGCGAGGCGGGCGATCTCGTCGAGGATGCTCTTGGCGGTCTCGACGTCCATCTCCGCGAACGGGCCGGTGCCGTACAGCTTGTCGCGCCCGAGGACCTCGAAGAGGTTGAACTCGATGTCGCGGAGATTCGACTTGTAGTGCCCCATGGCGACGGCTCCGTAAGGGATCGGGGAGGCAGGGTTCCTCGTACCTCAGTACATCTACCAGCAAGTAGCTACGATGATGCTACCCACCGGTAATAACGTGCAACCCCGACCGGACAACTGTGACGCGCGGCGCATGCGGGCGGCCCTCACGAGAGGCCGGCGACCGGCGGTCGTCGCGGCCCGGGGTCGCGCGAAGCCACTCGTCCGGGCTCGGGGTCCGGTCGTCCGGTACGCGGAAGCGGCGCACCGGTGGGGGTGGGGACCCACTACGCTCGGGGGCATGTACGGCTACGACCAGAACCCCGGTGCTCAGCAGCACTACGGCGCCCCGCCGCAGCAGCCGATGTCCGGTGCCGGCATACCGGGTGCCGGATACGGCGGGCAGTCCGCCGGATACGGTGAGCAGCCGCTGTACCCCGAGCCGTCGCCGCCGTCGCTCGCGGACGCGGTGCGGGCGTTCACGACGGGGTCGCTGTCCGCGGAGGACTTCCAGCAGATCTTCGCGACGTCGAAGGTGTACTGCCCGCGCGGCGACAATCCCGGGTTCCTGGCGCTGCACAACACGCAGCAGCCGGTGATCCCGATGTTCACGTCGCTCAAGGAGCTTCGGCGGTACGCGGGCAAGGAGTCGAAGTACTTCGTGATCACGGGGGCCGAGGTGATCGATCTGCTGCCGACGGGGTACGGCTTCGTCCTGGACATGGAGGGCGATCACCGGATGGTGTTCGACGCGAAGGCCGTGGAGCAGATGGTCGACTTCGCGATGCGCCGTATGTACGGATGAGTCGGAATGCGGCCGATAGCGGCCGTCGTGACCTGCGCCCGGGAATTGATCCCGGGCGTTTCGCGTTCCGGGTGGCAAGAAGTTCATCGTTCAACTAAACTCGGATGCACAAGGAGGTCCCGCCATGCCTGCAGTGACTGTCGAGAACCCGCTCACCCTGCCGCGCGTCGCCGCGCCCGCCGATGCCCAGGCGCGCCCCGTGCTCGCCGTGACCACGGCGCCCAGCGGATTCGAGGGGGAGGGCTTCCCGGTGCGACGTGCGTTCGCCGGGATCAACTACAAGCACCTCGATCCGTTCATCATGATGGACCAGATGGGCGAGGTGGAGTACGCGCCGGGCGAGCCCAAGGGCACCCCGTGGCACCCGCACCGCGGCTTCGAGACCGTCACGTACATCATCGACGGCGTCTTCGACCACCAGGACTCCAACGGTGGTGGCGGCACCATCACCAATGGGGACACCCAGTGGATGACCGCGGGTGCCGGCCTCCTGCACATCGAGGCGCCGCCGGAGTCGCTGGTCATGTCCGGCGGCCTCTTCCACGGTCTGCAGCTGTGGGTGAACCTGCCGGCCAAGGACAAGATGATGCCCCCGCGCTACCAGGACATCCGCGGTGGCCAGGTCCAGCTGCTGACCAGCCCCGACGGCGGCGCGCTGCTGCGGGTCATCGCCGGTGAGCTGGACGGCCACGAGGGCCCCGGCATCACGCACACGCCGATCACCATGGTCCACGCGACCCTGCGCCCCGGCGCCGAGATCAACCTGCCGTGGCGCGAGGACTTCAACGGTCTGGTGTACGTCCTCGCCGGCCGTGGCAGCGTCGGTACGGACCGTCGTCCGATCCACAGCGGCCAGACCGCCGTCTTCGGCGCGGGCTCCTCGCTGACCGTCCGCGCGGACGAGAAGCAGGACTCGAACACGCCGGACCTGGAGGTCGTGCTGCTCGGCGGGCAGCCGATCCGCGAGCCCATGGCGCACTACGGGCCGTTCGTGATGAACACCCGCGAGGAGCTGCAGCAGGCCTTCGAGGACTTCCAGAAGGGCCGGCTGGGCACCATCCCCGCCGTGCACGGGATGTAAGCCCGGACCGCGCCGCGGTTGCTCCGCCGACCCACCCGCCGCGCCCGGCCCGCACTGCCGGGCGCGGCACCGTACCTGATGCGGCGTCACCCGTCCGGACCGGGCGGGCGCGCCGCGGCGTACCGGGCGTGATCGGCTGGGGGCCGTGCCCCCGTCGCAGCCCTCGCACCAGCCGCTCCTTCCCGCACCGGTGAGGCGTCTCGCCGCCTGGTGCGCGGTCGCGCTGCTCGTCGCCGGGGTCGCCGCCGTCGGGGTGTGGCTGGTCATCGTCCTCAAGACCGCCGTCACGCCCGTGTTGCTCGCACTGCTCGGCACCGCGCTCCTCCGGCCCCTGTACCGGCGGCTCATCCGGATGAAGGTGCAGCGTTCGCTGGCTGCCGGGCTGACCTGCGTCGCCGTGGTCGCGGTCGTCGGCGGGGCCGTGTACATCGTGGTCAGCGCCCTCATCGAGACCGGGGACGAGATCATCGCCGCGCTCAAGCGGGCCGCCGCGGATCTCGCGAAGTACTTCGGTGCAGCCGGGACGTCGCTCGACGACCTGGCGACCAACTCCAAGGATCTGCTGAGCAAGTTCGGCGGGACGGCCGCGTCCGGAGTGATCTCCGGGCTCAGCGTCGTCGGCGAGGTGATCGCGATCGCCGTCCTCGCCCTGCTGCTGATGTTCTTCTTCCTCCGTGACGGCGACCGTGCGGTCGGCGCCCTGCGCTCGCTCGTGCCCCGTTCCGCCGGTGACCTTGCGGAGGCCATGGGGCGACGGGCCTTCGGGGCCGTCGAGGGCTTCATGCGCGGGACCACGTTCATCGCGCTCATCGACGCGGTCTTCATCACCACCGGTCTGCTGATCCTGCGCGTGCCCGGCGCGGTCGGACTCGGGGCGCTCGTCTTCGTCGGCGCGTACATCCCCTATCTCGGGGCCTTCGTCTCCGGTGCGGTCGCCATCCTCGTCGCACTCGCGGACCGGGGGGTCGTGATCGCGCTGTGGGTGCTGGGCGTGGTCATCGCCGTACAGCAACTGGAGGGGCACGTTCTGCAGCCCATGATCCAGGGCCGGATGGTCCGGATGCATCCGGCGGTCGTGATGCTGGCGATCACGGCCGGGGCGACCATCGCCGGCGTCCTCGGGATGCTGCTCGCCGTGCCGCTGACCGCCGCCGCGTTCGGCGTGATCGGCGAGCTGCGCAAGCGCTACGAACCCGTCGGCGAGCCCACCGAGGGACCCGGCGGCAGCACCTCCGGAGCGCCCTCCGGCGGACCCGGCTCGTAGAGCTCGAACCAGATCGACTTGCCCTCGCCCCGCGGATTCACGCCCCAGGCGTCCGCGAGCATCTCCATCAGCACCAGACCGCGCCCGGACGACGCCATCTCGCCGGGCCGCCGCTTGTGCGGCAGCTCGTCGCTGGCGTCCGAGACCTCGACCCGCAGCCGCCGGCTCCCGTGCTCACCCGCCGCCTCCGCCACCAGCAGTGCGTCGCCGTCGGTGTGCACGAGCACATTGGTGACGATCTCGGAGACCATCAACACGGCCGAGTCGATCTGCTCCCCGTCCGCCCAGTCGTGCAGCAGATCGCGCATCTGCTGCCGGGCGACCGAGAGCCGTTCCGGCTCGGCCTGGGCGACGGTGAGGACGCTACGGCGCGGGGCCCGGCGGGCCGGCTTCCCGAGCCGGGACAGCAGCAGCACCGCGATGTCGTCCTCGCGCCGGTCGGCGAGCGGCCCCGTCGTGTAGTGCGAGGCGGGCCCGTGCACGGCCTGGACGAGCGCGTCGGCGAGCTTCTCCAGCTCCAGCGAGTCGCCCTCGCCGCGGTGCTCCTCCAGCACGGCCCGGATCCGGTCCCAGCCGCTCTGCAGGTCGTGGCCGCCGGTCTCCAGCAGCCCGTCCGTGCAGACCATGATCGTCTCGCCGGGTTCGAGCGCGATCCGCGTCGTCGGATAGTCCGTGTCCGGGTCGATGCCGAGCGGCAGTCCGCCGGCGGTGGGCCGCAGGATGACCGTTCCGTCGGCCATCCGGATCGCCGGGTCGGGGTGCCCGGCGCGCGCGATGTCGAGGGTGCCGGTCGCCGGGTCGCACTCCAGGTAGAGGCAGGTCGCGAAGCGGGGTCCGCTGTACGAGCCGATGCGGCCGACCACGTCGCCGTCGTCGTACGCCTCGCTCTCCGCGTACTCGTGCAGCCCCACCAGGAAGCGCGAGGCCCGTGAGAGCACGGCGTCGGGGCGATGCCCCTCGGATGCGTACGCGCGCAGGGCGATCCGCAGCTGCCCCATCAGCCCGGCAGCCCGGACGTCATGGCCCTGCACGTCCCCGATGACCAGCGCGATCCGCCCGCTCGGCAGCGGGATCAGGTCGTACCAGTCGCCACCCACCTGCAGCCCCCCGCCGGTCGGCACGTACCGCGCCGCCACCGACATCCCCGGGATGCCCGGCCCCAGGCTCGGCATCATCGAGCGCTGCAGACCGCGCGACAGCTCCCGCTCGTTCTCGGCGACCCCGGCCCGGGCGAGGGCCTGCGCCAGCATCCGCGCGACGGTGGTGAGCACGGACCGCTCGTCGGGCGTGAAGGCGACCGGATGACGGAAGGCCGCCATCCAGGCGCCCATCGTGCGCCCCGCGACGATCAGCGGGACGAAGGCCCAGGAGCGGCGGCCGAAGCGCTCGATGACCGGCCAGATGGTGGGGTAGCGGCGGCGGTACTCCCCGGGGGACGCGATGTAGAGCGCCCGGCCGGTACGGATGACCTCGGCGGCCGGGTACTCGGTCTCCAGCGGCATGTCGGCGAAGGGGCCGCCGTCGTCCGGGTCGTACCCGTGCTGACCGAGGACGTTCAGCCGGCCGCCCTCGATCCCGAAGACGGCGAGACCGTCGGGCGAGAAGCCCGGCATCGACAGGGACGCGGCGACCCGTAGCACCTCCGCGGTCGACCGCGCCTCGGCCAGCGCCCGGCCCGCGTCGAGCAGGAAGGCCTCGCGGGAGCGGCGCCAGTCGCCGGTGACGGGGGTGTGCGCGGCGGTCGTGCCGGAATGGGGCTCGGCGACCTCCTGGAGGGTGCCGGTCAGCTTGTAGTCGCCGGCCTCGATGACCGGCTTGGAGCGGACGCGCACGGTACGCAGCACCCGGCCCGCCTCGTCCACCACGCGCAGCCGGGCCTCGGCGAGGGTGTCCTCGGCGACCGCGAGATTCACGACGCCGTAGATCTCGTTCCAGTCGACCGGGTGGAAACGGGAGCGCACGGCGGCCTGGGTGAAGGTGCCCGCTCCGGAGGGCAGCCCGAGCAGCCGGGCGGCCTCGGCGTCGAGGGAGACCGTCCCGGAGGCGTTGTCCCAGCTCCACAGGCCGGTCGCGATCGCGGCCAGGACGTCCTCGGTGCGCATTTTCCTACTGTATTCACGTCTCGTGGGCATTTACATACCGGGCCTCCGGCCACACGCCGCCCGGGCCCATGCGTAATGACGGAAAGCGGATCCCGGCCGGAAGGTAACCTGAGTGGGTCTGCCCACATCCCCACCGCGACGAAGACTGGATGAACGACGATGCATCGGTACAGGTCCCACACCTGCGGCGAGCTCCGCGCCTCTGACGTCGGTACCGACGTCCGGCTGAGCGGCTGGCTGCACAATCGCCGAGACCTGGGTGGCATCCTCTTCATCGATCTGCGCGACCACTACGGTCTGGTCCAGCTGGTCGCCCGCCCCGGCACCGCGGCCAACGAGGCGCTCAGCCACCTCACCAAGGAGTCCGTCGTCCGCATCGACGGCAAGGTCTCCGCCCGTGGCGCCGAGAACGTCAACCCGGACCTGCCGACCGGCGAGGTCGAGATCGAGGTCACCGAGGTCGAGGTGCTCGGCGCCTCCGCCCAGCTGCCCTTCACGATCAACACGGACGACGGCGTCAACGAGGAGCGGCGCCTGGAGTACCGCTTCCTGGACCTGCGCCGCGAGCGCATGCACCGCAACATCATGCTGCGCACCGCCGTCATCTCCGCCATCCGGCACAAGATGACCGCGCTCGGCTTCAACGAGATGGCCACCCCGATCCTCACCGCGAGCTCCCCCGAGGGCGCCCGTGACTTCCTGGTGCCGTCCCGCCTCAACCCGGGCAAGTTCTACGCGCTGCCGCAGGCCCCGCAGCAGTTCAAGCAGCTGCTGATGATCGCGGGCTTCGACCGCTACTTCCAGATCGCGCCCTGCTTCCGCGACGAGGACGCCCGCGCCGACCGCTCGCCGGGCGAGTTCTACCAGCTCGACATCGAGATGTCCTTCGTCGAGCAGGAGGACGTCTTCCAGCCGGTCGAGAAGCTGATGACCGAGCTGTTCGAGGAGTTCGGCGGCGGCCGCCATGTCACCTCGCCGTTCCCGCGGATCCCGTTCCGCGAGGCGATGCTGAAGTACGGCTCCGACAAGCCGGACCTCCGTGCCCAGCTGGAGCTCGTCGACATCACCGACATCTTCGAGGGCTCCGAGTTCAAGGCCTTCGCGGGCAAGCACGTGCGTGCGCTGCCGGTGCCGGCCGTCCAGGACCAGCCGCGGAAGTTCTTCGACCAGCTCGGCGAGTACGCGGTCGAGCAGGGCGCCAAGGGCCTCGCCTGGGTGCGCGTGGGCGAGGACGGCACGCTGTCCGGCCCCATCGCCAAGTTCCTCACCGAGGAGAACGTCAAGGTCCTCACCGAGCGCCTCGGCCTGGCCCCCGGCCACGCGGTGTTCTTCGGCGCGGGCGACTTCGAAGAGGTCTCCAAGATCATGGGCGCGGTGCGGGTCGAGGCCGCGCGCCGTGCGGGCCACTTCGAGGAGAACGTCTTCCGGTTCTGCTGGATCGTCGACTTCCCGATGTACGAGCGGGACGCGGAGACCGGCAAGCTCGACTTCTCGCACAACCCGTTCTCCATGCCGCAGGGCGGCCTCGAGGCCCTGGAGACCCAGGACCCGCTGGACATCCTCGGCTGGCAGTACGACATCGTCTGCAACGGCGTGGAGCTGTCCTCCGGCGCGATCCGTAACCATGAGCCCGAGATCATGTTCAAGGCGTTCGAGATCGCGGGCTACGACCGCGAGACCGTGGAGCAGGAGTTCTCCGGAATGCTCCGCGCCTTCCAGTACGGCGCCCCGCCGCACGGCGGCATCGCCCCGGGCGTCGACCGCATCGTGATGCTGCTGGCCGACGAGCCGAACATCCGCGAGACGATCGCCTTCCCGCTGAACCAGAACGCGCAGGACCTGCTCATGGGCGCGCCCGCGGAGGTCGACGAGGCCCGCCTAAAGGAGCTCCACATCAGCGTCTACAAGGGCCCGGCGAAGCCGACGCCGTACAAGCCCACCAAGTGAGGCCATAGGCCGCACGGCCACACGTTCACACGAGGGGCCCGGAACCGGAAGGTTCCGGGCCCCTCGTGCGCGTTCTCGCGTAATTCGTGCTCCTTACGAGTCGTTCCCGCCGCCGGGGCCGACGCCGGGCGGCCCGAACGGGAAGGGAGGGCAGGGACGGATGAGGTACCGCCCATGACGGACCGGACGGTCAGTCGGACCGGACGGACCACGAGAGGACATCGCGGAGTGCTCAGCACCGTACTGACCAGAGCAGCGGCAGCGGGGACGGCTGCCGGACTGCTGGCCGCCGGACTGCTGCTCGGAGGCTGCGCGAAATCCACGCCGCCACGTCCGGCCGCCGGCCCGCCGCACCCCCAGGCAGCGAACGGGAAGGCCGTCCCGGCGCGGCCCGCCGAGATCCCGGGACTGGGCCCGGCGACCCGCGCCGACATCCCGGACGGCACCTCCCAGGCCGTCGTCGTGACCGGCGACGCCAAGGACTCCAGCGACTCCATGGCCGTCCTGTACGAGCGCGACCCGGACAAGGGCTGGCAGCAGGTGTCCGGGGCCTGGCCGGCGCACAACGCGCTCAACGGCTGGACCGACGAGCACTGGGCCGGCGACAACCGCTCACCCATCGGCGTCTTCGGCCTCACCGACGCGGGCGGCCGGCTCCCGGACCCGGGCACGAGGCTCCCGTACCACGAGACACCGGTCTTCAACGCCCAGGGAACCGGGTTCCTCGGGGAACCGCTCGAAGGCTCCTTCGACTACGTCGTCGCGATCAACTACAACCGCTACCCGGGCACGTCGCCGCTCTACGACGACGGCAGCCGACCCATGGGCTGGGACCGGGGCGGCGGGGTCTGGATGCACGTCGACCACGAGGGGCCCACGCAGGCGTGCGTCTCGCTGGCGCTGGAGCACATGCGGGAGCTCCTGCTGTGGCTGGACCCGAAGAAGGAGCCGGTGGTGGTGATGGGCGACGCGACGTCGCTGGCCCGCTAGAGCAAGGACGAGGGGCCCGGAACCTGTGCGGTTCCGGGCCCCTCGGGCCTGGCGTACGACGCGCGCGTCGCGGCGAAGGCCTCAGTCCTTCTTCGGCTCCTCGATGTGCGGGCTGTGTCCTCTGGGGGGCGACCCCCAGACCCCCGGGTTCCCGCGAAGGCCTCAGCCCTTCTTCGGCTCCTCGATGCGCGGGAACAGCACCGCGCCCTTCGTCACCGTCGAGCCGGCCGGGAGCCGGCCCCAGTCCGCCGCGTCCTGGACGCGCTGCTCCGCCAGGGCGCCGAGCGTCGGCTCCGCGCCCAGGGAGTCCCACAGCTTCTGGGACGTTTCCGGCATGACCGCGTTCAGCAGGACCGCGACGGCCCGCAGGGACTCGGCCGCCGTGTACAGGATGGTCGCGAGGCGGGCCTTGGCCTCGTCGGATTCGTCCTTGGCGACCTTCCACGGCTCCTGCTCCGTGATGTAGCCGTTGACCTGCTTCACGAAGTCGAAGATCGCCAGGATGCCGCCCTGGAAGTCCAGCTCCTCGCCGATCCTCCGGTCGGCCTCGGCCACGGCCTTCGCCAGGCCCTCCTGGACCGCCTTCTCGGCCTCGCCGTTCGCCGTCGCCTCGGGCAGCGTTCCGCCGAAGTACTTGCCGACCATCGCGGCGACGCGCGACGCCAGGTTGCCGTAGTCGTTGGCGAGCTCGCTCGTGTAGCGGGCGGTGAAGTCCTCCCACGAGAACGAGCCGTCCTGGCCGAACGCGATGGCGCGCAGGAAGTACCAGCGGTACGCGTCCACGCCGAAGTGCGAGGTCAGGTCCTGCGGCTTGATGCCCGTCAGGTTCGACTTCGACATCTTCTCGCCGCCGACCATCAGCCAGCCGTTGGCCGCGACCTTTCCTGGCACCGGCAGGCCCTGCGCCATCAGCATCGCGGGCCAGATGATCGCGTGGAAGCGGAGGATGTCCTTGCCGATGAGGTGCACGTTCGCCGGGAAGGTCTCGTCGAACTTCTCCGGGTTCTCGTTGTAGCCAACCGCCGTCGCGTAGTTCAGCAGGGCGTCGATCCACACGTAGATGACGTGCTTCTCGTCCCACGGGACCTTGACGCCCCAGTCGAACGTCGACCGGGAGATCGAGAGGTCCTGCATGCCCTGCTTGACGAAGTTCACGACCTCGTTGCGGGCGGACTCGGGCTGGATGAAGCCGGGGTTCGCCTCGTAGAACTCCAGCAGCTTCGGGCCGTACTCGCTGAGCTTGAAGAAGTAGTTCTCCTCCTTGAGGATCTCCACCGGCTTCTTGTGCACGGGGCACAGCTTCTGCCCGGCGAAGTCGCCCTCGCCGTCGATCAGCTCGCCGGGGAGCTTGTACTCCTCACAACCCACGCAGTACGGGCCCTCGTACCCGCCCTTGTAGATCTCGCCCTTGTCGTACAGGTCCTGCACGAACTCCTGGACGCGGTCCGTGTGACGCTTCTCCGTCGTCCGGATGAAGTCGTCGTTCGCGATCTCCAGGTGCTTCCAGAGGGGCTTCCAGGCCTCCTCCACGAGCTTGTCGCACCACTCCTGCGGGGTGACGCCGTTCGCCTCCGCGGTGCGCATGACCTTCTGACCGTGCTCGTCCGTGCCGGTGAGGAACCACACCTTCTCGCCGCGCTGACGATGCCAGCGCGTGAGCACGTCGCCTGCGACGGTCGTGTAGGCGTGGCCCAGGTGAGGAGCGTCGTTGACGTAGTAGATGGGGGTCGAGACGTAGAAAGCCTTCGTCCCCTGCTTCTCGGATCCAGTGGCCGCCATGGTCGAAATCCTAACGGCCACCGGAAGATCGACTCACACTCATAATGCGCGGCGGCCGGCCGGGCCGTCCGGCGGAGACGTCGCCGGAACATCCCGTCCGGCCGGAAGAGGGCATGCGGGCACTGGTCTCGGAGGACGCGGAAGTGCCGGCGGAGCCGACGCCACCGGGCTGCGGCGGGCCTTGGGCCGGGGCTGATCCGCACGGTCCAGGGCGTGGGGTACGACCGGCCCGGTCATCGCGGCGGAGGGCATTCCGGGGCTTTTCGAGCCGTTCCGGCGAGGGAGGACCGTGACCGGACGGGCCCACGCCGGGGCTCGGGCTCTCCATTGTCCGGTCGATTGTCCGGTCGATTGTCCGGTCGATTGTCCGGTCGATCGCCGTCGCGCACGGCGGAACGGTGGAGGCGGAGGGCGGGCTCGTGGTGCGGGTGAGCCGGCCCTCCGCCTCGGCTTCTTGTCAGCTGTCGCGGCTGTTCAGCCACTCCGGGAAGGCGCCGAGGAGCCCCTCGTAGAGCTCGGCGTCGGTGAGCTCGCGGGGGTCCGGGCCGGCGTGGAAGAACGCGGCGTTGCCGGCATCCTCGTCCGCGTCGACCTTGCGGAGGAAGTCGAAGCCCTTGGCCTCGTACTCCCCGAACGCCACGAACTGCCAGAAGACCGGCTTGCCCGCGGCGTCCGCGAGAGCCTGCTTGGCGGGCTGCTTGGCGTCGGGCGCGCCGTCGGTCTGGAAGACGACGAGGGCGGGCCCCTCGGCGCCGGACTTCTCGTAGTGCTCGACGACCTCCTCGACGGCACGGTGGTAGCTGGTGCGCCCCATGTGGCCGAGGCCCGCGTGGAGCTCGTCCACCCGGCCCTCGTGGTCGGCGAGCGTCAGCTCCCCGGTCCCGTCGATGTCGGTCGAGAAGAAGACCACGTGCACGGTCGCGGCCTCGTCGAGGTGCGCGGCGAGCGCGAGCACCTGCTCGCCCAGCTGCTGCGCGCTGCCGTCCTTGTAGTACGGCCGCATCGACCCCGACCGGTCCAGTACGAGGTAGACCTTGGCCCGCGCACCTGCCGCGCCGGCGTCCTTGAGCACGGTCCCGGCCGCCTTGTACGCGCCGACGAGCCCGGCGGCCCGCGCCTTGACCCGCGCGAGCGAGTAGGCGGGCTTGCCTGCGGCGGTTTCCGTGTCCGTCTCGGCTTCGGCGGGCGTCGGCTCGGCGTCGGCGGTGGGCGTCGGCTCGGCGTCGGCCTCGGCGGGCGTCGGCTCCGCGCCGGCTTCGGTGGGCGTCGGCGCGTCGGCCTCGGGCGAGGCGGTGGGCGTCGGCGCCTCGGGCGCCTCCACGGAGGCCTCTTCGCGGGCGGCCGGGATCGTCACTGCCGCCTCGGGGGCGGAATCGACGGCGGGCTCGTCGGTCTCGGTCCCGGTCCCGGTCTCGGCCTCGGCCTCGGCCTCGGCCTCGGTCTCGGCCGCGGGACGGTTCTCGTCGGCCGTGTCAGGCGCGTCGGCCTGGGCGGGGATGACCGCGGCGGGAGCCTCGGACTCCGCCTCGGCGGGGGCGGTCTCGGTCTCGGCCTCGGACCGGTCTTCGGCGTCCGTGGCGGGTGCGCCGTCGGCCTGGGCGGGGATGACCGGGGCGGGGGCCTCGGGCTCCGCCCCGGCGGGGGCGGTCTCGGTCTCGGCCTTCGGCTCCGCCTCCGCTTCGGCGACGGGCTCGGGCGCCTCGTCCGCAGGCGCGGCAGGGGCCTCCTCGACCACCGTGTCGCCGGCCGTGCCGACGGTGTCGAGGTCCGCCGCCTCCGGCGCAGCGCTTCCCTCGGTGACCGGTTCGGCGTCGGCGTCGCCGTCGGCGTCAACTGCCGTGACGGTTTCACCGCCGGTGTCCTCTGCGGCAGGGGCGGCCTCACCGGCAGCCGGCTCCGCGTCCGCCCGGTCCGCGGCGGGCTCGTCCCCGTCCGCAGCCGCCGGCTCGGTCGCGGGCGACTCCGACTCCGACTCCGCCGTGGTCCTGGCGGACGGAATCGTGGCGCGCGGCGCCGGGTTGTCGAAGGACGCCGCCACCAGGTCCGCCGCACGTTCCTCCGCGGAGACGGGGCCGGTGGGGGCCTCGGCCTGGGGCGGGACGGCGGCGGAGGTCGGCGTGGTTGTCGAGGCGGCCGAGGACGACGACTCCGTACGCTCGCGTCCGAACACTTTGCGCAGCAAGCTCCGAATGCCCATGGGCGAGGCCTTTCGCGTGATTTGGGTGCGATCCATGTCCGGTCCGGGGGTGTCGGGGCGGCAGCCCCGCATCCCTGGCCACGGCGGACACGTAAGGTTAGCGGCCGCCCGTGCGTGATCTCGGCAACCCCCTCCGGTGTCAAGACCGCCCCGGTCGACCCGCATTCATCCCGTGTTCATATGGCCGCCGCCACACTGCACATGTGTGCCCCTAGCGTCACGGCCGGACATATTCCGACACGATGTCGGCGCGGGGTTGCGCCGAAGGGTCTGGGGGCTGAAGTGCGCAAGCTGCTGCCGCTGCTGGGTACGAATCACGCGGGCGGCCGGTCCGCTCTCACCTGCCGTTACCGCTGTGGTGACGCCTGCTTCCACGAGGTGCCGAACACCAGCGACAACGAGTACGCCGGCGACATCATCGCCGGTGCGCTGTCGCGTCGTTCCATGATGCGTGCGGCCGCCGTCGTGACCGTCGCCACCGCCGCGGGCGGTGCCGTCGTCGCGCAGGGCGCCCCTGCCGCGCAGGCCGCGACGGCCGCCGCCGCGACCGGCACCGGCCACGGCGGTACCGGCAGCACCGGCGACGGCGCCCGCGGCCTCCGCTTCACGCCGGTCGCGCCCAACACCGCCGACCAGGTGACCGTTGCCGAGGGTTACACCCAGAATGTCGTCATCCGCTGGGGTGAGCCCATCCTCCGTGGCGCCCCGGCCTTCGACGCCGACCACCAGACGGCCAAGGCGCAGGCCGGTCAGTTCGGCTACAACAACGACTTCCTGAGCCTGCTGCCCCTGCGTGAGCACGGCCGCCAGGTCCTCGTGGCCAACCACGAGTACACGGACGAAGTCCTGATGTTCAAGGGCTATGACCCGGCCAACCCGACCCGCGAGCAGGTCGAGATCGCCTGGGCGGCCCACGGCCTCTCCGTCGTCGTGGTCCAGGAGGAGCGCAAGAGCGGCAAGCTCACGCCCGTCACCCGGCACTGGCTCAACCGCCGTCTGACCGCCACGAGCGAGTTCCGGCTCACCGGCCCGGCCGCGGGCAGCGACCTGCTCAAGACCTCCGCCGACCCGACCGGCACCAAGGTCCTCGGCACGCTCAACAACTGCGCCGGCGGCACCACCCCCTGGGGCACCACGCTCCACGGCGAGGAGAACTTCAACCAGTACTTCGCCAACGGCACCAGCGCCACCGACAAGCGCTACGGCCTGAGCAGCGCCGCCACCGAGCGCAAGTGGGAGCGGTTCGACAGGCGCTTCGACGCCGCCCAGGAGCCCAACGAGTCGCACCGCTTCGGCTGGGTCGTCGAGCTCGACCCGTACGACCCCGACTCCACGCCCCGCAAGCGCACCGCCCTGGGCCGCTTCAAGCACGAGGCGGCGCAGCCGCGGCTCACCCGTGACGGCCGCGCGGTCGTGTACATGGGCGACGACGAGCGCTTCGACTACTTCTACAAGTTCGTCTCGTCGAAGCGGATGAAGAAGGGCACCTCGCGGGCGGCCCGCGAGCACAACCTCACCCTCCTCGACGAGGGCACCCTCTACGTCGCCAAGCTCACCGGCGACTCCCCGGCCGCCGAGATCGACGGCACCGGCAAGCTCCCGAACGACGGCGAGTTCGACGGCACCGGCGTGTGGATCCCGCTGGCCACCGGCGATGTCTCGCACGTCGAGGGCATGACCGCCGAGGAGGTGTACGTCTTCACCCGCCTCGCCGGTGACAAGGTCGGCGCCACCAAGATGGACCGCCCCGAGGACGTCGAGCCGAGCCCCCGCACCGGCCGCGTCTACATCGCGCTCACGAACAACACCGACCGCGGCAAGCCCGGCAAGGCCGGTGCGGACGAGGCCAACCCGCGCAACCTCAACAAGCACGGCCAGATCCTGGAGCTCGCCGAGCACTGGGACGACCCGTCGAGCGACGGTTTCGCCTGGCGGCTCTTCCTGGTCGCGGGCGACCCGAACGACCCGGCCACGTACTTCGCGGGCTACCCGAAGGAGACGGTCAGCCCCATCTCGTGCCCGGACAACGTGGCCTTCGACCCGCACGGCAACCTGTGGATCTCCACGGACGGTTCCCAGCTCGGCTCGCACGACGGCCTGTTCGGCGTCGCCACGCAGGGCGAGCGGCGCGGTGAGCTGAAGCAGTTCCTCACCGTCCCGAAGGGCGCCGAGACCTGCGGTCCGATCATCCAGGACCGCCGCGTCCTCGTCGCCGTGCAGCACCCGGGCGAGATCGACGGCGCGACCGTCGAGAAGCCCGCGTCGGTGTGGCCCGACGGTCCGGGCAAGATCGTGCGCCCGTCGGTCGTCGCCGTCTACCGCAAGGACGGCCGCGACATCGGCGTCTGACTCCAGTGACCCCTGTGGGCCCGGCCGCTCCCGCCGGGCCCACGGGGAGGGGTTTCCCCAGGCCGCTCCAGGCCACTCCGGGTCACTCCAGGCCCGTCGCCCTGCGGAAGCGTACGAACTGCTCCGCCGGGGCGCCCGTGTACGACCACGGCACCCGTGCCGCCCGGGTGCCCAGCATCCCGAACAGCCCGCGGGCGAGCTCCGTCTCCCCGGCGTAACAGGCCGCGTGGGTCAGATAGTTGAGCTCGGGGATCTCCTCCGGCATCACCGGCCCGTTCTCCCGGCCGCCGATCCACCGCTCCCAGGTGCGCCGCACCTCCGACACCGCGAGTTCGTGCTTCCAGTGCTGCCCGAAGTCCGGAGCGGAGCCCCCGTCCCTGCGGCCGCGGCCCAGGGAACCCTCGGCGACGTACCGGAACTCCTCCACCCGCGCGATCTGCACCAGGACCGGCAGCGGGGACCCGGGCGGCGCCGCGCCCGCCGCATCGCGCGCGACGTCGTACATCGCGCCGTGGGTGCCGTGCCACCGCGCCGACCAGTAGCGCAGCAACTGCACGTGCCCCTCGATGTTGTCGGGATCACGGCGGCGCAACTCCTCCCACCAGCCGCGCAGTTCGCGCCGCCCCACCCCGCCCTCGTACAGCCGGGCCACCGTCAGCAGCGACACCCAGGGCATCGGATCGGCCGGCGCCGCCTCCGCCGCGCCGAGGCAGGCCATCACCGCCACATCGAGCCGGGCCCGGTCGACCGCGGCGCCGCGGCCCGCCGCGATGGCCTGGTCGAAGACCCGCACCACCTCGGTCGCGGCGCGCAGCACTGCCGCGTCCGGGTTGTCGGGTTCGGCGGCCCGCCAGGACTCGACCGCCGACGAACCCGCCGCGGCGTGCGAGAGCTGGCGCACCCGGTGCGTGCGGCGCGGCCAGTCGTCACCGGTGGCGTGCAGCAGATCCCGGACGCCCTGCCAGCGGCCGATCACGATGTCGTGGCGCGCCTCGGTGAGCGCGCGGTCGCCGGAGTCGGGGTCGAAGACGGGCTCGAAGCGGCGGCGGGCAGCGGCCATGGGGGGTGCCTGCTTTCTGGGATCTGCCTGCTGGGGGGAGTTCAGAAGTCCGTGGCCAGGGCGTCGCGGGCAGCGTCGGGGCGGCCCGACGCGGACCCCGCGTACGGCTGCTCCACCTCGATCGCCCGGACCGCGTCGAGCTTCGCCGGCCGGTAGTAGGCGCTCCCCCGGCGCCAGTACCAGAGCATCGGCACCAGTCCGGCCACCAGCCCGCCCAGTCCGATCGCGATCGCGGCGCTGCTCAGCTCGCCGAGCGCGGCGAAGAAGGTCCAGAACATGAAGGCCGCGCCGAGGAGCGGCCACAGCCCGCCGAGCAGGAAGTTCGCCACGGACGTCAGCAGCATCTTGCGGTACGCGACGACCGCGGCGATGCCCGCGAGGCCGTAGTAGACGGCGATCTGCAGCGAGATCGCGCTGACCGCATCGCTGAGGATCTGGCCGACCGAGCCGAGGGCCGTGGCGGCGGCGAACATCGCGAGGGCGACCGCCCCGACGACGGCGATCGCCACCCAGGGCGTGTTCCAGCGCGGGTGCACCGTGCCGAGCGAGGGCGGCAGCGTACGGTCGCGGCCCATCGCGAAGAGCGAGCGCGTGACCTGGATGAGGGTGGTCTCCAGGGTCGCCACGGTCGACAGCATCACCGCGACGACCAGGAGCTTTCCGCCGACGCCGGGCCAGATCTCGTCGCCGAGCACGCCGAGGACGTTTCCGCTGCCGCTCTGGATCTGCTCCGAGCTGAGGATGATGTTGACGGCGATCGTGAACGCCTCGAAGAGCAGGAAGACGACGCCGACGCCCACGAGGGCGGCGAGTCCGGCCGTCCTGCGGCTGTTGCGCGTCTCCTCACTCAGGTTGCTGGTGACGTCCCAGCCCCAGTAGTAGAACGCGGCGATCAGGGCGCCCGAGGCGAAGCCGGAGGCGCCGTCGAAATGGCCGAAGCCCAGCCACGACCAGTCGAAGGCGTGCGCGGAGCCCTTGTGCAGCAGGGCGGCGAGGAGGAAGAGCACGAGGAGGGCCAGCTCGACCCCGGACATCAGCAGCTGCGCGCGTACGGTCAGCCGGGCGCCGCCGAGGACGACGAGCAGCATGACCAGGAACCAGCAGGCCCCGACGGCCGTGGCGAGCCCGGTGTTGTCGGCGAGGCCCGGGTCGAAGAGCGCGAGGGTCATCGCGCCGGCCGGCAGCGAGCCGGCCACCATGAAGATCGTCGCGGAGACGACCAGGGCCCAGCCGGAGAGGAAGCCCAGGAAGGGGTGGAGTGTGCGGCCCACCCAGGAGTAGCTCGCCCCGGCGTTGACGTCGATCCGCCCGAGGCGGCTGAACGCCAGGACGATGCCGAACATGGGTATCGCGCAGTAGAGGAGTGCGGCCGGGCTCGCCAGCCCTACGGCTCCGGCCAGCACCGCGGTGGTCGCGGCGAGCGAGTACGCGGGAGCGCTTCCCGCGACGGCCATCACGATCGTGTCGAACGTACCGAGGACATTGGGCTGTAGCCCTCTGCCGGAGTTGCTGCTCATCGAATGTCCTTGTATGGCAGGGCATGTGGCGCTGTTTCAGGAGGCGTTCGCCGAGCTGAAGCGATCCTTCCGCACCCGGGAGACGGAGCGCATCGTAGTCCTCCCACGTACAGTCGGTGGTATGGCGGATCACGCAGGGCCCGCAGGGGCCGAGGGGACCGTACGGGTCGACAGCTGGATCTGGTCCGTGCGGCTCACCAAGACCCGCTCCCAGGCGGCGGCGGCCTGCCGCGGCGGCCACGTCCGCGTGAACGGGGAGCGCGTCAAGCCCGCGCACACGGTGAAGGCGGGGGACGAGGTGCGGCTGTTCCACGAGGGCCGGCAGCGGATCGTGGTCGTGTCCCGGGTGATCCGCAAGCGGGTGGGCGCGCCCGTGGCGGTGGAGTGCTACGTGGACAACAGCCCGCCGCCTCCGCCGCGCGAGTTCGTGGCGCCGATGGGACTGCGCGACCGGGGCACGGGCCGTCCGACGAAGCGCGACCGCCGCGACCTGGACCGCCTGCACGGACGCCAGGGGTAGGGGCCGGCCCCCGGGCCCCATACGCCCTGCGGGCGTGGCCGGTAGCGGCGGGTGGGCCGGGGATGTGGCCGGTACCGCCCGGTGGGCGCGGGTGACCGTCCTCAATCGGCGGACGGGCTCCGGTCGGGCCCCGGCGAGGCGATCGCGCGGGCGGCCATGACCTCCTGGCGGAGGGCGGAGAGGACGCTCCGCTCGTCGCCGTGGAGCTCCGCCCGCACCGCGTACAGCTCCTCGCTGGAGCGGATGCCGTCCGCGAGTTCGCGCAGGTGGCAGGCGACCTCCGCGACCTCCTCGGGGGCAGGGGGCGCCGCCCCGTGCATGACCCGGACCCGCGCCGCGGTCGTCGCGTCCGCGATGCGCTCGACGGCGACGACGAGCGGCCACCACGCGGCCGCGCGGGTCCCGGTCGGCGGCGGCTCGGTCAGGGCCCGCTGGAATTCGGAGCGTACGGCGGACAGGTCCCGGTACAGACGGCGGCGCGACCGCACCCGTACCCCCTGGTCGCCGTCCGCCGCGAAGGACAGCTCCACATAGTGCGCCGCGTCGCCGACGGCGTCCGCCAGCCGGTCGCCGATGCGGGATCTCCAGCTCTCCGGCCAGAGCAGATAGCCCGCGATCAGCGCGATCGCGCAGCCGATCAGGCTGTCGACGAGCCGCGGGCGGATCAGCCCGATCCCCTGCCGGCTGATCAGGTCGGAGATGAGCAGGATGACGGGGGTGATCGCCGCCGTCTGGAAGGCGTACCCCTTCGCCGAGAAGGCGGGGATGAGCGCGGCGAGCACCATCATCACCGGCACGTCCCACCAGCCCTGCGGCACCTCCGCCAGCACGGCCGCGGCCACCACCAGCCCCGCCGCCGTGCCCAGCCCGCGCGCCACGGCCCGCGAGAAGACCGAGCCGAAGTCGGGCTTGAGGACGAACGTGACGGTCAGCGCGATCCAGTACGAGCGGTCCAGCGCGACCAGCGACACCAGGGCCTGGGCGAGGCCGATGCACAGGGCGAGCCGGAGCCCGTAACGCCAGGAGGCCTCGGAGAGCAGCACGTTGCGGGCGGCGCGGCGGGCCCGGATGCGCAGGGCGGCGGGGCGGCCGAGGCGGTCGTCCACGTTGTTCGGATCCGGGTCGGCGTCGTGGACGACGGTGGACGCCTGCCGCAGGGCCTCGTCGAGGGCCCGGTCGGCGCTGGTGCGGGGTGGCGGCAGATCGAGGCCGGGATCGCCGGTGCGGCCCTCCTCGACGGTGTCCGCGAGACCCCGTACGGCGGCGGGCACCGCTTCCGGCACCGGGTGGGCCAGCTGATGGGCGGCCGGGGCCGCCTCGACGATGGGGATGACGGCGTTGAGCTGGGCGAGCAGCCGTACGAGGGAGGGGTTGCGGCCGTGGTCGCGGGTCCGGCGGGCGAGCACCAGGTCGTAGGAGGTGTTGAGCGAAGTGGTGACCTCCTGCCGGCGCGTGTCGTAGGTGCCGGAGTCGCCGCCCGCCGCTTCGAGGAGACCGGCGACGGCGCGATAGGTGGCGGCGACCGCCGACCGCTCGGGCACGCCGCCGCGCAGCGGCCAGCCGAGCAGGGCGAGGGCGAGGACGAAGCAGCCGCCGAGTGACAGCAGCAGGGGGGCCTTCCACCAGGGGCTGGGCATCTCGAGACCGGCCCCGACCACCGCGTTGAGCAGGAGCAGCAGCCCGGACACGGAGGCGACCGCGCCGATCGACGAGATCATCCCGGAGACGAGCGCGACGAGGGTGAGCGCGCCGACGGCGAACCAGCCCTCGCCGTAGACCAGCGTGCCGAGCGCGACGCCGACGGCGCCGAACAGCTGCGGGACCGCGATGTTGAACAGCCGCATCCGGTAGGCGTCCGCGGTGTCGCCGATCACCCCGGACAGGGCGCCCAGCGACACGAGTGCCCCGTACACGGTCCGGCCGGTGGCGAGGCCGACCGCGAGCGGGGCGGAGAGCGCGACGGACGCGCGGGCCACGGCGGCCCAGGGGATCGGCGCGGGCTGCGGGCGCAGGCCCCTGACCAGCCAGGTGGGCGGGGCGAGCCGTCCGCGTTCCCGCGCCATGGGGTCACCCGCCGTGCAGTTCGAGGCGGACGAGCAGGGCGCGGTGGTCGGTGTCGGCGAAGTCGAGGAACCGGGCGTCCGCGACGCCGAAGTGGTCGCTGACCAGCACATGGTCGATCTGCGCGCCGAGGGGACGGGGGCTCGTCGCCGGCCAGCTGGGGGTGCGGAAGGCCCCGGCGACGCGGGCACTGTCGTGCAGGGCCCCGGCGTCGAGGACGCGGCGGAAGGCGGCGTGGTCCTGTGTGGCGTTGAAGTCGCCCGCGAGGATCGTGGGCGTGCCCCTGCTGTCGGCGGCGTACGCGCGCACCCGGCCGAGCTCCTCGCGCCAGGACCCGACGCCGCCCGGGATGGGTGGCAGGGGATGTGCGAGCTGCAACCGGACGGTCCGGCCCCCGATCCGCGCCTCGGCACCGGGCATGGCCAGCTCGCCCGGGATGCCGGGAGCGTTCGTGAGCGGATGGACGGAGAGGAGGGCGGAGCCGTGGGCGAGATCGCCTTCGACGACGTGCCGGTAGGGGTAGTCGGCGCGCGGGATCCGGGCGGCGAGGGCTTCGCTGCAGGCGCGGGCGCACTCCTGGACGAACACCAGGTCCGGTTTCTCGCGGCGGACGGTGAGGATGAGGTCCGGTGTGGCCTGCCCGAACTCCACGTTCGCCGTGAGCACCCGGAGTTGGGCGACCACGGGACCGCGCGGGTCGGTCGCCCCGGCTCCGTACGGCCGCACGAACCAGCCGGTCACGGCCAGGACCACCATCGCGCACACGACGAGCACCCGGTGGCGGACGAGGGCCGCGAGCAGCAGGGCGAGTCCGGCGGGCAGCAGCAGCCACGGCAGGAATGCGAGGAGCTGCGGGACGGGCGTGTCCGCGTCCGCACCGGCGGCGCGGCAGCCGACGACGACGGCGACCGCGGCGAGCAGCAGCCCGGCGGACCAGGCGGTGGCGGTTCGCGCGGCGCGTGCCGTCCGCGTCGCCTGCGCCGTCCGCCGTGGGTGCGCCGTCCCTGCCATGGGCGTGGGACCGCTGGCGGGCGCGGGATCCGTGGTCTGCCTCGCCGCCGGGCCGGTGTCGAGAGGGTCCATGTCCGTCGAACGGTCGGCACCCGGGAAGAGTTCTGCGGCACCGCCGTCGGTGCCTCGGTGCCGTACCGCCTCAGTGCCGTACCGCCCGGGTGATCTCGGCCTTCGGGGTGCCCGAGAGATCGCGGTTGCTGCGGGCCTCGCCCGTCTTCGAACCGCCTGCCGGGACGTCGCTGATGGTGACGACGACGGCGTCGAGGAGGTTGCCGTCGGAGTCCTTGAAGTTCACCTGGATCGTGTAGTCAGTGGTGCTGCCGGCGCTGTTGGTCGCGGTGATCTCGGAGACGGCGCGGCCGTCCTTGTTCTCGGTGGGTCCTGCCTTCACGTCCCCCTTGGCGTTGATGCCGCCCTGGATGTCGGACAGCTTGGCCGTTGCGGACGCGATGGCCTCGCTCGCCTTGGACGCCAGCGACTCGGGGGTCTCGTCAGTGTCGGAGCAGCCGGTGCCCCCTGCCGCGATCAGCACGGCGGCAGCGGTTGCGATGAGCGCGTGTCGGGCGCGCAGGGCGCCTCGGGCCGTTCTCATACGCCCCAGCGTGCGCCCGCGCAGGGCATTCGGCCACTCGGGGGACACGGGACATCCGGGTCCCCCGGGCGCCACGGGCTCAGTTGGGGACCGGCGCCAGCCTTCTCAGCGCGTCGATCAGGAGCTCGACACCGAACGCGAACTCCGCCTCGTGATCGTTCACCGCCAGGATCGGCGCGACCTTGGCCACCGCGGGGAAGCCGGACCCCGAGAAGTACGCGGTCCGTCGCGCCAGGTCCGCCTCCGGGTCCCGGTCGGTGCCGGCACCGGGTGAGGCCCGTACATGCATCAGCAGCGAGCCGACCTGGAACGAGATGAACAGCCGCAGCGCGTGCACCGCCGTCTCCTCGTCGAAGCCGTGGTCGAGCATCATCGCGAGCATCGTGTCGACGGGCGCGAGTGCCGTCGGTGTGGACAGCTGGCGCATCAGCACGAGTTCGCACGCGCGCGGGTGCTGCAGCGACGCCTTCCGGAAGCCGTACGCGATCGTGCGGACCCCCTCCTCCCAGCCACCCGTCATCCGCCGCGGCATCCGCATCTGCTTCGTGACGAACTCGGTGACACCGTCCAGGATGTCGTCCTTGCTCTGCACATGGTTGTAGAGCGACATCGCCTGAACGCCCAGGCGGGCCGCGATCCGGCGCATGGACAGCCCGTCCACGCCCTCCTCGTCGATGATCACCAGTGCCGCTCCGAAGATCCGCTCCCGGGTCAACGGTGCGCGGGGTCGGGGCAGTTCGCGTCGTGATCCGTGGGCCATGGGTGGTGGCTCCTCTTTCGCGTGGCTACGCGCGGTAACGCTTGACGGCTTACAGCGTAAGTGCTTCTCTCCTTCTCGTACTTACGGTGTAAGTGGCACAACTGCAGTGGAGGCAGGGCGAGATGCACGCGTCCACGTCAGCACCCACCATCCTCTCCCAGCCCGGTTGCCCGCCGGGTCTCCCCCTGGCAGCAGGAGGCACAGATGTCTGTGCGTACGACCCCGATCCCCCAGCGGCGCTCCTCGCTCACCATTCACCACCTGGACTGTGCTCCCATGCGCCCGCTCGGCGGCGCCCCGCTCGTCTCGCACTGCCTGCTGATAGCGACCGGCAGCGGGCTCGTCCTCGTCGACACCGGTCTGGGGGCGGCGGAGGTCTCGGACCCGCGGCGGCTCGGGGCGCTGTTCCGTCACACGATGCGGCCCGAGCTCGATCTGTCCCGTACGGCCGCACATCAGGTGAGGGCGCTCGGCTACGACCCGTACGACGTGAGCGACATCGTCATCACCCACCTCGACCTCGATCACGCGGGGGGCATCGCCGATTTTCCGCACGCCAGGGTGCATGTGATGGCCGACGAGTACCGGTCGGCGATGCGCCGTGACACCCGCCTCGAGGCGAACCGCTATCTGCCCGCCCAGTGGGCGCACGGTGTGGACTGGGTCGTCCACGACACCGCCGACTTCGACTGGTTCGGCTTCCCCGCGTCCCGCGTGCTGCGTGCCCCCGACATCCTGCTGGTGCCGCTGCCGGGCCACACCCGCGGCCACAGCGCGGTCGCCGTCCAGGAGCCGGACCGCTGGCTGCTGCACGCGGGCGACGCGTACTTCTTCCACGGCGAGGTCGATCTCCGCCGCCCCCGCTGCCCCCGGCCCCTCGCGCTCCACCAGCGCCTCGTCGCGGACGACCACGAACTCCGGCTGAGCCAACTGGAACGCCTGATGCACCTGCGGCGCGCGCACCCGCGGCTGGTGCGCATCTTCTCGTCCCACGACGCGCACGAATTCGACACGTTGGCGAACGGGGAGTAGGCGGCAGTTGGGGCCCGTACCGCAAGGTGGGCCCGGGCGTCCGTCCTCGGGCGCCGGACGGGCTGGGAGCGGGCCCGTACCGGCAGTGGGGCCGGGTGTCCGTTCGCCCCGAGAAGCAGCCCTGTTGGGCCCCACGCCCGCAGGGCGTAGGGGGAGCTGAGCCGCGAGGCCCCGGGGGCGGAGCCCCATAAAAGGCGCACCGCAGGCGCCCCCTCCCCGGCCAGGGCGCCCGGGGGCAGGGGCCGGCGGGGACGCACCACCCCGCGTCGCCGGTCAGATCTTGGCCGGCGACTTGTCCGTCGCCAGCGCCCAGATCACGAAGACCGAGATCGCCATCGCCGCGACCGCCCACACCGGCTGGTACGGCAGGAAGATGAACTGGGCCACGATGTTGAGCGCCGCCAGCGCGATACCGGTCACCTTGGCCCACTCGGCGGCCTTGAGGATCCCCCACCCGGTGACGACGAGAATGATCCCGAGGATCAGATGGATCCATCCCCAGCCGGTGAGGTTGAAGGAGAAGACGTAGTCGCCGATGCGGGTGTAGACGTCGTCCTCGGCAATGGCGGCGATGCCCTCGATGATGTCGACGACGCCCATGACCAGCATCAGGACACCGGCGAAGAGCGTACCGCCGGCCGCCCAACCGGGGCCGGCGCTCGTCGCGGCCTGCTGGGACGGGGTTTGGGGTGCAGTGTTCTGGCTCATGGCGCCATCGTGCGCCGAATGGTGTAAATCCGATATTTCAGTTGAGCCGTTCGAGGTACGCGCGCAGTGCGGCGTCGAACTCCTCCGGCCGCTCGAGGTTCGGCATATGGGCCGCCCCCTCGATCACGCACAGCGTCGAGTCCGGGATCGCCGCGTGCATCGCCTCGGCGTCGGCCACCGGTGTGTACGCGTCGTGGCGTCCCACGACCACCAGCACCGGGACCGGGATCCGGGTGAGCAGCTCGCGGTAGTCCGGGCGCTCCGCACGCCCCCGCAGCGCGGCCGCCGCACCCTCCGGCCAAGCGGTCAGCATCATCCGGTGGACGGTCTCCGAGGCTTCGGTGTTGTGCGGCGCCACCATCTTGTCCCGTACTTCGTCCGCGTACCCCCGCATCCCCTCCACGAGCAGCCGGTCCGCCATGGCATTGCGCCACACCTTGCCCTCCTCCGTCTCCGCGGCCGGGAAGGTGTCGGCGAGGACGAGGCCGGTGATGCGCTCGGGGAAGAGGCGGTAGCACTCCATCGCGATCTGGCCGCCCATGGAGAGGCCGCCGAGGACGAAGCGGTGCACGCCGAGCCGGTCGAGGAGGGCGGCCAGATCGGTCGCGAAGTCGCTGAGCAGCGTCGTACCGGGGACGACGGTGGAGGCTCCGTAACCGCGCAGATCCGGGGCGATGACGCGGTGCGTGGCCGAGAACGCCGAGAGTTGCGGCGCCCACATGGAGCGGTCGAAGGGATGGCCGTGTACCAGGACGAGGGCCGGGCCCGCTCCCTTGTCGTCGTAGCCGATGGTCAGTGTGTCGATGAGTGCGGACGGCATGGCCACGACGCTAGGCGCCCCAACTCCTCGGTGCAATAAGATCTTTGCTCTCGGTGCAATCTGCCGGAGCCCTTGGGGCTCTGGAGGGCTCTGGACGGCTTTGGAGGGCAGGGATGCGGGACGACTTCCGGCGGCTCGCCGACGAGATCGCGTCCGACATCGCCGACGGGCGACTGCGGCCCGGCGAGCGGCTGCCGCCGCAGCGGATGTACGCGCGCAGGCGCCGGATCGCGCCCTCCACGGCGATCCGGGTCTACGGCGAACTGGTGCGGCGCGGCCTGGTGGTGGGCGAGGTGGGGCGCGGGACGTTCGTGCGCGCCGCGCCTCCGCTGCCCGGGCCGGCGCTCGCCGAGGCGGTCGGGAACGCCCCGGTCAACCTGGAGCTCAACTACCCGGTGGCGGAGGGTCAGTCGGAGCTGATGGTGCGCGGGCTGGCGGCCCTGGCACGCGCCGACGTGTTTGCGGAGGCGACCCGGCCCGCCGCCCCGGACGGCACGCCCGACGCGCGGCGCGCCGCGGCGGCCGTGCTCGCCAGGAGCGGCTGGTCGCCCGACCCGGACCGGGTGCTGTTCGCCGGCAACGGCCGCCAGGCCATCGCCGCCGCGATCTCGTCGCTCGTGCCGCCCGGTGGCCGCCTCGGCGTCGAGTCGCTGACGTATCCGCTGGTCAAGACGGTCGCGGAACAGCTCGGCGCGAGCCTCGTGCCGATCGCACTCGACGCGGAGGGTATGCGTCCGGACGCACTGGCCGCGGCTCATCGCAGGGCGCCGCTGTCCGCCGTGTACGTACAGCCGACCCTGCACAATCCGCTGGCCGTGACGGCGGGGGCGGCGCGGAGGGCCGAGCTGGCGGCGGTGCTGGAGGAGTCGGGACTCACGGCGATCGAGGACACGACCTGGGCCTTCCTCGCGACGCAGGCCCCGGCGCCGCTCGCCGCGCACGCCCCCGGGCGGACCGTCCTTGTCGACAGCCTGTCCAAACGGCTCGCACCCGGTCTGACGGTGGGCTACCTCGTCACGCCCGAGGGGCACCGGGAGGCGCTGATGCGGGCGCTGCGGTCCGGCGCCTGGACCGCAGCCGGGTTCGGTCTCGCCGCGGCCACGCGATGGTCGGACGACGGGATCGTGGCGGCGGTGGCCGAGGCCAAACGGGCGGACGCGGCGGAGCGCCATCTGCTGGTACGGGAGCGTCTGGGCCGCTTCGACCTCAGCACCGACCCGCGCGCCTACTACTGCTGGTGGCGGCTGCCCGCGCCCTGGCGGGCGGAGACGTTCGTCGGCGCGGCGGCGGAGCGCGGGATCGCCGTGACGCCGGGTTCGGCCTTCGCGGTGGGCGCGCACCCGGCTCCGGACGCGGTCAGGATCGGGCTCGCGACCCCGCCGCGGGAGGAGCTGGCGCGGGCACTGACGACACTGGCGGACCTTGCGTCGGGCCCGGCACGCACCGGATCCGCCGGATCCGCCGGATCCATCGAAGCCGCCGGATCCGCCTGATCCACCGAAGCCGCCTGTCTCATCGGATCCGCCGGAACCCACCGAATCCGTCTGATCCACTTGCCACGCAGGCCGCCGGGGTGTCCGCTGGTGGGTGGAGTAGTGGATGGAGCGGAAGGAGCTCTGCCATGGCTGCACATGCGGCGGTGCCGGTCCGGCACCACGGCGCTCTCGGGTGGGCGATCCCCCTCACTCTCGGCGTGATCTACGGCTTCTACACGTCCTTCATGGCCCGTGAGGCCGGGCAGTCCGCCACCGCGCAGATCGTCATCGGCCTCGTCTCCGCCGTGGTGCTGGCGGGGCTGTGCTTCGCGCTCGGCCGCTACCAGCAGGCGCTGCCCCGCGAGGTGCGGGCAGCGGCCTACTCCGTGCTGCTGGGCATCGCCGTCGGCTACCTCTACAGCCTGAGCGGCCGCAGCGTCCTCACCGTGACGGTGCTGTCCCTGGCCCTCGCGGCCGCCATGTTCTGCGTCAGCTTCTACATCTTCTACACGCACGAGGACTGACCCACGGGCTGACCCGGGAGGGCACCGAACTCCTGCCGAGAGACGCGAAGGGTCCTTTTTCCCCCCGCCTCCCTCAGGGGATTTTTTTTACAGAGGAAAGCCTCTCCTCCCC